>CAYSRM010000005.1:0-55587 GCA_964433435.1 uncultured Victivallales bacterium
CCTCTGATATCAATGTAGCCGAGGAAGCCGCGCTTACTGCCGCGCGAATGGGCGCGCGGGTCAAAAAGATTTTCGATGTTGGCGTCGCCGGACTGCACCGTGTCATGAATCATGTGGATATGCTTAATCAATCCAACGCGGTTGTAGTGGTAGCCGGAATGGAAGGAGCGCTTGCTTCTGTTGTAGGAGGACTGATTAACAAGCCGGTCATTGCAGTGCCAACAAGCGTTGGCTACGGAGCCGGATTCAAGGGCGTTGCCGCATTGCTCACTATGATCAACTCATGTGTTCCGGGAATCAGTGTTGTAAATATCGATAACGGTTTTGGAGGAGGCGCAGCGGCGGCGATTATCAACCGGACTGCTGTCGGAAAGCAAAAAACTGATGAGTAACACTCGGAATACAGCCAGGTTTGATAGCGTTGGCGGCGCCAGCGGAGACATGATTCTCTCCGCTTTTCTTGACCTTGGCGTGAACATCGAAGATCTGATATCCACCCTGAAACAGCTTGATATCGAACACTTTGAACTCATTCCACGCAAGGTTGAGCAGAATGGACTGCACGGGACAGGTCTGGAAATCACAATCGATCACCACGGTCATCACCACCACCGGACTTTCCCGGATATTCAGAAGATCCTTGAAAAGTCTGATATTGCGTCGAAAGTCAAGGATCAAAGCGTTCAAGCATTCCGTAAACTGGCTGAAGCTGAAGCGTCCGTACACAACACAACGCTGGATAAAGTGGTATTTCACGAAGTAGGGGCGGCCGATTCAATCATCGATATTGTCGGCTCGTGTTTCTGTATTGAGAGTCTGAAAATAGAGAGCGTAACAGTCGGCCCGCTTCCCGTCGGCCGGGGAACAATACCGGCTGCACATGGCCTTCTGCCTGTGCCGGTCCCAGCCACTTGCCTTCTGCTTCGGAATCATCAGATTGTCCGGACAGAAGAGAACACCGAACTGGTTACCCCAACAGGAGCAGCCCTGTTGGCTACATGGGAGGAGCTTCTGCCACCTGCGGACTGTGCAGCAACTATCAGTAAAATCGGGCATGGATTCGGTTCCAAAAAGCTCTCTGCGCGTCCGAACCTTTTGCGGATTTCGCTTTTGAGCGCCTCAAACAAACCGCATGAACTATCGGACTACTGTATTGTGCTGGAATCCAATATTGACGATACGATTCCTGAATTGCTCGGCTCACTGGCATCCAGGCTATTTGAAGCCGGAGCCCTGGAAGTGTTTTTCACAGCCGCACAGATGAAAAAACACCGTCCGGGAACACTGCTTTCGGTTCTTGCAAGGCCTGAGGACCAAACCTGTATAAAGGAACTGATTTTCAGGGAAACAACAACTTTCGGGATTCGTGAATACGGAGTCAGCAGAACCACGCTGCCCAGGCGCTCGCATGAGGTTCAAACCCGATACGGTCCGGTCAAGATAAAGATTGGCGCCCTGCATGGCGAAGATGTTACGTGGTCACCGGAATACGAAGACTGTGTGCGAATCGCAAGAGAACAGCAAACGCCTGTTCGCAAGGTTTATGAAGCCGCTCTCAGAGCACATCCGGACACGTTCGAAGAGACTGTAAAACACTGACCCTGTTCCGCGCTTTTGCCTTTTTCCCTGAAAGATTGAAGCAGATTAAATTTTTATAGATTTCTACCGCTCCAGTTTAATTTCCGGCGAAGCACCGAAAAATAACTGTAGCCGGGCAGGTGCAGGAACCTGACTGTCTCAGGGGCGCGTTGTGCCTCTATGCTGTCGCCTTTCGTAAGGGACTGTCCAACCTGGCCATCAATGGATAAGGGAGTATCATCGTTAGATTCTGCTACCCGTACGGTGATTGTGCTGGTCTCGGGCACCAGCAATGGCCTTGAACTAAGGGTGTGTGGACATATAAGCGAAATAACAAAAGACTGTGTTTCAGGAATTACAATAGGCCCTCCTGCAGAAAGGGCATGGCCTGTACTGCCCGTAGGCGTTGAAATTATCAGTCCGTCACAGATATATGATGTTACGCTTTCACCGTTAACAGAAACATCAAGATTCACCACTCTCATGGATCCGCCTGTGGCAATGACTACGTCATTGAGAGCCCGGTATTGGGTCTGCTTTTCGCCATTGCTCCGGACTGTACATTTGATAACAGAACGTGAACTGATAAAGTAGCTGTCGCTTGCAATACATTGTATAGCTTTTTCCAGCTGTGTCTGGGAAACACTCGTAAGAAAGCCAAGTCCCCCCATGTTAATGCCCATCACTGGTATGTCGCAACCGGACAAAAGCCGCACTGTGCGGAGCACTGTCCCGTCGCCCCCGAGCGCCAACACTGCATCAGCTCTGCTACACATCGTATCAACGTCCACAACATTGCAGCATTCGACAAGTGCGCCAGTCTCTTTATTAGCAAAAAGAGATATGCCGAGTTCTTCAGCTTTCGCGGAAAGCCGACTTAAAATATGTCGTGCGTCTTTCTTATTTGTGTTGGCTATTACTCCAAGATTTCTCATGAGTTCTTTCCCTGGTTAGGCGTGACTGTTCCTCAAGTTGCGAGGAGTTCTACAGTACGCCAGATATTCGATGTTCCCGGCAGGACCGCGCAGAGGCGATTCTTTGACCCCGGCAAAATCAAGCTTCAGTTGCCCCGACCCGAAGTCCCGCACTTTATCTACAGCCCTTTTCCGGACTTCCGGATCCCGTATTACCCCTCCTCTTGCAACTTCCTCGCGCCTGGCTTCAAACTGAGGCTTAATCAGTAATACCATTTCCGTGCCCGGAGAAAGCACGTTTATAACAGCCGGCAGCACCTTAGTCAACGAGATGAAAGACACGTCAATGGTTCCGAAACAAGGTTTCTCCGGAAGATCTTCGGGCTCAAGATACCGGGCATTGACTTTTTCCATCACTACAACACGGTTATCATTTCTCAATTTCCAGTCCAACTGGCCTTTGCCCGCATCAATGCAGTAGACCCTTGCGGCTCCATGCTGTAGCATGCAGTCAGTAAAACCGCCGGTCGAAGACCCGACATCCATGCATACCCTGCCGTTAATATTAAGGTTGAAATATCTGAATGCGCCCTCAAGTTTTTCGCCTCCTCTGCCTACAAAACGGGGTTTCTTCTTAGTTGTGATTTTGGCATTGCTATCTATGCGTATGCCCGGCTTACTATAGACATGACCGTCTATAAGCACTTCCCCTGCGAGAATAATACGCCGGGCTTTTTCACGGCTGTCAACAAGACCACGGGCAACAACCAGTCTATCTAAACGTTCCTTTTGCATAGTAGCAATAAAGTCTAACCTCCACTTTTGCCGAGAGCCGACATGACCCTCGCGCAAATGGACTCGACAGTTATTCCGGCATCCCTCATCAGGTTGGGATTCTTTCCATGTTCGATGAATCTGTCCGGCCATCCCACCCGTATAACCGGCAGGGAAGAATTAAAAGCATGAACTTCCGACTCAACAAGCGAACCGAAACCGCCGAGTGCAGCACCGTTTTCAAGCGTTACAATTGCATCACTGTTCCCGCAATGTTGTTTAAGTAGATCACAATCCAGAGGTCTGACAAAACGCGCATTAACAATACCTGCGGATATGCCGGATTGTTCAATTAGCGCCGCGCATTCTTGCGCTATTTCAACCATATCGCCGAGCGCCCAGAACCAAACAGCTTTTTCTGCCTTGCCATCAACGGAATCCCTGACCACCAGAGCTTTGCCAATATCTATTTTCCTGTGCTCCCGCGGCATGACAACATCTTTGCCGCCTTTCGGATAACGGATAACAACCGGGGCATTCATTTGAAGCGCAGTATAGAGCATGTTACCAAGTTCAAGCTCGTCGCCAGGCTGCATTATTGTCAGGTCCGGTATTGAACACACCATGGAAAGGTCAAACATACCATGGTGTGTTGGTCCGTCAGGTCCGACAACACCGGCCCGATCAAGACAGAAAACAACAGGCAGGTTCTGTAGACAGATATCGTGCACAAGAGGATCTATGCAACGCTGAAAAAAGGTGGAATATACCGCAAACACCGGTTTAAGACCCGCGGCGGCAAGGCCCGCTGCAAACACGGCGCCGTGTTCCTCTGCTATGCCGACATCAAAGAAACGTTCCGGGAATCGCATTGCAAAAGAAGTCAAACCGGTTCCATCCTGCATTGCCGCTGTAATTGCAACGACCTTTTTATCCTGTTCGGCAATTGAAGTAAGCGACTTGCCGAAACATGCAGAATATCCGCCAGGCTTGTTTTCGGTTGCCTTTCCTGACTCAATATCAAATTTTCCGGTGCCGTGCCAGTGGTCGGGCCTGGCTTCTGCAAAGGAGTAGCCTTTTCCTTTCTGAGTAGCAACATGAAGCAAAATAGGTTGCTTCGAATTCTTTGCAACGGCAAGCGCATCGAGCATAGCAGGAATGTTGTGTCCATTAATCGGCCCGACATACCGCAAGCCGAACTCCTCGAAAATCACGCTCCTGAGAAAAAGGCTCTTAATCGCTGCCTCAATACGGTAGTAACTGGATCTGAGCCAGTTCAGATGCATTTTTCCGGCAATGGTTTCAACAGAACTCTTGTAGGTGTTGTATCTTGGATTAGCCAATAAAGACCCGAGGTGGCATGACACTGAACCCACATTTGCGCCAATAGACATTTCGTTGTCATTGAGGACAACTATTATCCGTCTAGTCGCCGCGGCAAGGTTGTTCAGGGCCTCAAACGTAATACCGCACCCAGCAGATCCATCGCCCACTACCGCAACAATATGTTCTTTTTTACCCTTTAGATCCCGCGCATAGGCCATGCCCAGTGCAGCGGATAAGGCCGTACCAGCATGGCCCGCTCCAAATGCATCGTATTCGCTCTCCGAACGCTTAAGGAAACCCGAAAGTCCTCCATACTGACGAATTGTGCAGAACCTCTCCTTACGTCCTGTAAGAATTTTATACGCATAGGTCTGGTGACTCACATCCCACAGAATCTTGTCAGAGGGCGGGTCAAAGGCTTTGAGTAGCGCGACCGTTAGTTCTACGGCGCCAAGACTTGCCGCAAGGTGCCCACCGGACTGGCTGACGCAATCTATAATCATCTCCCGCACATCGTCGGCAAGGGGTTGTAGCTCACTTGCAGACAGTTTCTTGATGTCACTGGGATTATCGACCCCGTTCAGCACGTTCGCTTTGCTTTTATTGTTGCTTGGTTGCTGCAAATTCACACCCCGTTTTTCTTCAAACTCAAGCGCCTTCAGCCTGTCGTCTCAGGCGCGGATCAAGTGCGTCGCGTAACGCATCGCCCAGAAGGTTGAAAGCAAGGACCACCAAAAATATGGCAAGCGTGGTAAAAGTCAACTCCCACCAGACACCATGCCACAATCTCATTCTGGAACTGCCGATCATTATACCCCAGGAAGGCTCTGTCTGAACTCCTATCCCAAGATAGCTCATTATTACTTCAGTACCAATTGCCGAAGGAAATCTCAATGAAAAGGTAATAATTATAATGTGCGCAACATTTGGAAGGATATGTCTGAATATCGTGCGAAAAGGCCCTACTCCCAGAGCATGACAGGCGCGTACATAAGTTCGTTCCTTGTGCTTCATGACTTCGCCCCTGATAAGACGGCATAATCCGACCCACGTAGTGAGCCCTATTCCAAGGTACACCCCAAGCAGTCCTTTCCCGGCAACCATTGATATTGCAAGAACAAAAAGTAATGTCGGCATCGAGGCAACCGTCGAGTAGAGCCATACCACCAGATCATCAATCCAACCCCCGAAATAACCACCAAGACACCCGAGTAGTACCCCTATGGGAATCGCAATAATTGACGTTATGACACCTACTTTGAAAGCAATCCTGGCTCCTTGAACAAGCCGGTGCATTACATCTCTTCCAAGTCCGTCCGTGCCCATCGGATGTTCAAGAGAAGGAGGCAGATATTCGTCGTCGAGGTTCTTTGCATCATAAGGCGGCTGCTCGCCTGCTACTTTTTCTGCATTCAGTGTCTTTACCAGCAGGGTCTTTACCGGTTGCAGTGCAGAGGGAAACTTCGTGTCCATAATGTGGTACCGCCAATAAAGAACCTCGCCGTATAATGCCGCAGCAAAGAAAATAGCGATAATCCATATTGAGATTACAGCAAGCTTCTGGCCTTTTATATTCAGGCAAGCTGTGCGCCATGCGCCTTTGCCCTGTTTGAAGTTATTGTTTTCTGAAGGTATCATTTCAACCTCACTCTTGGATCTACCACGGCATAACCCAGGTCGGTCAACAGGTTTGCAATAATGTAAATAAAGGATCCAAGCAAAACCACCGCTCTAATTACGTCGAAATCCGAACTGTTCAGAGCATTTATGGACATCCTTCCCAATCCCGGTATTCCAAAAAATGTCTCCAGCAAAAGGCTGCCGGTGTATAGATAAGGAATTGTGATGATAACACTGGTAAGTATCGGTATCATGGCATTACGCAGAACATGGCGGAAAAGCACTCGGCGCTTTGTTGCTCCCTTTGCAAATGCTGTTCGAACATAATCCTGGTACATCTCATCAAGCATCACGGTCCTGTAAAACCGCAGGCTTGATCCAAGCCCATGGACAACCCCTAACAGGCAAGGCAGAATAAGATAAGAAAATGACTGATATCCCCATACAGGGAACCACCGGGTAAGATACCCCAGTAGATATTGACCGAGTACAAGCCATACCAGGTAATTGACACTCATAAGAACAACGGATATTAACACAAAAGACCTATCAATAAGCGAATTCCGGAAGAAAGCACAAATAAGCGCAAGGGTGATGGCAAGGATAAGTCCAACAACAAATATCGGAACAGTCAGGGCAAGCGATGGCAGAATACCGTCTTTCAGCATGGTTGTCACTTTCTGATTAGTAGAGTGAGATTCGCCGAAATCAAGGTGAATAATCTGGTTCAGATAGAACGTCAGTTGGGAGTCGAACATATGATTCATCCGCCGCCTCAAACGGATGGCTTGGATATTTACTCTTCCCGACTCAACTTTAAATATTGAGGCAAAGTCGTCAGTGTCTGGCCCTGTCTTGAAGGTAGTCTCCAGTTCTCGCCAGCCGCCAGGTTCCAGGGGCGTCTCATCAATTACACCGTTTCTGTCCTCTACCACGAATGAGCCAGATGAATCTTCTGACATGCGATAGCGGATTTCCCATTTGAATGTTTCGTTGGTGTGCAGGTTGAAATTCAGAGGAATAGCGAATTCACCCTCTCCGTCCATAGTAATAATGCCTTCGTTTCTTTTGTGTTCAACGCCTTTGACCATTTTCCAGTTACCCTGATGCTGTTCGAACCGGCTATCCTCGTATGCCCGTGTCGTCGCCCACAAACCCATAAAGAGCGGCTTATTGTACCCTCTGCGTTCGTCGAATTCCTCAAGGCGTTTGGCCGTAACATTCTTTCCCAACTTTGCAGCGCCGGGACTGCCTCCTGCAACGTTGAACAGCATAAACGTGATCAATATAACCCCGAAAACAGTCGGAATCATATAAAGAATTCTTTTAAGTGCATAACGCAGCATAAATACCCCGCGTTCTTTCTATGGCTATTCTGAGCGAGCGCTCTCGCGCCAGTGCATCTGTCCGTATGTATGGCGCCACTTTGTCCTTGCCTCAATATCTATCCGGTAATACTTTTCCATCCCGTAAGGAAAATCATGCGGCTTATAATTCTTGAGCCATGAATGAATTAATCCGTACGACATCGGGTGATGCATGAAAATCCACGGACAGTCCTTTACAACTATCCGGGACATCTCCTTGTAAAGCCTGGTTCTCTCGGACGAGTCAGGCATCGTGGCGATTTTCCTGTACAATGCATCTAATTTCGAGGAGCTGTAGTTGCTATGGTTAGGGCCGGGCGAACTGTTTGGGCCATAGAAAAGCTGGAGAAAATTCTGAGCGTCAGGATAATCAGCTATCCATCCAAGCCGATACAACTGGCACTGTCGCCTGTTGAGCTTTTCGAGAAATTCCGGCCAGTGGTTATAGCTTGCTTCTAAGATAACTCCAATTTCACTGAAGAAATCGACGAGAAGCTCCACGGACTCGCGGGTCTCAGGGTCCGCAGCGCTGCCCAACTCGATGGTCAGCCGGAGCCGCTCGCCTGTATCACTGTCAAGACCCTCAGGATACCCGGCTTCTGCAAGCAACTTTTTTGCAAGTTCCAGGTTGAAAGGAAAGGGGCTGGGTTCATCTAGCCGTCCTTGGACGCCGGGTGGTATAGGACCTTTGGCCCGTATGATGCGGTTGTTATAAAACTGGATCCAAGTTTCACTGTTGAAAGCACATGTTAACGCCTGCCTGAGTTTTCGGCGCCTGGCATCAGTTGCAGGATCTGAACTGCTTCCTACAACCGGATCGTCCATGTTAAAGCCGATATAAAAAACGTCAAGTGTAGGAGATTTGTACAGCCGGATGCCTTTCTTCCTCAGAGTGCCGGTCAAATTGCGATCCTGTGTAATAACTGCATCCCAGTTATTGCGGCTGATTCCGGAAGATTCAATGTCGCCGGTGACGAATTTAAGCCATGCAGTTGAACCATCGTCAATTACATACTGAACGATCCTGTCGATAAAAGGAATTGGCTTGCCTGCATCGACAAGGAGACCTTTCTTATCCGCGCCAGGCTCGCCTTCGTCCGGATATTTTTCAACCCTGCCGGTCTCTTTCCATTTCGGATTGCGTACAAATTCAACGCGGTAATTCCTCCGCCAGTTTTTCAAAACATAGGGTCCCGTTCCCACCGGGTTGTTGAGAAATTTGTCTTCATAATATTCTACAGCTTCCCGCGGAACAGCGAAGGCGTAGTGCATGGCAAGAACCCATAGAAGCTGGGGATAAGAATGTTTCAACGTAATCCTGAGGGTGTAACGGTCTTCAGCCTGGAGGCCTTCGACCTCGATAGAGTAGTCTGTAGGATTGCGCCCCCTGGAAGCTTCTCTGAATTTATCAAGTCCCCGGATTTTGTCGCGAAAAGCCCAGTAGCCTGAGGATTCGTTTTTCAGGTCTGCAACACGCTTTATGGAATACACAAAATCCTGGGCAGTCAGCTCCCGTCCCTTGCCTCCGGTTTCCACAAAACACGGATCATCTTGGAAAAATATATTCTTTCGAATTCTGAACGTATACGTTAGACCGTCAGTAGATACCTCCGGCATTGAAGCGGCAAGATTCGGCTCAAGCTGATAGGGTCGGACCAAGTAGGAATATTGAAGCAATCCCTCGTAAATTTTGCTGATTGCGCGCGAGGAGGATACATCCCCTGCCCTCACCGGATCAAAACCCGGGATCCGAGAGGTCAGGCTGTACATCACCATTTCTCCCTTTTGCTCAACCCTTAAGCCATTGCCCCTGCATCCGAATGCAGACAGAATGATGAGTAGAAGCATGGAATAAACAAACCGGCTTCTGCTCAAAACGGCCCTGCGGCAAAGGTGCGGCAGAATCCTGATCAGTTTCATTGGTCGCGGTCGGCCTCTTCAGACATTTCATTGTCCAAAGATATATCGGAAGGCTCGGTTTCCGCGCCTTCCGCAGTTATCTCCATCTCTTCAGGAATAACAATCTCTTCCGTGCCTGAAACCGCGGCGTCCTCTGATTCTGCGCTATCCGTGCCCTCTTGTTGATCTTCCTGTAGATCTGAGGGGTTGACAGGGGTTACTTCAACCGGTCCTTGTCTTACAGGCTCCGAAGATCCGGCCTCCCGCCCGCTTGTGTATATCATTGCCAGCAATGTAGTATTTGCAAAGAAGATGATGGCCAGAATAACCGTTGTCTTTGTCAGCACATTGCCCATCTGAGCGCCGAATATTGATTCTCCAACGCTGCCGCCAAAAGCCATGCCCATTCCCTGGCTCTTGCTCTTCTGAATCAGAATGACGCATATCAGCAATATACTGCTGATCACTTCTATGGTAATAAGAATAGCTTTTAGAATTGCAACTGCCATGAGTTTTTTCCTTCTATACTGCTTTCTCTACTATTTCGACAAAAGTTCGGGCTTCCAGAGCTGCGCCGCCTATAAGACCCCCATCGACGTCAGGTTGCGCGAATATATCCCCAGCGTTACCCGGCTTGATACTGCCTCCGTACTGAATGCGAATAGATGATGCGGCATCCTCGCTGGACATGCCTGCAAGCGTTTGCCGTATAAAGGCATGCATTTCCTGTGCTTGTTCCGGCGTAGCGGTCCGGCCCGTTCCAATGGCCCAGACCGGCTCATAAGCGACTATGACTCGTTTGAGATCCTCTCCTAATCCCTGTAGGCTGTGCCGCACCTGATTTTCCACAACTGATTCAGCTTTGCCGCTGTCGCGTTGATCAAGACTCTCCCCTACGCATACTATCGGCAGCAGGTTTGCGCTTAAGGCGGCATTAAGCTTCTTGTTTACTGTCTCGTCATCCTCCTGGAAATGCGCCCGTCTTTCGCTGTGCCCCAGAATTACGTAATGGCAATACATGTCGCGCAACATCTCCGCGGAAATCTCGCCCGTGTATGCCCCGTAGCTTTCCCAGTGCATATTCTGCGCGCCTAGCTTGACGTGGCTGTCTCCTATTTCTTGACCCACAACCTTCAGAGCCGTAAACGGAGGACACAACACTACGTCAACGTCTCGGCGCTCGCCCAGTTCGCGGCTGATATCCGCAGCCAGAGACTTGGCTTCAGACAGTGTTTTGTTCATTTTCCAGTTACCGGCAACTATCTTTTTTCTGATTTTTTTCACTTCTGTTTCTCCCATAAGGTCAATCTCCTACCACTCGTTGATACAATACATGATTTTGCTCGATAAAATTGACTATTTGTTGCTCAGAACAGATATTCCGGGCAGTTCTTTGCCTTCGAGAAATTCGAGACTTGCCCCCCCGCCCGTGCTTACATGACTCATCTTGCCTGATAAACCGCTCATGTTGACTGCGCTTACACTGTCTCCGCCTCCAATAATGCTTACACAATCGCTATTCTCGGCAACAGCCCGGGCAATTGCCATTGTGCCCTGGGCAAAAGGTTCCATCTCGAAGCATCCCATCGGGCCGTTCCACACAACAGTCCTGGCGTTCGCCACCTTTCCAGAAAAGATTTCAACGGTCTCGGGTCCGATGTCGAGCGCCATCCATCCGTCTTCAATGCCATTCTCGCCAACTACCTTAGCCTCAGCAGAAGCATCAAACTTGTCGGCTATAACATGATCCACAGGCAGCAACAGCTCAATACCTTGCTCGGTGGCTTTGTCGAGTATCTTTTGTGCCAGTTGGACCTTTTCATTTTCCAGGAGAGAATTCCCGATAGGCAGCCCCTTGGCTTTGTAGAAAGTGTATACCATTCCCCCGCCTACAAGAAGTGTATCTACTTTGTCTAGCAGATTCATTATCACGTCTATTTTACCACTGATTTTCGCTCCGCCTAAGATAGCGACGAAAGGACGCTCAGGCTTTGCAACAGCCTTGCCTAGGTAATTGATTTCCTTTTCCAGAAGCAAACCGGCTACCTTTATGTCGAAACTCCGGGGAACAACCGCCATAGAGGCGTGAGATCTGTGAGCCGTGCCGAACGCATCACTTACGTACACGTTGCCGAGCCCGGCAAGTTCCTCCGCAAATTCCTTTTGTTTTTCCTTCATCTCGTCCTTAGCCGCTTTTTGGCGCTCCTCGTCGGAATCTCCGGGAAGCGAAGGGTTTCCTTCTTCTTCGGCATGAAACCTTAAATTCTCGAGGACAATGACCTCGCCCGGCTTTAACTCTCCGGCTGCGCTTCTTGCTTCGGGGCCGACGCAGTCGGGTATAAAGGCGACATTCTTTTCAAGAAGCGCCGACAGGCGCTCCGCCGCCGGCTTCAAGCTCATGTCAGGATCGGGCTTGCCTTTGGGCCGTCCTAAATGACTTATCAGAACAAGCGAAGCGCCCTGCTCCAATACGTACTTTATTGTCGGCAATGCAGCTTTAATACGCGTGTCATCCTGGACCTGCCGATCCTTCAGGGGCACATTGAAGTCAACACGCATCAAAACCTGTTTCCCATTAAGATCAACATCCTTTACCGTTTTCTTTTGCATATTCATAACTACGCATGCCTCCAATAAAAACAACACCCCGCGCGAACGGCTTCGCAGCGGGGTGCGTCATTCGTTAAGCCCGACTTATAAAGCCGCCATTTTTTTGAACAGATCAACACATCGACTCGAATATCCATACTCGTTGTCATACCATGAAACAAGTTTGACCATCTTTTCGCCGATTTTCATTGTTGAGAGCGAATCAAAGATGCTGCTGGCTGAGGTGCCGATTATGTCGGTACTCACGAGTGGATCCTCGCTGTACTCAAGGATACCGGCCATGCTGCCTTCCGCTGCATTCTTTACAGCTGCGTTTATATCCTCTACTGAAGCTTCCTTCTTAAGCTCCACGACGAGATCAACCAGCGATCCGTCTACAGTGGGAACCCGCACTGCCATGCCGTTCATTTTACCCTTAAGTTCAGGGATAACCAGGCCGATTGCCTTTGCTGCTCCTGTGGTAGTTGGAATGATATTGGCTGCGGCAGACCTTGCTCGCCTCTTGTCTTTGTGAGGAAGATCCAGGATCTTCTGATCATTAGTATAGCTGTGGATGGTTGTCATCAGCCCTTCTTGAATGCCGAATGCGTCGTTTACAGCCTTTACCATAGGCGCAAGACAGTTTGTTGTGCAAGAGGCATTAGAAAGAATCTTAACGTCAGAGTTCATATCCGCGTCATTGACGCCAAGAACAACTGTAGCGTCCACGTCTTCAGGCGACTTGGCAGGCACGCTCAGAAGAACCCTGGGAGCTCCGGCTTTCAGATGAAGCTCGATTTTGTCGCGGGTTCGGAAGACCCCGGTACTTTCCAGAACGACATCAACGCCCATGTCCTGCCAGGGAAGTTTGGAAGGATCTTTTTCCGCCAGAACCTTCAGTTCTTTCCCGTCAACAACGAGGGAATCACCCTTCACTTGCACGTCACCGTCAAAGCGACCGTGAGTCGAATCAAATTTGAGCAGATGCCCCAACATGTCTGCATCGGTAATATCGTTAACAGCAACGACTTCGACATCAGGATCAGCATGAGCTATTCTATAAACAACCCTTCCGATCCGTCCAAACCCATTAATTGCTACTTTTGTTGCCATAAGCTTCTGTCCTTTCTTTCTACTATGTTACCTGCTTTTTACGACTTCAGTTCACCCTCAAGATGGCCTTGTATACCCAACTTTACACAACCCTTTGAGGTCAACAACGATTTGTACAATACCCCAGAGCTTCAAATGCGTCAACATAGGGTTTCAATAAAATAAATTTTTCGCATACCGACAGTTGACCTGATCTATTCACACGCCGAGTTTGCTGCAGCTACAAGGCGCAGCGAGTTGCCTGCCGTGGTGCATACCATGGAGCTGTGGTTAACCACCGCCGACTCGCTGGAACGCAGTAAATGCAGTAAAATCAGCGCCCTCTGGTGGAAAAAGCCAAGCAATCCCCATTCCGTGTGGACCGTGCACCACATAATCAACACTGCGTTCGACACTGTAAACACATAGCACTACTTTCGACCAACTTACAACCTGCTTGGTTTTTTCATGAATCAATCAGTTTCATTCCGGGTTCAACATCTTAACCTGACTTATAGATTAGAGCGTGAGATATGCGGACTAATCCCAAAAAGCATTACACTCTTTGAGTATAGCCAGGGCTTTATTGCAATACGGTATCTTATCAGGCGACCTTTTCCCGGGGCTTTTCAGATTTCCTGTTCCAATATGATGACGTTTCAGATACTTCAGGATTTCAAAGAGTTCTTTGAGGCGTCTTTTTGTCCTTTTTAACTCAGCTCTGAGTAAATCCGGATGTCTACTTATTCTATTTCCTGCTTGTGCAATATCCACCCCGAGCCGTTCTTCCCCATGTATAACATGCATGGTCAAGGCCAGATTGCTGTAGAATTTGACCTTGCTCATACGATTCATAAAACCCTTCCATCCCTCAACACTTTTCAGATTTCCATCTATAAGCGTAATACTGATTTCGAGGCCGTCTTTCAGTTCCTGCTGGTTCAAAGACACAACAATTGTCCCCGTCATGCCGTCATAATTCCAGTAATCGCCGTCTGTTGGTCTGAATGAAAACGGCACCTTTCTGCCCTTGACTCTGATAGCCTCTGGAGAAACGGTTCCCTCTATCCTCAGTTCAATGTTTTTCCTGCTCTTGAAACCTTTGTATGAACCTTCGGGTTTATCAATTTTCACTTTCCAGATTTTACCTTTTCGCAAGTGCGATATTCGAATGTAAGCTGATTTGCTTTTCTCATATCCTGTGGATTCCCCGTCATCCTCATAAAGAGTATAATTGCCTTCAGTCCCGGAATAGACAGTTATCAGAAGGTTTTCAACCGATGCGTTGTTGAGCCTGCGCCCGCCCTTCTCGCCCGGGACAACGGTTCCCGGCCGCACAAATACAGGGACTTCATCAAGAGTATACCTTGCTGTAATCAGTTTGCCGCCTTTAATGGTAAGACCCCGGGCAGTATCATACCAGTCTCCATCCGGCAGCCAGACATGTGCCGCAGCCATATCATCTTTCTCTGATTTTCTTTCTATTACAGGGGCAACAAGCATTGATTCGCCGAACATGTACTGATTGCGCGCTTTATAAGCGGCTTCCGCGTCAGGCCAATCATAGTACACCGGATGACACAGGCTTATGCCTGTTTCATAAGTCTTTCTGCATTCAGTATAAATATATGGCACCAGTTCATACCGTTTTCGTATTGTCTCCATCATTATATGGCTATAGGGGTCGGGATATTCCCACACCCTGCGTTCTGCATCCACGTTTTTTGTCGTATGTGTTCTGAGAATCGGTGAGTAGGCTCCAAACTGCAGCCACCTGGCAAAAAGTTCAGGCTCAATCACTCCTGGCATGTGCCCGCCTATGTCATGGGACCAGTAGCCATACAGCACATTAGAAGCCGTTGCAGTAAAATATGGTTGAAATGCCAGCGATCCCCAATTGGAATGCGTATCACCCGAAAACCCGATGCAGTACCTGCCTGCGCCGAGTCCTCCCCATCGGGAAAATATAAGCGGTCGCTTCTTGTTACGTCTCGCATTTTCAGCCATGTCATGCCAATGCAAATGATTAATCCATGGAAGAGGGTCAAGTCCTTTCATATTTGAACTTTCACCCTGCTGCCAATCCATCCACCAGAAGTCAACGCCCCTGCGCTCTTCGGGATGATGTAGTAGTTCAAAATATGCTTTGATGTATTTGGGATCCGTTATATCAAATTTGACAGTATCTGACTGTTCAGGATTAAGCCCAACGGCCCTGGCCATATCCTTGAACTGTTCCTCGTGTTTTCCTACGCCACTTGCGGGATGCAGATTCAGGGTAACTTTAAGCCCCCGACGATGCATTTCCGAAAGAAATTCATCGGGGTCCGGAAAGTAACGTCTGTCCCATGTGTAACCGGTCCAGCCCTCGAGGTGCCAATCCATATCAATTACAATAACGTCTAGAGGAACATCTGCTCTGTCAAATCCGTCTACAAGCTCTTCAATTTCCTGGTCTGTGTAGGCCCAGTAACGTGAGAACCAGCAACCCAATGCGTATCTGGGCGGCATTGGTTGTCGGCCCAACAGATCCGCACAGTCTCTGAGCGCGGCTTTGTAGTCTTTGCCATAACCAATAAAATATAGATCTGCTTCGGCGCCTTTCCTCCGCTCTGCCACCCATTCAAATCCTTTGCTTTTATCCATGACAACACTTTGCGTATCATCAACAACCGTCCATCCTGATTTTGAAATCAGTCCCTTGCCAAGTTCAACCGGAGTCCCGATATGGACAAACTCAGTCAAGCTCTGTCCCGGAGTGCCTACTTCACCCTTTCCCTTTCTGTTCGGAATGTAGTTTGGATTCAAAATCTTTTTTCTTTTAATGTTTCCATCCATGGCGTCAAGAGTCCTGAGTGTGCCGCCAAGATTCTCTTTGTCCTCCATGCCGGGATACCATTTTTTTTCTTTTCCGTTACAGTTGAATTCAATTTTCAGATTGTCTTCTGAAAACACCTGTCCGTCATCGGTATAGCTCAATGTAAGCGCTGATGTTGCAATTACCAGTGTGTTGCCGTTGATTTCCTTCCTTAATTCCACAGCAGGGAATGCCCTGTTTACAACTGTCAAAGTCGCCCGGTCTTCAAATATGGCTTTTCTACAATACTCCATTCTGACTATCCGGTCGGTCATGAACTGAAATCGTGCATGTCCGAATACGACAGTATTTAATTTCGATGCTTCAGGCTTATATGACCCCATAATATATCCCCTTTCAAAACGCGCCTGATGTATTCAGGCACAGATTTCTTCTACAACTGTAAGATGCACTATCTATTATTATTCAAATGACAACACCTTGTTGAAAAAATATTGTTCGCTCCTTATTTATAGCAGCAACCGATCGAATGATCAAAAGAAGAAGGAACAGAAACATGAAAGAACAGATTGACCCAGTGTTCAAGCGGGAAATTGGGAAACTCAATTTAAAGAGCTGTTTGCATGGTACAAGAAATGGCCCGGAGATAGTGACGCAGGCAAATAATCCGTGCTTATAGCCTGCCTTTTATCGGGCGCAAATCATTTCAAGCGGTACTCGCCTATTCAGCCCTGTCGGTTTTCTGTTGTCGAGATCAAGGGTGAGAATGTAGAATTAAAGTTTGTATGAAGATTATCTATAGACACCTTTTGAAGGAGTATCTTCCGCCCCTGGTCTATTGTGTTCTGGGATTCTCGTTGATATTCCTGCTATGCGATCTGTTCGGCCGATTTGCAAGGACGATGGAGGCAGGGCTTTCTATGCACATGTTCGCGCTTTTCTTCGCCGCAAGAATGCTGCCATCTATGGAGTACCTGCTTCCGGCATCGTTGCTTTTCGCCACATTGTACACACTTTGGCAACTTGGACGAAATAACGAAATAACAGCCATGCGTGCCGGAGGCGTAAGCGTTTATCTTATAGCTATGCCCTTTCTGATTATCGGCTTAATAATGACTCTGTTTTCGGCAGTAATCAAGGAAGCAGTGGTTCCGGGCGCCATGCAATGGGAAAGGGATTTGAGGCATAATAATATGAAACCTGTAGAACAGAAGGTGGTTCACAATCAGCCGTTTTACAATGCCAGCGAGAATCGCCGCTGGTGGATCCAGAAAATGGATATGAAAGAACCTTCTGTGCTCTATAATGTTGAATTGGTAAAGGAAAGCCCGAGGACATTGAATGTTGTGCAAAGGATAACGGCAGAAAAGGTCAAACACATGGATGGGTCGTGGTGGTTTTTTGACGGAAAAATTGAACATTACACTGCCGCCGGCGGGCTTCGTGAGACAACAAGCATACCGCCGTACCCTTTCGGCGTGGAAATGCCTCTCTTGACAGAGGAACCAGAGGCATTTGTCAACGATAGGAAGTCCCCGGAGTACATGTCTTCTCTGCAGCTCATCCAGCACCTTGAGCGTCATCCGAATCTTTCAGACAAAGAAAAAGCACGGCGAAAAACCAGTCTGCATACGCGGCTTGCTTTACCCTGGGCGTGTTTTATTGTTATTTTGTTCGCGATTCCGGCGGGAATGCGGAACTCGCGACAGGATGCTTTAACCGGAATTCTGATGGCAGTAGCGCTTTTCCTTGCTTTCTGGGGGTTTATGCAGGTAGGAAGCCTGATGGGAATGAGTGGTCTGATTTCTCCATGGCTTGCCGCATGGGCATCGAACATGGTGTTCCTGGGAGCGGGAGCCGTTATGATGTTACGAATGAGGTAAGGATTAATATTGGCCGGCCTGGACGTGGAATCATGTTGATATGTCCTGTGTATTGAGTTGAGAAAAGAGGAGGAATCCTGATATGTCTATAATGAATGAACTTCTTGAAAAAGCGGTGGAAATGGACGCTTCGGATGTCCACATAAAGGCTGATTCCGAGCCGTATTTCCGGATTCACGGTGACCTCGTAAAAAGCGGCTTCGAAGAGGTGCCCGCTGATTATCTGAATCAGATAGTCGAAGATATCATGCCACCCTACCTTATGGAACAGTTCAGAGCGGAACACGAAGCGGACTTTTCATATATCGAAGACGGGATAGCCCGTTTCCGGGTAAACATTTTTCTTGCCCAAGGCGTGCCAACTATTGCCATGAGAAAGGTCAACACAGAGATACCGAACTTCGAGCAGCTCAGACTCCCTGCGCAACTTGCGGACCTCGCGCATGTATCAAGGGGCATCATTCTGCTTTCCGGAACGACAGGCAGCGGTAAATCAACAACCCTTGCTGCAATTATATCTGAAATCAACAAGACACAAAAACGCCGCATTATCACCGTCGAAGATCCGGTTGAATACATGTTTATTGATGACAAGTCGGTTATAACCCAAAGGGAAGTCGGTCTGGACACTACGGACTTCCAGAACGCTCTTAAACATTTGATGCGACAGGACCCTGACGTTATCCTGATCGGTGAGATGCGCGACAGGCTGAGCATTCGTACAGCTTTGCTTGCTGCGGAAACAGGGCACCTGGTGATGTCGACCCTTCATGCGTCCTCCGCTGACCTTGCAATTCCCAGAATACTAGATGTCTTTCCCGCTGACGAACAAAACCAGATTCGCCTGGCATTGGCTGCGAACCTTTATTCAGTAGTCTGTCAGAGACTGATTCCGGATGTCCGGGGAACAGCTGTGCCCGCCGTGGAAATACTTATGAATAATTCAACTGTTAAAAAACTGATTGAGAAAAATCAACTCGACAACCTCGCTGCAGCTATAGAAACCGGTCGTGACGATGGTATGCAGACATTTAACCAATCGATATACGACCTCATAAAGGGCAGCTTGATATCAGAAGAGGAAGGAATGCGTTTTGCCAGTAATCCGCAAGCATTGCGAATGAATCTTCAAGGAATATTCCTCGACGAAGAGAAGCGGATACTCGGTTCCTGAGAACATACGGAAGTCGCAGGCAGATACCTATGAACAATCCTGAATGTATACTTGTAACAGGATCCACGCGAGGGATAGGCAAAGCAATCGCCACTCGGTTGGCGCGCACCGGAGCTGTAGTAGGCATACACGGGAGAAACATGGCCTGTGTTGAAGCAGTCTGCACCGAGATCGAATCGGCGATTCCGCTGTGTTGCGATCTTGACACGCCAGAAGACGCGCCTGGTCTTGTTGATGAATTCGTTGAAAAAGCAGGCAATATCGACGGGTTGGTTAACAATGCAGGCATGGGAAAGGCAGCTGCATTCCGCAGCATGACACTGGAAAAATGGCGCATGACATTCAGAGTAAATCTTGAAGCCGCAATGCTGGCCACAAGACAGACATATAGTATTATGCGTCGCAATTCGCGTGGAAACATAGTGAATATCGCTTCACTTGCCGCGCATGGTCCCGGGAAATGGATGGGCCCGGACTACGCCGCGGCAAAGTCAGGCCTGGTCAGCATGACAAGAAGCCTTGCATATGAGGCTGCACGGTTCAATATCCGGGTTAACGCAGTGTCCCCGGGCTTTGTCGAGACAGACATGACAAAGATGATCCCGGATAATAACCGGCGGGCAATAGGGATACCGATGGGAAGACTTGGCAATCCGGAAGAAATTGCAGAAACAGTGGCGTTCCTGATGTCGGAAGATGCCGGATATATCACGGGACAAGTGCTGCACGTGGATGGAGGGTTGTGGCGGTAGCCGGCAGGACATTGTGAGTTCGAAGGTTGGTCGAAGAGGTAGCGGAAGAGGGAGTTGCGTTAAAATGGAAAGGATGAGGTATGACAAAGAGTGAAATAATAGAAAAACTCAGGGATATGATGAAACGGAATTCGCAGGAAGACATTGACTGGGATTCAGTCACTGTAGACTCTAACATTGAATCGCTGGGTTTCGATTCCCTCGCAATTCTTGATCTGATCTACGACATACAGCAGGAATTGGATATGGAATTTGACGCTGAAGACATGATAGGCGTTGATACCGTAGGCAAACTTGCGGATTTTCTGGAATCAAAAGGCGCATAAGGCAGGATAAAGCATGACTGCCGCCACATCTTCAAAAAGCCGTGCCATGCCCTTACGTTTTCGGCTTGAAGGCTTGATGGCGAAACGGGCCATGTCATGGATCGACAACTCTTCATTGAAACACGCGACCACAATATGCAGAAGAATTGCAGACATGTGGTATGCTGCGGACATCAGACGACAAAGGCTGGCAATATGTAACATCATGACTTCAGGGATTGCCGAAAATAGATCCTCAGCGTCACGAATCGCCCGTAATTCCTTCCGCCACTTTGCAGTGATGCTTATCGAAAGCCTTAAGGCGCGTGAACAGTTAACACCTGATAACTGGCGGGACTTCACTGCTATCGAAATACCGGATGAGACTATGGAACTGTTCAGGGACCCTGATCAAGGGGTTCTCCTGGTGTCTGGGCATCTTGGAAACTGGGAAATCGCAGCACACCTTCTCTCTTGCATAAAGCCCGTTGCAGGAATCACCCGAACAATGAAAAACCCGCTGGTAGAAGAGATCATTCAGCAACGTAAACCGGGGGTCAATTTCTCGCTCGTTCCAAAGCGGGATGCAAACGCGGGCCGTTTTCTGCAAGTTTTAAACAAAGGTCACATTCTTGCTCTACTGATGGATCAGTACGCCAGGGATCGAGGAGTTATGATTCCCTTTTTCGGCCGCCCGGCTTCTACTCATGCATCACCGGCAATGCTACACCTGGTTACTCATGCACCTCTGTGTTTCGGCTACTGTGTGCGAACGGGACCACTCTCCTATCTGCTTAAAGCAGACCGGCCATTATCTGTTGAGCCCTCCGGCAACAAGACGCAAGACGTAGAAAACATACTCACATCTTTGACATCGCGTCTTGAAACTGCCATAACTGAATATCCAGAGCAGTACCTCTGGGCCCACAGGAGGTGGAGGTGATTCGCAGGCGTTGATGTGTGTTTTTCATGGATGGATCATTAGCCCGCATATCTCACACTTTTTCGGGCAGAAACAATTCAGAGCGCTGTTAGTGCGGGGCAAAAAATGATCTATTCATTTCATCTTTTCTTTATCACAAGCACTGCATTGTTGCCCCCGAAACCGAAACTGTTTTTCAGGACAAAATCAGCGTTGATTTCCAACGGGTTGGTTGAAACAAGGTTCAGACGGCATTCAGTATCCGGTTCGTCAAGATTCAGGTTTGGCGGCGAAATACAGTGATCAAGGCTTAGTATGGCAACTACAGTTTCAACAGCGCCGCAGGCTCCCAGAAGATGACCAAAGAAGGATTTATTAGAGGCGACAGGGATCCGATCCGCCTCTTCTGCTAAAGCCTTGCGGATAGATTCGCTTTCTACAGGATCATTCGCTTTGGTCCCGGTCCCGTGCGCATTGATGTATCCTACTTGTGCGGGGGATATGCCTGCGGAGTCAAGAGCGGCACAAATTGCCCGGGCCTGTCCGTCGGGACTTGGCCGGGTTATATGTGAAGCATCTGAAGACTCCCCGTAACCCGCTATTTCAGCCCGGATGTCCGCTCCCCTTGCCAGGGCGGTTTCTTCGTTCTCCAGCAACAGAGCGCCGGCGCCTTCCCCCAGAATGCAGCCGTCCCGGTCTTTGTCAAAAGGACGGCAGGCACGTTCGGGTTCTTCCCGGCTCGAAAGAACACCCAGATTGTTCCACGCCCCATAAAGAAATGGATCAAACGGGGCATCAGCCCCGAGACATAAGACAGCGTCTGAATATCCGTCCCTGATCATCCGGAAACCTATTCCTATCGCATTGGTCGAAGAAGAACATGCGGATACAGTAACGTAATTTGGTCCGGTTAACTTGAAGTACATGGAAAGCTGCGAAGAGATTGCATTAGCCATCCCGCGAGGAACGGAAGTGGGGCGCACGCCGCGAAGCCCCTTTTCGAAGTAGCCTTTAAAAGTCTCATAGACGGTGTGAGATACTCCGGTTCCCGTACCGGCAATCACCCCGATATTTCTGGGTTCGGCTTTAGTCAAATCCTGTACAAGACCGCTTTGCTTCAAGGCCTTTCCCGCAGCAAGCAGGGCGAGATCGACTGTCCGGTCTTTTTGCGACGACAGCCCGGCTTCCTTCAACGCCGTTTTAAGCCTGCCGTCTTCTATTTCTGCGCCGTTCCTCGCCTTGTAATCGCTGACATCAAAAGAGCGAATCCGCTTTATCCCGGTTCTATTGCCAACCAGGTTATGCCATATCTCGTCTTCGTCAATGCCGCACGGGGTTACCGCGCCTATTCCTGTAACTGCGACTTTCCGTTTTGCGTTGACTGTATTTCCTTTCATTTCAGATTCCTTTACCGTTTTTTTCTTGTTCTGGCATGGTCGCCGGACCGCTCACATTAAAAATTTCATCTGCGAAGTGGCATACGGAGGTATGGCGTTCTGCAACCGTTTTCTGCGGCGGGATAACTTCTTTACAGATATTCCTGGCGCGATGACATCTCGGATGAAACGGACAACCGGGAATTCGTTCGGTTCCGGATGGAACATCGCCCTGAAGGATGATTCGGTTTGACCCCTCAGTCCGTGCCCTCAAACCTCTCTCAACATCAGGAACGGCCGAAAGCAGCGCCTCAGTGTAAGGATGTGCAGGACGGTTGAAGATGTCCGCAGCAAGGGCATGTTCCACAATCCTGCCCAGGTACATCACAAGAATACGGTCGCACATGTATTTAACTACTGCCAGATCATGAGCAATAAAGAGATAAGAAAGATTTCGTTCCTTCTGTAGATCCAGCATAAGATTGAGAATCTGCACCTGAACGGACACGTCAAGTGCAGAAACAGGTTCGTCTGCAATCACCAGCGAAGGGTTAAGCGCCAGAGCCCTTGCTATGCCCAGCCGTTGTCGTTGACCGCCACTGAACTCGTGCGGGTAACGCGAAGCATAGCTACTTTCCAGACCAACCGATTCCAGCGCCGATGCAACTTTCTGGCGCCGTTCACCCTTGTTCTTGCATATTCCGTGGATCTTAAGAACCTCGGAAATGGCCGATCCAATTGTCACACGCGGGTTCAATGATCCGAACGGGTCCTGAAAAATCATCTGAATTTCGCGTCTGAAGAATTCCGGGCTGTTTCTCAGAAGATCACGGACATCGCGGTCATTATAAATAATCCTGCCGGAAGTTAACTCTGTCAGACCTATTACTGCACTGCCGAGTGTTGTTTTTCCGCATCCGCTCTCTCCGACCAGGCCTACGGTCTCCCCTCTAGAAACAGACAGACTCACATCGTTTACAGCAATCAGCCTGGCTTTCCGCCCCAGGCGATCACGTATGGTGAAACCAGCTTTAGCACGTTCTATCGAAAGCATTTCCATCAAAAGTCACCTAAATATACGGATAATAGCACCGGACTTCTCTCTTTGACTCTGTTTTATGTTCAAGGTCAGGTTCCGCTGTGTGGCACGGGTCCTTGGCTCTTGGGCACCGCGGCGCAAACCTGCAGGCAGGCGGAAGCATGGACGGGTCGGGAACCGAGCCGGGTATTCCCCGTATTCTTTTTCCTTTGCCCGGCCAGCTTTCAAGATTGGGCACTGCATTAATCAACCCTCTTGTATAAGGATGAGCAGGTTGCCTCAGTACTTCTTCTGCCGGTCCGGATTCAACTACTCTGCCGGCATACATCACATAGATATAATGGGCCATTTCTGCCACAAGTCCCAGGTTATGAGTAATCAATAATATAGCCATTTTCATTTCGGACTGTAGTCGTTTCATAAGTTCAAGAATCTGGGCTTGAATCGTAACATCCAGAGCAGTGGTCGGCTCGTCGGCAACAAGCAGGCTCGGTCTGGAGGCCAGCGCCATGGCAATCATTGTCCGCTGCTGCATGCCTCCGCTTAATTCGTGAGGATAAGCTTTGATCCGTCGAGCGGGATCAGGCAGGCCAACCGTTCGCATAAGCTCGGTAACCTCTTCCCTTGTTCCTGCTCCTTTCCCGTGCAAGCGTAGAGCTTCGGCAATCTGAGAGCCTGCATTAACTACCGGGTTCAACGAATTGCCGGGTTCCTGAAAAATGTATCCTATTTTGCGGCCGCGCACACGCCTGAGTTCAGAATCCGGCATCTCAAGAATATTGCGGCCGTCGATGAGTATAGATCCATCCTCATAGAAACCGGGAGGCTCAGGTACGAGTTTCGCCATAGAAAGCGCTGTAACGCTTTTGCCGCACCCGCTTTCGCCGACAAGTGCAACGGTTTCCCCTTCCCGGATTCCCAGGGAAACTCCGTCTACTGCCTTTATCGGTTTATCCCGTGAACCAAACCAAGTCTTAAGTCCTGAAATTCTGACAAAAAAATCATCGGCGACTGTCATTTAAAAAGCTCTCCCTCGGCGTTCCCGCTATCAAATGCATCTTCGTCAATCGGGCTCTCTTCCATATTTTCGGGGACCATCTGCTCGCCCTTTTTAACTAAAACCTCTATCTTACGCTCTACTTCGTTGAGTTTTCCGGAACACTGCTTTAACAGTCTCTGCCCTTCTTCAAAACGCGAAATCATTTTTTCAAGACTCAAAGAGCCGCTTTCCATTTCTTTGACTATGTTCTCGAGCCTTTCAAGTGACTGCTCAAAGCTCATTTTCTTTTTCTCGCTCTTTCCATCTGTTCCAGTTTTTGCCGTCATGTTTCAATCTCCCGTGTTGGCGCCTTTTTTCACATATCTTCAAGCTGGTATTTACCCAAAAACAACAAGCTTTACGCCTCTCTCAGTACGGCCTATCCTCTCAATGGTCTGACAACCCGCGATTCAATAGACCCTTCAGCAAGATCAGTGGTAATAACCTCGTTCTCCCTTACGTCCTCTGGTGACCTTACAATCTCGCCGCTGCGGCCCTTTGTCAAGCTGTAGCCTCTTCTTAGTACAGATCTCGGATCGTATGCCTTCATCTGGCTTTCAAGTCTCTCAAGATCATGGCGGCATCTCTGGCTCCACATCCGTGTCTGATGCAGCATTCTAATGGATAGATCATCTACCCGCTGCTGGGCCTGTCTTGATGATTCAGTAAGCTGGTGTCGCATCTTAGTCTGAAGTGATTCAAGCTGCTGGGAATAGCGGGCAATCATATTGCCCGGCTCCCGGAAAACATAACTGGCCTGAGCGCTGCTGATTCTGTTGCGCACATTAACAATCTTCTCGCTTAAAACCCGGAGAAGCCTGCGTTCCATCTCCTTTATTGTTTTTTCATATTCACTCTTGCGTCCGACAACAAGTTCAGCAGCAGCCGAAGGAGTTGGCGCTCGCAGATCGGCAACAAAATCGCTGATAGTAAAATCTATCTCGTGTCCTACCGCGGATATAACAGGAATTCGGCAAGCAGCAATCGCTCTTGCAACAATCTCCTCGTTAAAAGCCCACAGATCTTCCAGGCTGCCCCCTCCTCTGCCTGCAATGATTACATCCATATCCATCTTTTTATCGAAATATGCTATGGCTTCTGCTATCTCCCCCGCAGACCCTGATCCCTGGACCTTTACGGGGTAAAGCCGCACATGGAGATTCGGAAAGCGCCGCGAAATAACGTTGAGAATATCCCTGATTGCCGCTCCTGTTCCAGAAGTTACAACCCCGACATGCTGCGGTAGCGCCGGGACAGGCTTCTTGAGAGACTTGTCGAAAAGCCCTTCTTTGAACAGGTTCTGTTTCAATTTCTCGAACTGTTCCTGTAATGCTCCTTTTCCGCTCTTTTCCATCCGGCGGATAATTATCTGGTAGTTCCCGCTTCTTTCGTACACGCTGATGTCGCCGTATACCCTGACCAGCAAACCGTCAACCGGCTGAAACGTAACCCCGTGCTGATTGCGCCTGAACAATACTCCCAGTATCTGGGAATGCTCGTCCTTTATGGTCAGATAATAATGCCCCGACTGAGGGCGCCGCACATTTGAAATCTCCCCCTCCAGCCATACGGAGCCGACTCTTGTTTCCAGGGCAGACTTTATCAGCCGGGTCAGCTCTACAACCTTGTATACCTTTTTCTTTTCTTCGCGCACAGCTTGCCTTTTTGATTAGTGGGCGTATTCAACGCACCTTGTCTCTCTGACTACCACCACTTTAATCTGGCCGGGATACTGGATATCTCTTTCAATTTTTTTGCTGATATCCCGTGCAAGCACCGATGCTCCGTTGTCATTTACTTTGTCTGGAATTACTATGACGCGTACTTCCCGCCCAGCCTGCATGGCATAGCTCTTGGCAACCCCTTCGAATTCACTCGCAACCCCTTCGAGTTTTTCGAGGCGTTTCACATAAAGCTCCGTGGTCTCAGACCTGGCCCCTACCCTGGAACTGGAAATTGCATCTGCCGCGGAGGCCAGTACCGCGTACAGACTCTCGCGTTCCACCTCCTCGTGGTGCGCGGCCACAGCATTAACAACAATCGATGACTCTCCTTCCCTTTTCAAAAGATCCGCTCCGATTACCGCGTGCCCTCCCTCGATCTCGTGGTCAAGGGCTTTGCCGATATCGTGAAACAACCCGACTCTCTTTGCCAGCGAGGCATCAAGCCCGAGTTCCCCGGCCATTATCCCCATAAGCTGAGCTACCTCTACGCAATGCTGAAGAACATTCTGCGAGTAGCTGGTTCTGAACTTCAGGCGTCCGAGCATACGCAATAGTGCAGGGCTGATCCCCTGCGCACCAACCGAATAAGCAGCTTCTTCCCCGGCAGTGCGTATGGTTTCATCCACATGCTCCCTTGTATTCTGGACTATTTCCTCAATACGGGCAGGATGAATCCGCCCATCCGAAATTAACGCTTCAAGCGACTGCCTTGCGACTTCTCTCCGGATTGGATCAAACCCTGAAAGAACTACCGCCTCAGGCGTATCGTCGATAAGTATATTTATCCCCGTTGCCGACTCCAGGGCCTTGATATTCCTTCCGTCCCTGCCTATAATCCGTCCCTTCATGCCGTCGTTAGGCAAAAGAACAGTGCTCGTGGTGATTTCACTTGCGTGAGAAGCAGCATACTTCTGAATGGAAAGCGCCACTATCTTCCTGGCCTCTCTGTTGGCGGTTTCCCTCGCCCGTTCTTGCATTTTCCTGATTAGATTGCCCATGTCCCCGTGGACTTCCTCTTCAACCCGCTTCAACAAAGCTTTCTTCGCATCCTCCTCTGTCATAGCCGCCACTTCCTGCAATTTCGCTTTTTCCCGACGGGCCAGTTCGGCAAGCTCACGTCGCTCCTGTTCCAGCAACGACTTTGTTTTTTCGAGTTCACCGATCTTGGATTCCAGATTGAATTCCTTCTTTTCTATCATAGAGACTTTACGGTCAAGATTCGCTTCTCTTTCCCCGATTCTCTCCTCTTGGTCCGCAAGTTTCCGGATTTTCGACTCAGTGGTGCTTTCGAATTCCTCCCTTGCTCTCAGAACCTCCGCTTTTGCCTTTATTTCGGCTTCCTTTCTAATTGAATCCGCCTCGACCTTTGCTTTCTCCAGCACAAGTCGAGCCTTCTGTTCTCTGCTTTCAGACCGTGATGAACCAATCAGATATCGGATAAGGTACCCCGCCCCCGCTCCAAGCAAGGCGCCCAGAATTCCTGTCAGTATAATAACACCCATTCCGTTATTCCTTTCTCTTAATCGGACAAACGTCCGTATTTGTTATTTTTTCAAATGCAACATGTTATGTGCAACGTATGACACGCGACTCGGTAACAAGCATGTCAACGCGCCTGTCACACGATTCCTGCGGTAACATATCGAAAATCTGAAAATCGTAAGCCAACCCGATTTTGATTACGCCCTCATTGCGTGTCCGGCTGAGAATACGGTCGTAATGTCCGCCGCCATGCCCGATCCGTTCCCCGCTTCGCCCGAAAGCCAAACCTGGAACTACAAAAAAATCCACCTTCGAACATTCTACCCAATGCGGAAAGCAAGGTTCCCTCGTCCCATAATTCCCATCGCACATCTCCATACTGTCCCGGTAGTCCGCCAGCCGGTATTCCCCCATGTCCGTATCAAAAGCCGGAACGCACAACATCTTCTTTCTGTTCTGGCACCATAAAACAATGTTCTCGGTGTCGAGTTCCCAGGGAAGACTAAGATAAACGCTGACAAGGCGCGCGGTTTTCAAAGCATCGACATCTTTGAGCTGTCTCACGGCCAAAGTGCTGGCTTTTGCTCTCTCCAGAGGATCTATGCTTTTCCTGCACGCGTTGATAGCGGTCCTTATTTCGCTTTTTGTTGCGCCCATTATTCTGAACCTTTTTTTCTAATCTGTTCGGCCCATCGGTCGAGCCTTTTCCTTATATTTTCTTCGTATCCCTGCTTTCCGGGACAGTAATACTTCGCATTGGAAGGCACATAGACCTGCCTTGTTATGTGTCCCTCATAGTCATGGGGATACTTGTACGTGGATTGTGCCCGGCCGTCTTCGTGTACGCTGGCCACATGAACATTTCTCAAATGTTCTGGAACCTCGAATGTTCTGCCCTGTTCAATATCGTCCCAGGCTTTCTTTATTGCTATATAGGATGCGTTACTCTTCGGGGCGGTGGCAAGGTATGTCGCAGCCTGGGAAAGGATGATCTTAGCTTCAGGCATCCCGACGTAGTCCGCACCTGTAAACGCCGAAACTGCTATGCCCAGGGCTCGCGGATCGGCATTTCCAATATCCTCGGCAGCAAAAATCACCATTCGCCTTGCAACAAAACGAGGATCTTCACCCGAATAGAGCATTTTAGCTAACCAGTAGACTGCCGCATCCGGATCCGATCCGCGCATACTCTTGATGAAGCCGGAAATGGTGTCGTAGTGGCCGCTTTCGTCGTGATCGTACACTACTGCTTTCTTCTGGATTGATGATTCAGCAACATCAAGAGTCACATGCAACGTCCCGTCATAGAGAGGCGGGGTTGTAAGAGTTGCTATCTCCAGTGCGTTCAATGCCCTTCTGGCATCGCCTTCACAAACTCGTGCCAGATGCGCAAGTGCGTCTGGATCGGCTCGTACGCGGAATTCGCCAAGCCCGCGTTTTTCGGAAAGGGACCTTTTAAGCAATTCCAGAATGGCCTCTTCGCACAGAGGTTCCAGTTCAAATATCAACGACCGCGAAGTAAGCGGGCTGTTGATGAAAAACATGGGATTGTGGGTTGTTGCTCCGACAAGAATTACTAAACCATTTTCTACGTAAGGCAGAAGTATGTCTTGCTGGGCCTTGTTGAAACGGTGGATTTCATCTATAAACAGAATTCCTGCCTGGCCTTCGTGTCTCTTGAGTTCGCCGGAGGTATTCAGCAACTCTCTGAGTTCAGATACATTCGCCGTTGCTCCGCTAGTCCTCAGAAAGCGGCGCCTGGTTATGTTGGCAATTACTTCGGCAACAGATGTTTTACCGCAGCCGGGCGGGCCGTAGAGAATAATACTATTTAAACGGTCGGCAGATATGGCGCGCCGCAGTAGTCTGTCAGGCCCCAGCAGATGTTCCTGCCCCACTACTTCTTCAAGTGTTCTGGGGCGCATTCTGGCTGCAAGCGGCAGCTTTGAACTGTCCTTATCCGCATGTTCATTTGTGAACAAATCCATGATTTAACCCGGGTAAAAAAATACCCCGCCGTAAGTCGCTTTGGCATGAATCTCTGTTCCTCGATGTCGAGGTGGGCGCCGTAGTCTCAGCTTTCAGGTTCCCTTGCGGGCATCCTGTCAGCAGAGCTTTCCAGCTCCCTTTATTTAATTTAATGGGTTAGAGATACTTGCCTGCAAACGAGCAAGGCAGGGTATTTTTTACCCAGCGCTAAAGCACAAACCTGTTTTCCATAGAACAACCGAAACAAAGGCACGACAAAACAGAAATCTTCAATGCCAGACTCAAAATTGCCGGATATATCTGTTTCTGTCTTGACTCCACAATCTGTACAGCCGGCTGCAAAAATTCTGCGCTTAACCGACGGAAACAGTTTTTTTACTAAATCAAACATGGGTTTAAACCCGCCTCATCCCATTGCAATAAAAATAAACTCTTAGAAGCCTATCCTTCTCTTATATCAGCGTTAAGTTTTCGTTTCAGTACATCCTTGATCGACTCGTGCAACCTGTTTGCTTCCTCGTCAGTCAAGGTTCTTTCAGTCGAGCGGTAAGACAGGTTGTAGGCAAGACTTTTCTTGTTGCCCCCTATCCTACTTGTGTCAGTAAATATATCAAAGAGGAGCACGCCTGTCAACTCACTGGGAGCGTTTTCACGGATTATTTTTTCTATAGTGCCGTTAAGTACTGATTTATCTACAACCAGGGCCATATCTCTGTTGACCGCGGGATACTGCGGCACCGGCTTTATGTTTGGAGCCCGCAAGACATTACGCAGCAACGGCTTAAGTTTTACCTCGGCTAGGCCTACTGCCGTTGCTATCCGCCAATGAGAGCGGATTTCCTTCTTAAGGAGTCCTATGTAACCTGCATTCTGGCCATCAATTAAAATGGTAACGGACGCCACTTGGTCCAAGCAGCGTACATTGTCCTGGAGAAAGTCGAGGTCTTCAACATGCAGTAAACGGCACAGTTCCTCCACGGCGCCCTTCAGGCGCAGAAAGGTGTCCTCGTCTTCTCTGCCGGGAGATTTCTCAAGTCCACTTATTTCAGGACGGCCCATCAGCCCCAAGCTTACATGCTGCTCTTCACTGTTGCAACCTTCACGATGTTCGAAAACAGTGCCGATCTCGTAAAACGAGGCATTCTCGAGCTGTCGGGAATAATTTCTGCCGAGAGTTGCTATCATCTGAGCTGACAAGCAGTCCCGTAACACGGCGTGATCTGAACTGACCGGATTCGGAAGCGCAAGCCTGCTTTTTCCATCTGTGGCGGAGCCACTCTCAAGCAGCCGATGAGAGGTGGTACTGTAATTTACTATTTCGTAGAACCCGAGCCCCACCAGCGCTGATCTGCACTTCTGTGCTGCCTGCCAGTCTGAATCATCAGCGCCTGGCACTATTCTCGACTTAGGGTCGCCAACCGGTATGTTGTCCAACCCATGGATACGGGCGACTTCCTCAATCAGATCGGCTTCAATCTTTATATCTCGTCTGTGTGAAGGCACTTTGACAGTACAAATTTCAGAATCACAATCCTCGACGGTGAGACCGAGAGATTCGAAAATTTCCCCAACGGAGCCGTTAGAAATATCGACTCCAAGTATCTTTCTTGCGCGGTCAAGCCTGCATTCAACTATTGCAGTCGCAACTTTGCCGGGATACTCATCAACAACCCCGGCAAGCGGCTGCGCACCAGCATACCGAGCCAGAAGAGCAACCGCTCTGCGGGCTGAGACTTCTACGTTGCCTATGTCCACCCCCCGCTCGAAACGATAGGAGGATTCCGAACACAAACCGGCTGCAACCGAAGTGCTTCTTATGTTAGCCGGATCAAAACATGCGCTTTCAAGCAATATTGTACAGGTGTTTTCGGTTATCTGCGTTTCTTCTCCGCCCATCACTCCAGCCAGCGCTACGGGACGGGAAGAGTCGGCAATAACAAGCATATCATTTCCCAGCTTTGTGTTACTGCCGTCAAGAGTCTTTAGCCGTTCATCATTAGCATTGCGCACCACAATCTTTCCGCCATCGAGGCGGTCATAGTCGAAAGCATGAAGCGGCTGTCCCCATTCCAGGAGAACATAGTTGGTTATGTCCACAATGTTATTTATCGGTCTTATGCCGCAACTGTGAAGCCGCTTGCGCATCCAGACAGGGGATGGACCGATCTCCACGTTCTTCACGACCCGCGCGGTATATCGAGGACATTTTCCGGAATCAAGTATCTCAACAGAAACAAGATCATGTGTTTTTTCATGCAGTTCATCAAAATCTGTCCCAGGCATCCGAAGAGGTATGCCGAACAAGGCCGAAATTTCGCGGGCGATGCCTATGATGCTCAAGCAGTCTGGTCTGTTCCAGGTAACTTCAAGCGTCAACACCGTATCCGGCTCGCCTGCAATTTCCGAGAAGGGAACACCGGGAGACATACCAGAAGGCATCACCATTATCCCGCTGTGGTCCTCGGAAATTCCCAGCTCATCCTCAGCGCAAAGCATGCCGTCGGATTTGACTCCACGCACTTTGCGGCTCTTTATGGCAAGTCCGGACGGAAGTGTGGCCCCGACCATTGCAAGCACAACATTATCGCCTTTTCTGCAATTGGGTGCTCCACAAACTACATCGACAGTCGCGTTCCCTGCATCAACAGTGCAAAGAACAAGTTTGTCCGCGTCGGGATGTGGCCGCACTTCCTGAATCCTTCCAACCACAACCTTGTCGTAACTGCCCTGTGGTTTAGAAATCGACTCCACCTCCGTTCCCGAAAACGTCAGACGTTCGGCAATCTCTTCGACGGAAGCCTCTACGGGAATAATTTCGTTAAGCCATTCCAGTGAGATCTTCATTTGAATTGCTCCAGAAATCTGAGATCATTGTCATAAAGATGGCGTATATCCTGTATGCCGTATTTGACCATAGCTATCCGTTCAACCCCCATCCCGAAAGCATAACCGGTCACCGCTTCCGAATCGTATCCGACCATATCGAATACCCGCGTATCGACTATTCCGGCGCCGGCTATCTCGATCCAGCCGCTCTGTTTACACACCGGGCATCCCCTCCCCCCGCAGACATGGCATGAAAAATCACACTCCACGCTGGGTTCGGTGAACGGGAAAAAGTGTGGTCGAAACCGTATCTTCACATCGTTGCCCATGAGCTTACGTGCAAAGTACGCAAGATCTCCCTTCAGGTCGGCAAGGGACACGTCATTATCAACATAAAGGCCTTCGATCTGGTGGAAATTCGCGCTGTGAGTTGCATCGGTTGTATCCCGCCGGTAGCATCTGCCGGGTGTAATTATCCTGACCGGGGGCGGCTGGTTCTTCATAACACGTATCTGAACGGGCGAAGTCTGGGTTCGAAGCAGTTCCTGGGAATCCAGCCAGAAAGTATCCTGTTGGTCAAGAGACGGATGGTGAGCTGGCGTGTTAAGCGCTTCGAAATTATTGTAGGGCGTCTCAATATCAGGTCCTTCCGCAACGGTGAATCCCATAGACCTGAATATTCCTGCCGTTTCCCCCACAATGGAAGAAAGTGGATGCCTGCCCCCCGCCCTGCGCCACCTGCCCGGAAGAGTGTAGTCAATCTCTCCGGCCTTAGCATCTTCCTTCGCCATGCCGACAGATTTTCCCGCCTCAATTATGGCGGACAGTTCTTTTTTAAGTTCATTTGCAAGCCGACCTGTTTCAGCGCGTTCGGAGGGATCGATATCTTTGAGACCGCGCATTATATCCGGCAACATCCCTTTGCGTCCGAGGTATTTTATCCTTATGGCCTCAACCTCGTCTGCAGTCCGGGCAGATTGTGCTTCGCCAATCGCTTTTTTCTTCAGTTCGGCTATTTCCGCCGGTTTCATAGCTTCCAGTTGTCTCCGCAATTAAAAAGGCCATCCGACAGGATGGCCCGCTTGATTCAAGTGCAGTTTTTCAGGCAAGACCGCTTTTCGCGATTTGGACTATCACAGAAAAACCTTCCGGATCATGAATAGCAATCTCGGAAAGCATCTTTCTGTTCAACCTGACGTCTGCCTTTTTCAGCCCGGCAATCAAGCGACTGTACGAAATATCATTCGCTTTAGCTGCAGCGGACACCCTGGCAATCCATAGTGACCTGAAATCCTGTTTCTTCTGTTTTCTATGCACTGTCGACAGCCACATGGCGCGATCTACCGCCTCGGTAGCCTGCCGATACTGTTTGCTGCGAGCGCCAGTAAATCCTTTTGCTCTTGAAAGCACTCGCTTCTTTCTTTTTTTAGAAGCTGGTGCGTTAGTAACTCTGGGCATTTTTACCTCCGTTTAACCGATACGAAACCGGTGGTCGCATCAGTCGACAATCATATGCCGAAGCCGTCTGGCTTCGGTATCGCTGAGAACACCTTTTTTGCGCAGATTCCGCTTTCTTTTGCGGTTCTTTGAAGACAGAAGATGGCTTGCTCCAGCCTTGGTGTAGACAAATTTTCCACCACCAGTCTTTTTAAACCGCTTTCCAACTGATTTTTTCGTCTTTCCTTTAGGCATAATTCCAACTTTCGATACGTCTGACACATTATCCGCATTTAATTCGGGCGAGACCTTATATAACATTAAGTCTGCCGTCCAGAGCTTTTTTTATAAAAATAAATTATTCTCCGTGAATTCCTGCGCTTAGCCTGATCTATAAGACGCTTCTGTTTGACCGCAGGTACACAAAAAGCATCGAATTAACCAGTGCTACTCAATCGCCAATGCAAAACCTATTTCCCTGATTTGGCGGATTTCGCGCCAAGCATAGCTATTACAGCACGCCCCATAAGTTTCGGGGGTGCATCCACCACACACAAGTCTTCACAATCTTTCAGGACCCTGTTTACAAGATCAAATCCCAGATCCTTGTGTGCGTTCTCCCTTCCCCTGAAGGTTAATGTGATTTTAACCTTATGCCCTTTTTCCAGAAATTCCTTAACATGGTTGACCTTAGTCTCGTAGTCGTGTTCCCCTACGTTGCTGTGGAATTTTATTTCCTTTACCTGGTTGCCCCGCTTCTGCTGCCTTGCCTGGCGTTTTTTACGGCTTTCTTCGTACCTGTACTTGCCGAAGTCCATAATACGACAAACCGGCGGTTTGGCCTTAGGCGAAATTTCGACAAGATCCAGACCTTCTGCTTTTGCCTTTTCAAGCGCGTCCCGGGTTGACATTACACCAAGCATACTGCCGTCCTTTTCAACACAACGTACTTCTGGAACCCTTATCCTTTCATTGGTTCGTACAAATGAACGAATAACCTGCCTCCTTATTTTATACCCGGTCAACTTTAACTGCGGCGAACCGTCCGGGTGTTGATGTTCTTTAAGTTCGCCGTTACTCTTGCGGCCTGTTTTCAGCGTTAAACCGCTCCAGCAAATCCTCTATCCTTAAAGCGCCTTCATCTCCGCTATCCCTGCCGCGGAGCGAGACCTCGTCTTTCTCTTCTTCCCGCGGCCCAAGGATTATCATGTATGGCACTTTATCCAGTCTGGCATTCCTTATCTTTGCGCCAATTTTGTCGGACTTCTCATCCATCCGTGTCCTGAAGTCATGTTCCGCAAGCCGGTCATTGACCTTTCGCGCGTAATCAAGCTGTTTTTCTGTAAGCGGCAACACCCTTACCTGTTCCGGCGCCAGCCAGAAAGGAAAAGCTCCACCATAGTGCTCAACAAGAATACCAAAAAATCTTTCCAGAGCGCCGAGTAAAGCGCGATGAACCATGTACGGTCGATGTTCATTCCCGTCTGAACCTACGTAGGTAAGATCAAAACGTTCGGACATATTGAAATCAAACTGAATCGTGCTCATCTGCCATTCGCGGCCAAGCGCGTCCTTTATCTTGACATCTATTTTCGGTCCATAGAAAGCCCCACCGCCATCGTCAATTTCATACGGGACCCGTTCAGCTTTAAGCGCTGATTCAAGGGAGGCGGTTGCCTGGTCCCACCTGCTCTGTTCTCCAACGGCTTTCTCCGGCCGGGTTGAGAGAAAAGCCTTGAAATCCCGCATCCCAAAAGACCGCAGCATCTTCAACGCAAACTGGAGCGTGTATTGTACTTCTGCTTCAATGTCTTCCGGAGTACAGAAAATGTGTGCGTCATCCTGTGTAAAACCGCGCACACGCAAAAGCCCGTGTAAAACACCGCTTTTCTCGAAACGATATACTGTCCCCAGTTCAGCCCAGCGTAACGGCAGTTCCCGGTAGGACCGCTTGCTGTTCTTATACACTGCGATATGAAAAGGACAGTTCATCGGTTTCGCGAAATACTCCTCTTCATCAATGACCATCGGTGAATACATGTTTTCACGATAAAACCCGAGATGACCAGATTTATCCCACAATCCGGCGCGCCCGATATGGGGGGTATAAAGGATCTCGTAGCCAGCCCGAAAATGCTCTTGCCGCCAGAAATCCTCTATTATAGAGCGTATTCTTGCTCCGCGAGGATGCCACAAAACAAGGCCGGGGCCAATGTCGTCCTGTATGCTGAAAAGATCCAGTTGTCTGCCCAGCTTCCGGTGGTCCCTTTTCTCGGCTTCCTCCATCTGCTGAAGCTTCTGCCTGATTTCCTTAGAGGAAGCTGCAACTATTCCATACAGTCTCTGCAGCATGGGATTTGTTTCGATCCCTTTAAAATACGAACCCGCAACAGAAGTTATTTTGAAAGCCTTGATCTTACCTGTGGACTCAAGATGCGGCCCGGCACAAAGATCCATGAAGTCGCCGCTCTTGTAAAAAGTTATTTCCTGGTCCCCTGGAATATCCGCGAGACGGTGGATCTTGTACTCCTGGCCATGCTTCTTCAGGTAAGCCTCCGCCTCCTCTCTGGTCATCGACACCCGCTCAAATGGATGATCCTGGCTGATAATGCGCTGCATCTCCTCTTCAATGCGGGGAAAGTCTTCGGGAGACAACCGGTGAGGAAGATCAAAATCATAATAAAAGCCATCTTCTGTAGCGGGGCCGATATCCAGTTTTACATTCTCGTACAGCCTGCAGACCGCTGCCGCCATCACATGCGCCACAGAGTGGCGCATAAGCTCCATGTCCAATTGTTCGTCTCCCTTCATTAAGCTTTCTACTCAAAACGACTTTATACAATTTGAAGCAAACAACTATTCATCACAAAACACCAGAAAAAAATGAATGTTGAATGGAATCCTCATAAAGATCTCAACGCAATCTCATCTTATACGGAACACGCCGGCTGTAGTTTTCTGCTGTCTTTCGTAGCTCAAGCAGCGTGTCAGCATTGCGTTTGCGCGCATACTGGCCGAGTAAATGATAAATCTTCTGATCCGCCCATGACTCGCGGATTTCTTCTTCAGAACTTCGTCTTGCCTCTGAAAGATCAATATCAAAAATCATATCACATTTGACATCCCCACCCTGACCTACTGCCTGGAATACGACCCTGTTGCTACTCTTCGGGGATCTGCCGTAAAGCGTCAGAGGCCTGTCAAGGTACAAGTCGCTGGATAGGACCGGATATACCTCTGCCCTGATACCTTCTGCAAACCTGAAAGACAGGTCGGCCATGACCGGACGGCTAACCTGTTGCATCAGATCTTTTACAGCAGTCGGTATTTCCCATCTGCCCCGGTTTATCACGTAAACGTCGCCCTTATTGCTGTAGCTGAGTATATCCAACAGGTAGGTATTGGCCCTGCCAACAGCTCCCAAAGTGAACACGGACATTGATCCGTCGTTAATTTTACTGAATTTACCGATAATCTCCGTGCTGTCTGTTATACCCGAAGTCGGCAACCCGTCGGTTACTACAATAGCAACTGCGGGGCGTCCGGGTTTTCTCTCGATCTGTGCCAGCGCTTTCAGAGACGAATACAGGTCGGTATTGCCTCCGGAATGCAGGGATTCGATGAAGTGCCTGGCCCTACGAAGATTCTCCGGTGTGTTATCAACCCACCCGTCGAAACATTTGTCGGCTTTCTTACTGAAAGCAATTACGTTCAACCTGTCGTTCTCCCTTATCAACGGCAGAGAGCGTTTCAGCCCGTCCTTGCAAAACTGGAGCCGCCTGTCGGTAAGACTTGCGGAACAATCCTGCACAAGGACCACGTCTTTTGGGATAAGAGGCAATTCCTCTTTACCCGCCCGCTGGATTTCAATCTTAAAATAATGGTATTCCGCTTTTTGATCCCTTTCGAAAACTGTTACTTTCGTGGTAAGCACATCTTCGACAGCTTTCAGTCTGGAGACATCCTCGGGTTTCTCATTTAATTTATCACCTGAAATTTCCGTGCCTGTGCCAGCGCCCGTCCCGGCTGCATTGCCATTCATTGGCGCAGTAACAGGCTTTATATCCGGAACACCCGTTTCTCCGGGTTTCAAGTCCTTATCGCCTGTTGCTTCGGAAGCCGTGTCGTTTCGGTCAACCGGCTTAAGAGTGTCTTTGCCCTCCTGAATCCTTTCAATTGCCGGGATCAGGCGTCTTGGCAGGGCGCTGACTTTGTCATCAACAATCTTTTCTTTTATGGCGAGTATGTCCTGTCTCGGTTTCCATTCCGATGATTCGGGAAGTTCGCCGGGACCGACAAGAGAACCTTCGGTCTCCAGTGTAGCTTGCACCTCTTCGGGAGTCAGCTTTTCGTCGGATGCGGCTAACTCATCGGCATCCACATTGGCTTTGATTGCCCCGATATCCTCCGCGTCTGACGTTGCTTTCGGTTCAGGCGCCGAAACTTCTTCGTCCGCCTTGATCTCGACATCACGGAAGATTTTCTGATTCAGCAGTTCCGCTCCCTCATGCAGAGGACTGAACGGCAGAGTCAGTAAGAGGTAAACCAGCGCGGTGTGCAATGCAACCGAAACAAAGCAGGCCGCAAACGCCGCCGCGTGGTGTCTTCCCGCCCCTTGCCTTTCCAGCGTCGTGTACACCTCTTTAATATGGCCATATTCGTTTTCGTTTTTCTGCGGCATGTCGGTTATGATCTCATTCGTCAGGGGCTGGCAGTTTTCTGGCGTAATCGCTTTCCGGGTATCTTGTTTTCAGATCTTCCGCGGCCTTGCGGGCCGAGTTGAGTTTTTGTAGCTGCCTGAAGTTTTTGTAAGCCCGGTAAAGGCACTCGGGCACCAGATCGGAGTCGTCGTAAAGTATGGCCACGCTCATATAGTAGCGGGAAGAATTTTCAAGCTTGCCCTGAGCTTCCCATGCTTCCGCAATCCCCGCGTACGCGTTGGCTCTTATGCCCAGCATCTCATCACTTGCGGCAAGTGTGGCGGCTTGTTCGTAGTACTCTCTGGCTTGTTCGTGATTTTCAGAATCAAGTTCAATATCCCCGAGCCGCAAAGCCGCTTCGGCCTTGAATCTCGTGACCGCCTTTTTCGACAGCGCCCGTTTGAAAGCCGATGCGGCAGCCTGCTTGCTGTTTTGCCTTAGCATGCACCTTCCGATCAGCGTCCAGCCTGTCTGTTCCCATCCGGCATCACGGCTTGAAGCAACCAGCGCACGGGCCGGTTCCACTGATTTAGCATAGTCTTCACGGCTGTACCTGTACTCCGCCAGCCATTGAAGCATGCCGGGGGCAAAATCTTCGCGCATTTCTGTTGCAAGAAGCGGCTGAAACATGTCTGCCGCTTCCTCAAAATCCTGTTTGCTTTTCAGTAGAGCCGCCAGCCTGAACCTCGCCTTCAATTTTCTTGCCTCGCTGAGTCCATCCTTCAGCGCAACTCGCAGATCCTGTTCGGCTTTACTGTTTCTTCCCTGCTGATGATGAATGATTCCCCTCCAGTAATGGGCAACACCGGCTCGCCCACTGTCTGGATACCTTTCAATCATTTCTGTAAGGATCTTAAGCGCCCTGTCGTCCTGGTCCAGCTTGATATGGGCCATCGCCTGCCTGTACTTGGCTTCCTCAACCAGCGGATCTCCGCTATGCTTTTTGCCAAGTTCCAGCCAATGCTTTCTTGCATCTTCGTACTTGCCAAGCTTTGCGCAGCACACGCCGAGAGAAAAAAGCGCCTTCGGCGCCAGTTCGTGCGATGGAAAATTATCCGCGATCATCTGGAAGTATCCGGCAGCTTTGCCGCACTCTCCGTTTTGCTGTAACCTGTAACCAAGGCGGTATGCCGATTCACATGCAAGGTCGCTCTCGGGATATTCCGATGCAACAAGTTTGTAGTAGTTCTCCGCTTCTTCCTCTCGACCGCTCTTGGAATATGTCTCGGCCAGCAGCCAGTAAACATTTTCTGCTATTCCGGGAACCTTATCAACGTCCACTCCCTTGGCGAGCTCTAACGCGCGTTTGTAGTTTTTATGCCGGTAACTCACCATGGCAGCCTCGTACAAGGTCTCGTTTGCAAACCTGCTTTCTGGAAAACGCTCAAGCAATTCTTCGTACTGCCGCAGTGATTTCTCATGCTCATCAAGTTGCCGAAGACAGTTCGCCCGGATATACAGCCATTCCGGGATCTGTCCGGCGCTGGTGTCGTCAGATTTCTCAAGGCGGTTGATATTCTTGTCAGAGTATCTGAGCGAGTGTTTATAATTGCCCGTTTTATGCATTGCCCACGCAGCGCGAAGGCCCGCTTCATTGGCCCGTGAATGTTCCGGATAATCTTCAAGGAGTTTCTGATAAGCCTCTGAACTGCGTTCAAATCTGTTTTTTTGGAAGTGGTGCTCAGCTATCCGGAAGATTGATTCTGCCTTAATCTCGTCTTTGTCTGTACTCTTTTCCGCCTGTGTGTACATTTCAAGAGTTCTTTTGTCGTTGTCCAGCTCAGAGTACACCCGCCCCAAAGCCAGCAACCCGTATGGATAAAAATCAGATTGTTTGTGTCGACTGATAAGTTTTTCAAGACGTTTTTCGGCATCTTTCAAACGCCCTGCCGACCTTAAAGCCTCACCCAGCGAATAAAGACCGCTTGCGGCAATCTGCCCGGGTGGATCAGACCTGATGACCGCTTCAAGAATGTTTATAGCCGCCTTTGTCCTGCCCTCCTGTAAAGCAAGATCTCCTGCGAGCAGTCCTGCTCTCAGCCGGAAACCGCTTTCCGGGCAGTTCTCAAAAACCTGTGCATACTGTTCGATAGCCTTGGCAGCCTCCCCTGTGCGACGATAGCATTCCCCAAGGCGGAACCTTACAATGTCTAGAGACTTGTGGTCCGCATATTTGGATATGAAGGCCCGGTATTCAGTTGCCGCAAGATCAAAAATACCTCTTGCGTAAAGGCCGTTCGCGAACTGTAACTTTTCCTCCGCAGAAAGATTTCCTGCACCGCTCGGCTCTAGGAAAACAAAAAATAACGCTGCAACGAAAAGAAAAGTTTTTTTATAAGTTAGAAGCAGCATGTAAATTCCTGTTAATCCAGTTTAAACAATCGGTCATCCATCTCGTTTTTCTTCAGGTACGCGCGTAGCAAAAGAGATGCTCCATATATCAACTTGCCGGCAGAGATCGAGGACCTTGATAATGTCGTTATACTTGGTTTCCATGTCAGCACGTATCAATACTGACTGCCCCGGGAAATGCTCCACGAGCTTTCGGAGCACACCTGCCAGCTCTTCCGGACCAAGTTCCTGGCGATTGACCGTTATAGAGCCATCTTGAAACACGTTTATGATTACTTCGCCCGGAAGCCTTCCCGGCAATCCGCTTTCGGTGGCTGTAGGAAGTTGGATATTAATTTCTGCTTCCCACTGCGCAAATATCTGGCTGGTGATAAAGAAACAGAGGAGCAGAAACACTATGTCTATCATCGGCGTTACCTGGAAGCTCGGCTCCTGTAAATCTGATCTACGCCTGAAATTCATCTTTATCAGACTCCGTTTCTGCAAGCGCCATCATGACTTCCGCCGAAGCGGTCTCCAGTCTGGAGACAAGCTTTGATGCTTTGCGTCGAAAATATGAATAAAACATCATCGCGGGAATACCTACAATGAGACCCGAAGCAGTGGTAATCAGAGCCTGGGCAACACCGTTGGCTAGAACAACCGGCTTTGCCTGCGCAATATCAAGCGCCACGGCGCTGAAAGCCTTGAGCATTCCGAATACGGTCCCAAGCAGGCCAATCATTGGCGCTATGACGCCTATATCAAGAAGATATTGAGTCTGACCCTGTATCGATTCGGCCTGGCGTGTACCCTCTCCCTGAATCACATCCTTTATCAGTGACTGATTCGATGCGCCCATGCTTTTGACATAGTCAATCGCGACTAGAGCCACCGCTGAAAGCGGTGAAGGCCTGGCCTCGCAGGTTATCCTGGCTTCTTCGATCTGTCCCTTTTTGAGGCGGGCCAGAACATCATGCAGCGTTTTACGGGGAACAATCTCGGAGTCTCGCAGCACAGCAAAGAAATAAACAATAAGAGTCACCGCCAGAAATGACATTCCCATCAGCACATACATCAGCACCTGCACCGGTAATCCGCCGGTCTTCCATGCCTGTTGCCACGGCATAAGCGTCTGCTGTTCGCTTGCGTCAGCAGCTTGCTCTTGATATACTTCGGGTAGTGCCCCGTCGCCTTCCTCCTGTGCCACGGCAGTTCCGGCAAATGAAAGTGCCGAACACACCGTGATCGCAACCATAATATATACGAAAAGTTTTTTTCCTCTTAACATGTCATGCCTCCCGGTCGAAACCATCGGGATACTGTATCCCGAAAAGCCTGGTTACCATTCTTTTGAATTCATTGCGTTTCCGTCTCGAAAACTTCCTTTGCTCGTCCATTTCAGCGGTGAGTGAATCAAAATCGATTGTTCCGGACCAACCGATCTTCTCTCTCTCCTTAAGAGCGGCGACAGGGTCGATGTCTGCAAGATCAGCCATGTTTTCACGAACTTGCCTATAGGCGTCCCTGAATGTCATGCCATCCACTACCAGATCAAGAGCTTTGTCAGTTGCAAAAACCTCGCTCGAGACTGAACTCCGCATTTTTTCACTATTGATCCTGGTCTCCTTCATCAACCCCCCAAGTATTCTTGCACAGTTGTTAGCAGTCTCCATGCCCTCAAGAAACGGTTTCTTTGTTTCCTGCAGGTCGCGGCTGTAGCCGCTTTGAAGGCTTGAAAGAATACCCGAGAGCGACTGAATAGAGCCCGCCATCACAGCAGTTCTCGCCCTGATAAGCTCTAGAACATCGGGGTTCTTCTTCTGGGGCATTATACTGCTGCCGGTGCACCATCCATCCGGCAGTTCAAAATATCCGAACTCGGGCATGGAAAAAAGGATCAGGTCCTCTGCAAGCCGTGAAAAAGTAAGCATAAGCTGGTGCAGGGAGGAAAGAACCATAAGCTCATATTTACCCCTCGAGTTGCCAGCGTACAGCACGTTAGCATTCGGGGCGCTGAACCCCAGTGCCGAAGCGGTCCATTTCTTGTCCAGAGGCAGTGGAACACCGTAACCCGCGGCAGATCCGAGAGGACATTTATCGCTTGTCTCCAGTGCTTTCCTTATCAGCCCCAGGTCATCAATCATCGATTCAGCATGGCATGAAGCCCATATCCCCACAGAACTGAGCATGGCCGGCTGGCTGTGAGTCCGGCCCATCATAGGAACTGTCCTGTTCTTCTTTGCAAGATTCAGCAGTGTTCTGACAAGATCGCACACCTCAAGCATCAATTCCGGAAGGTCCCTTTTTGCCACCAGTCTCAGGTCAACTGCAGCCTGATCATTGCGGCTTCTTCCGGTGTGAATTCTTCTGCCTGTATTTCCGAGTTTGGAGGTAAGAAGCCTTTCCAACAGCAGATGTATATCCTGATCGCTTTCCTTAATCTTCAACTTGTTCTTTCGAACCAGTGTCATAATTCCGGCAAGTTCCTGGATTACATTTTTCTTCTCTGTTTCAGAAAGCACCCTGCATTCGCGAGGCAGGCGCAACAACGCACCGACATGCGCGGCAGTGCCAATGCAGTCTACTTCCGCCAGAGCAATATCAGTTGCAAGGTCCGCACCGGAAGTAAACTTCAGCACATCCTTTTCCACGTCTCCCACAATCGTTTTACTTTGTTTGCTGTTGTTCATATTCAATTCGTACATTCCCGGCGAAACCATTTCGCCAAACAGACACTATTTCCGCATATTTCATAGATGGAGGCAGTTTCTGCCCCTGCCACACCTTGCCACTGTCCATTAAATAGCGGTTCTACTTGTCTGCACACAAAGTGTTTTGGCAAAAGCTCCCGCCCTCGAATCCTTTATCCAAACATCAATTCTTATCGCTTCCCGCCATGCTCATTTTGCAGCAAACTGCTGCGCAGTTTCTCAAGCTTTCTGTTTGCCTCCTGCAGCAACAATATCAGCTTTTTGTCATCTTCGTCTTTTTGCAGTTTTTCCAGAAACAGGCAATAACTCTCTACCACTTCCCGGAAATCCTTACCTCTGCCCATGGCCGTAAGTCTCAAGCTTACGGTCTTGCTTCTCACAAACTCATCCAGCCACGGGACGCCTTTCTTTTCTATCAGAGAAGCTAACCCGTTTTTCTCCTTAATCTCACCGTCCAGAGGAATACCAGAATTCCCGCGATAAAGCAATAGCTGGCCCTCCAGTTGGCGAAGCGCGCCGAGCGAAGGCATCCCAGGCGTAAGAACCATGCGGCGCCTTTCCAGGAAAAAGCTATCCCAGTCCAGTTCAAGATCCTCCACTGAACCTTGTTCAGCCAACCCTGCCAGCCATTGTGATGTTATTTCCCGGCCCGAAGCAATGCGGCCAAGGATCCTGTCGAAAACCACCTTTTTCTTGCCGATAGTCTTCAGCCAGGAAAAAAAAGCCCAGACAACATCCCTGTTATCTTTATCAACTTCCCGCGAGAAAGTCTTGAGTAAACTTGTCACGATAGGAACTTTTCCGTTTTCCCACTTACCCATTGCCGAATCATTAATTCTGCCATGTATGGAATGGTCAATGTCAAGCCAAAGTCCTGTCGTAAACCATTGTGGTGGATCATGGTTGTTTAAAAAAGCGGCAATCTCCCTGGCTGAAGCGCGTACTTTCCGTTCCGCAATCCAGTTAACCAGTAACATTTTGCATAAAATCAGTCTACATCGTCTGATGCTGACCGAATCATAGTTGCGGATAACCATTGTCAGAACCAGTTTTCCATTTATAGCACTATATAAAAAATCGACTCCCGGAGGCGAGTGGGTTTCCTCATCACGGACAACGATCCGCAGTTTTCTGTTTATACCGGTCAACACATCCAGCCCTGTGGACTCCTCAAGTTTCGATGCAACGCCCTCGGCCCACCTCGACAGATCCATGTTGATCATGGTATTGGTGCTGATTATCGAGAAACGTCCTGATGGTGACACAGACACCTTGTGGAAAAAAACTTTCTTAACTGCTGATTCCCTGAAGAGCACAGGCCGCTCCGGTGCGGCTCCGGCAGACATACTGCAATCTGTGGGTTTGTCAATTCGTACCGTTGCAGTGGTGCTAGCCGCACTCGCAGCAGGCAGCCTGTGAGATATGCAGGTTAGGACACAGGAAAATACGACGGCGACAAAGAAATAACTCAATCGAATGGTATTCATAAAGAAGACGGTTGAAGCCACAGAGAAATACTTACTACGCCACTCTTCACGGCGCGTAGGAAAGCACGAGTTCCCCGTCCTGGATCTCTATGCTTTCCGGATTGCTTACCAGCGGCCACTGCTGCTGGCCCTCTACAAGATCTTCAACTTTGCCTGCGGCAATACCTTTACCCAAAACGAGAGACAGGTGCCCCATAGAAGCTTTTCTGACCAAAAGCCTGGAGCCGGCAGTCACGTAGAGAACGTCGTATGATGTTTTCGGTTCGTACAGGTGTCCGAACATTTTCCATTGAAAAAGAGGTTTTACAAGACGCACCCTCATGTAACTCGGACCGATATCGACCCAGAAACGTTTTGCACCCAGGCTGCGCCCCCTCACGTATTCTATGTAACCGTTGAGATCATCCTCGCTAATCTCAAATTCTATAGTCTCGCCGCGCCTTATCATTGACAAAGCTCTGACCTTTTTCCTTACTCTGTCTCCCCCGTGGAGTGTGCCTCTTTGCCCTATTGCATCAGTTCTGGGCCAGAGTGCGAGAAAGATCACCAATGCAACGATGACTGCGGGCACAACATAAAAAATCCACTTGTTGCGTAAGAACCAGTTTTGTCTAAGGCTTGCGGCTACTTCCTCGCTGCTCATTTTAGACAGATCGAGTTTTTCTCCACATGACGCACAGAAAATGCGCCCAAGAGCGTTGTCAGACCCACATTTAGGGCACAAGGGCATAAGCTACTCCATCACAATTGTCTTATAATCCTGATTCTGTTTGAGGTCACGCCCTGATATCGGCGCTGCTGCTCCATTTTCTACTTATCGGCTGTAGCTGTTTTTTCCTTTTGAGCCGATTTCTCCGCTGAATTCGAGCCTGTGTCACTCTTCTTCTTTTCCGAGCCGCTTTCAGTTCCCCTCGATTGTTCTTTTCTTTTATAGTCGGTCTCGTAAAAACCGCTGCCCTTGAAAATAATGCCGGCGCCAACGCCCAGCAGCCTTCTCACTTTGCAGCGGCATTTGGGGCACCTCTTCAAGGGTTCATCGCTCATATTCTGGAACCGTTCGAAAGTGTATCCACACTTTGAACATTCATATTCGTAAGTTGGCATCTTATTCCTGATCTCCCTTTTATGTAAAATCAATCAACTCTACTCATATTCCACAAAAATGTCAACACCGTGAAAAAGCGCCCATTTATCATTATGTCCATTGACGCATGAGAGGACAGGCGGGAATGATCCCAGTATGTCGGCCATTCCCGGCTGTCTCTATTGAAGCTGTGGCGGCATAATGCGAATTGATGGATTAATAATTCAGGGGCTTTACTCTTGCCGCAGGAAATGATAAAAATGCTCACATTTTTCTGGATAATAATAAAACTTCAGACTTGGAAGAATATGAAACTATCGCAATTCGGTAAACGATTTACGGCTAAGACGGGAATCATGGAACTCATGGAAGATCTGGGCCGCGCAATGAACGGCAACGGCGACATCTGTATGCTTGGCGGAGGGAACCCCGCCCATATCCCGGAGATCAACACTATCTGGCGCAACCGTATGGAAGAGATACTGGGAAAGGAAACAGAATTCGAAAAGATGGTCGCGAATTACGATACGCCCCAAGGCAAATGGAGTTTTCTGGAAGCATTGGCTGAACTTCTGAATCACGAATTCGGATGGCCCGTGACACCGGAAAACATTGCCATAACAAACAGCAGTCAGAGCGCCTTTTTTTACCTGTTCAATCTTTTGTCTGGAGAGACCGGTGATGCCGAAAAGAGCAGAATTCTCTTTCCTCAAAGCCCCGAATACATCGGTTATGCCGACCAGGCTATAGATCCGGAGGCTTTCGTCTCATGCCGGTCCGCCATTGAGATGATGGACAGGCACACATTCAAGTACCACATTGATTTCGACAATCTGCGCATTGATTCGAGCATCGCAGCCATGTGTGTATCACGACCTACCAATCCAACTGGTAACGTGCTTACTGATGAAGAAATTACTGGACTGTCGAATCTTGCCGCTGAACGCGGTGTTCCTTTCCTAATAGACAACGCATACGGAATGCCTTTTCCCGAAATTATTTTCCGTGAAGTAACACCATTCTGGAACGAGAACATCATCATGAGCATGAGCCTGTCAAAACTGGGGCTTCCCTCCCTCCGAACCGGGATAATAATAGCCAACAAAGACATTATCGACGCATTGGCTGCGATTAATGCGATTGTCAGCCTTGCCAGCGGCAGCATCGGACAAGTGATTACCCAGCCTTTGATTGAAAGCGGTGAAATCCTGCGGATCAGCAGGGAAATAATCAAGCCGTTCTACTTGGAAAAGTCACGCCAGGCTGTTTCCTGTATCCATCAGGCATTTGACGATAACTGGCCTTACGCTATCCATCTAAGCGAGGGGGCATTATTTCTGTGGATCATGATGAAGGACCTGCCAGTTACCGCATGCGAACTTTACGAAAAGCTCAAGCAAAGAAACGTCCTGGTTATACCTGGTAATTTCTTCTTCTTTGGTCTGCCGGACTACCAGCGCCACCAGGATGAATGTATTCGCCTGACCTACTCTCAGGCGGCTGATGATGTTGAACGAGGAATAGGAATAATCGCTGAAACCCTGGGCGAGTTATACGGGTAGATTGGCCTGGAATTCCCGCGATTGCATTATCCTGCGCCTGTATGTAAACTGCACGTGAATTGGATAAACCGAATATGAACGATTTTGACATATATATGACTGACATGAAAACACTTGTGGACTCAAAGCTCGAGGAGCTGCTACCGAAGGTTTCATCTCGCCCCCCGGTTCTGCACGAGGCAATGCGTTATTGTGTTTTCTCTGGCGGCAAACGGCTGCGGCCGATTTTGTGTATCGCTTGTTGCGAAGCTGTCGGTGGCGATATCGACCTGGCAATGACACCGGCTACCGCGCTGGAAATTCTTCATGCCTACACATTGATTCACGACGATCTTCCGTGTATGGACAACGACGACATGCGCCGAGGACAGCCTTCATGCCACATCAAGTACAACGAAACCACGGCCGTTCTTGCAGGGGACGGGCTGCATGCTCTTGCTTTTGAACTTGTCGGTGCATGTGAAGCCCCACCGCCCTACCCTCCCAACCAGCTTATCCGGGAACTGGCACAGGCAGTCAGCAGCCGTGGGCTGATAGGCGGCCAGATGGCGGATATGCTTTTGCATGACAATCCTACCCTTGAAGATGTGCAGTATGTACATGCGACCAAAACCGCGGCACTTTTCAGAGCGGCTGCAAGGATAGGTGCGATAGCCGGAGAGTGCGGTTTTGATCAGCTAATGGCACTAACCGAGTACGGGCTGCACCTGGGCCTGGCGTTTCAGATAGCCGACGACCTGTTGGATCAGGACACCGACAACTCTAAAGCGGACGGGGTGAGCTATCTTCAGGTGGCATCAGTTGATGAAGCCGAAGAGAAAGCAAAGGAACTGGTTGATAAAGCGGTGGCTTCGCTTGAACAGGTTGACATCGCAAAAGTTGAACCTCTGAAACAAATGGCTGACCTGGTACGCAAGAGAACGGAAATACAATGACACAGCCGCTTGTCTATCTGCTTTCTCTGGTTGTTTCTTACCTTCTTGGGGCCATCCCCTTCGGTTATATAGTTGCAAAGTCCCGCGGTGTGAATATCCGGGAGGTGGGCAGCGGAAATATAGGCGCCACTAATGTATTTCGCTCTGTTGGCAAACCAGCCGGCCTGCTCACGTTTATACTTGATGCGGCAAAGGGTTTCTGTAGTTCTTTTGCAATTCCTCTGACTGCTGCACACGTTGCGCCTGAAACATGGACTGAACTTCTGGCTGTGGGGTGCGCGGCTTTTGTGGTTGCCGGACACAACTGGCCGATATATTTACGTTTCAATGGCGGCAAGGGCGTTGCAACAAGCGCCGGCGCCGTTCTAGGTATTGTTCCGCTGGCGCTCGCCATCGGCCTACTGGCATGGATACTGACACTGTTTGTTACGCGTTTCGTGTCCGTGGCATCAATGGCGGCAGCCGTGGCTGTTGCGGTAAGCACATGGCTGATGCATGCTGATGACAGTCTTGTAAAACCTGTCGCCTTGACATGCCTGTGCGCAGTTGCCATATGGCGGCATAAATCCAATATAAAGAGGCTCCTGAATGATAAGGAGCCTCGTGTCGGCAGCAAGCAGAAAAGGAGCTGCGCCACATGAAAACCTGCGTGATCGGTGATGGCGGATGGGGAACCGCACTGGCTTTGCTTTTGCATGAAAACGGCCACAAAGTTACTGTGTGGGGGCCTTTCCAGGAGAATATAGACGAGACAGTTGAGACCGGGGAAAACAGGACGTTTTTACCGGGCATTAAAGTTCCGCGCGATATGAAGTGGACCACCGATGTCTCAGCCGCGGTTTCGGGCGCCGCTATGGTGGTTATGGCTGTGCCGACAAAGTTCTACGCGGATGTTGCTTCATCATTTGTTGATTATATCCCGCGAACGGCGGCGGTAGTGAGTGTCTCAAAAGGATTTGATCCTGCCACGCGTCACAGAATGTCGACGATTGCCTCGGGGCACTTTTCCTGTTCCGTAATAGCTGCGCTGTCCGGGCCCAGCCACGCGGAAGAAGTCGCAAGAGGTATCCCTACCGCTGTGGTAATAGCGTGCGAGGACAATAAGACAGGAATGGAGTTGCAGAAAATCTTCGGAAACAGGCGTTTCCGGGTCTATACCTCAACTGATGTAGCCGGGGTGGAACTTGGTGGAGCATTAAAAAATGTGATAGCCGTAGCAGTCGGCATTAGCGACGGCATGGGTTTTGGGGACAATACCCGGGCCGCGCTCATTACCCGCGGCCTCGCTGAAATTAAACGTCTCGGCGTTGTCCTGGGCGCAAGGGCTGAAACCTTCGCGGGCTTGAGCGGTATGGGCGACCTTGTGGTAACATGCACCAGCAGCCACAGTAGAAACCGATCGGTCGGCGAAAGGCTGGGGAAAGGCGAGAAAATTGAAGAAATCCTGGACGGCATGAAGCAGGTAGCCGAGGGAGTGACAAACTGCAAAGTTGCCCGGGAAATAGCGCATGAAACGGGAATCCAAGCGCCTGTAACCGAGGAAGTATATAATATAGTGTACGGACACAAAGATCCTCGAACCGCAGTGGATTCCCTGCTATCAAGGAACTTTAAACCAGAATAAGAATCATCTGCACAATCTGTGGGTTGAAAATGCTATCCGCGCGAGCTATAATGTGAGGTAGCGCAAAGAAACATGTGTTAGATTGTAACGAAACACGAATAGCAGATTCAGTAAGGAAATAACGCGGGGAGCTGAGAGCGGTTAAGCGAGTCGGGTAAGGGTATCCCGCAAAGGGGGGCGGTTAACCCGCATATCTCACAGGATTTCGTAGTGAGAGCATGGAAAGTGCTGCTGCGGGGGTGCGAATTGGTGAAACGCCGGAGCAGCCGTATAGACATACTGCCCACAGATTCTGCGGAAAACCCGGGAATGAAAAGCTTTGCTTGAAACATGGCAGGACAATGAGCGAAGAACCGAAAAATGTAGATATCTTTCGCGCAATATACAATCCGATCATCAGGAGCAACTGCGACCCAGACCTGACCAGCGCCAAATCCATTATCGATTCTATCGTAACGCCGGACCTAACTGATGAACAGAAGGCGTTCGCGATATATGACCTGGTCAGAGAATACGTCTACCACTGGCCCGCAGCAAGAGAAGGTGAAAAAACAGAATCTTTTGAGTATGGAGTGGTCTACGATCCTGTCAAGCTGATCAACGTGTACGGCTACGGATATTGTTTTCAGAACAAGTGCGTACTGGAAGCATTGTGGCAGCTTGCGGGCCTGGAAGCCAGGGGAGGCGGAATATCGGGACATGCTATAGCTGAAGTCTTCTACGACGGACAGTATCATTACCTCGATGCAGACCAGCATGGTTACTGTCTTTTACCAGACGGTAAAACTGTCGCAAGCATGGCCGATGTCGAAAATGATGCCCTGAATCTTATTGTCAACCAACCAGCTCCGTCGGAACCGTTTTTCCCCGCGAGCAGGAATCCTAAAGCTCCTTACGAATCTAAGTACATCCTTGCAGCCTATTTCCATTCCAAACACAACAATCACTACCAGCACGACAAGATATCCATGGGGCACAGGATGGACATAATCCTCCTGCCCGGTATGCGATATGCCCGGCATTTTCAGGGTGATGGCAGATTCAACATACACAACAAAAGCCTCTCTCTGGAAAGGGAAGTCGGTTACGTCGATCCTTCAAAGGGCCCTGCCGATCATCAATCGAACAAGACATACGGCAACGGCGAATTGTTGTATCAGCCGGATTTGTCAAATAAGACAAACGAGTACCGCCGCGGCCTGTGGCATGAGGAAAACATTCGCCAGACGGAATCCGGCCTCGTTCCCGCCGATTTTTCAACCCCGGCCCGGTGTTCATTCCGCATCAGCCTGCCTTACGTGATAGTTGGCTGGCCCTCAAGTTTCACGGGCCCGACCAATCCGACCGGAGCCGCGGTGATCTCCCTTCGATTTAACACAGAAGCGTCAAACCGGTCATGTTATCTTCGAGTCTGGAGCGACGTTGGCGCATGTGGCAGCAGGGTCGACTGCAGCATAGATTCGGCGGCGTCTGTGATCTCGGATCTGAGCGCTTATGTCGCTGGCGGCTACGAGTTTACCGTTGAAATCGAATTTTCCGGCAAAAGAACATGCCTTGAAAAGTTATCCCTGCGAACAGCTTTTCAACTGTCCCCCAGGGCATTGCCGGCCGTGCGTCCCGGGAAAAACGAGATGACCTTCTTGGCCGGGCCTGAAACCTGCACCATGGTGTTCGCTCCCCGGCTGAACACCCTTGAAGCGCTTGCCGAAGAAACATACAGCATGAAAGACACAGTTTTCGAGGACAGTGCTGTTCGCAGCACAGCAGGAAAAACTGCGGAACTGATTTATGAACTTCAACCACCAAAACCCGGAAAAGTACACAGTTTCAGTGTCGACACCGGCTGCCGCCGCAGCTATGACGGGCGGTCGCCAGAAGACCGAATTTCTATTTCATGGGCCGAGAATTCGCCCTGCGAATGGCGCCCTGCAGCAGACGACTCAGATTTCCCCATGTATGCAGGACACTGGAGTTATCACCTCAACGCCTCCGGGGAATGTTCCGACAATGTCGAAAAACTTTACATAAGGTATCAAATCAAGACATTAGGCAATGCCGGGATCAGGAATATCCTTATTCGACTGCGCTGGAAACCGAATTCCGCTGCAAGCATAGCCTCCCCCGGGCTTAAGATTTCACATGAATGGAAAGACGAGGATGGTAACCAACGTTTCGAGCATGTTGTGACAGAACCTGAATACAAATACACCTTTGACGCTGGACAAGAAGTTAAGAATCGCAGGGTAATAATGGAACCGGTGCGCGATCCCACCCTTGAATGGCGGGAAAACGATCCCAGCGTTAACAGACCGCATCCAATCAAGGAGAAGTTAATAAACATAGACAACCAGCAACGTATGCGCAAATTGCTCAGGGAGATTGATGTTGATCCATGCAATGCAATACCGAAGGCGGCTAAGTCAGGCATCCGCTGGCTTGAAAGCGGCTCCAGGGAAGTTGCGGACATGCTAAACATCCTGCTTGATTGAGCACAGGCCTTTCTCTAAACTGCAATTTAAAACGTTTTTAAACATTGAAACACAGGAAGAATGAAATGAAAAAAACAGTTGACATCTATATGCCGCTGGACGAAAGAGATGCAGCCAATGCGGAAATATGGCCGGTTGCCTCCAAACAACTTGGAAATATCATACAGACTATAGAGAAACTCGGATGGAAAGCAAACGTTCTGAATCCCGACAAACCTGTTTCAAGCGTAGCAGAAGGAATGAATATCATTCGCAAAGCCGAAAATGAGCGGTTCATCAATTTCATTGCCGGCTGGGCTTACCCCGATTTCACTGTCAGCCCGATGTGCCAGATCCCTCGCGAGACCCCAAAACTTATGCTGGCCAGTATCCTTCCCGATTTTCCTGGAGCTGTTGGCCTGCTGGCTGCTGAGGCCGGCAACTCTCACGTCGGTACTGAAACCAGTCGTCTGTTTGTGGAGGACTTCACTGATGTCGAACAATATATTGAACCGCTGAAGTCTTTTCTGGAAAACGGTAAATATGAAAGCGATTTGCCCGGGACAATCGATATTCCCGTGAACGACGAAAACAGGAAACGCGCCAGAGCGGTCAAAGACCAGCTTGCAGGATCGATCTATGGCTCCGTAGGTCCCCGTTCAATGGAGATGTGGAACAAGATATCAGACGCCGACTTTCTGTCAGTGTTTGGAATGGCCAGAGAAGGATTCGATGGTTTGCGGTTGCTGAAAATGAGCGAGCAGGTGCCCGACAGTAAAGCCCGGGCAGCGATGGAGTTTCTTATTGATAACGGAATGGAACTGAAGCTCGGTAAAGACCCGTCTTCTGAACTTACCGAAGAGATGGTTCTCTTTCAAATGAAAGTCTACTTCGCCCTGCTTGAACTTAAAAGAAGATACGGCTTGAGCGTTATCGGTGTGCAGGATCAGCTTGACTGGATTGCCTACTACCCCGGGACTGACCTCACGCTCGGTCTTCTCAATAACAAGCTTAGACCGGAGGGCGATGGTTCGACATTTGTAGCCGCAACCGAAGCTGATGACGGCGCAGCTCTTACCATGCAGACGCTTAAGCTGTTGAACGGCGGGGAGCCGGTAGGCTTTAACGACCTTCGCTATTGGAAAAACGGGTTATACTGGTTTGTCAACTCCGGCGCTCTTGCCCCGTATTTTGCGGAGGGCAGCAACGAATCGCTTAAAGGCTCCTGGTCCGAAAGGCAGCCTCCCATGTATTTTAAGCAAGGCGGCGGAACGTGTTCGGTTGTAGCACGAAAGCCTGGAGTAGTCACATGGGCAAGATTCTCCTACAGGAACCATGAACCTTATCTTTGCGCGGGAAGAGGAATAACCGACGTGGCTGACCAGAAAGAATGGCGGGAACGCTCAGCAAGCTGCGATCCACAGTGGCCACACTGGTATCTGAAGCTATGCGGGAACATAGAACAACGCATCAACTCTAATCATCCAATGACGGCATGCGGGGACTACCTTGCCGATCTGAAAGCGCTGGCCGCGGAACTCGGAATAAAATTCGAGTGCTACGACCACCTGCCCCCCGAAAAGCTTTAACCCGCATATCTCACAGCATTTCGTAGCTGCCTGTCCGCCATCCGGCGGAAGAGCGCGGAAAGTGCTGCCGCGAAAGCGAGAATTGGTGAAACGCCGGAACAGCCGTATAGACATACTGCAATCTGGCGTTTTGCCAATTCGTGCCGTCACAGTGGCGCTGCCTTTGCTCGCAGCAGGAATTTTCTTAGATATGCGGGTTAGTCGTGAGCGTGGCGTGTTGTGTCGAATCAGGTGTTTCCGGAATTAAATTCATTCTTATTGACTTTTTTATTGCTTTCTTTTTCACCTGCAATTACAGATTCCCTTTTCGTTTGTTTGTGTGTCCTGAGGTGATGGATGATACAATTAGACCCGGTAAAAAATCCAGATTGGAAGATAGCTGCTGCTGCAGCAAATGAGATGATCCCGTTTGAACGGTTGGGCCGGGATATGGGCCTTAACAACGACGAATTAATTCCACACGGCCGTTATCTCGGTAAGGTGGACTTTCGGAAAGCTGTCAGCCGACTACAGAAGATGGATCAGGCAAAGTACGTGGATGTAACAGCCATTACCCCTACCCCGCTTGGCGAAGGCAAAACCACTACTACTCTGGGTCTTGTGCAGGGATTCGGTAAGCTTGGCCATAAAGTCGCGGGAACTATCAGGCAACCAAGCGGCGGACCGACCTTTAACATCAAGGGATCGGCAGCCGGAGGCGGGCTTTCCCAATGTATTCCCCTGACACCTTTTTCTCTCGGTCTTACCGGTGACATTGACGCAATAACCAATGCACACAATCTTGCAATGGTTGCGCTCACGTCCCGAATGCAACATGAATTCAACTACAACGACTCGCGGCTTGCTAAAAGCAATCTCAAGAGACTTGATATTGATTCCGAGCAGGTATTCTTTAAATGGGCAATGGATTTTTGTGCCCAGAGCCTTCGTAATATCATAATCGGCAAGGGCGGAAAAATGGACGGATTCGAAATGAATTCCGGTTTTCAGATTTCAGTTTCCAGCGAACTTATGGCAATATTGTCGGTTGCTGCCAACCTTAAGGACATGCGTGAACGCATCTCGAGGGTCGTACTGGCCTGCGATAAAAAAGGCAGAGAGCTTACAACTGCGGATTTTGAGGTCGACGGAGCCATGACGGCATGGATGCTAAACGCCATTAATCCGA
>CAYSRM010000006.1:0-41347 GCA_964433435.1 uncultured Victivallales bacterium
CTTCTTATCCGGAACAAATGACGCCCAACGCCATATTTTTCGGAGGAACAGACCCGGGACGTTTTGTCCCCACCTATATGATTTATTCAGCCCGCGTGCGCGAAGATGTTTATCTTATCACACAGAATGCTCTCGCTGATAATACATACCTGAATGTTATGCGTGATCTTTACGGCGATCAGATATGGATACCATCTGAAGTCGACAGCGCCAGAGCATTTAACCAGTTTGTCCAGGATGTTCGGAGCGGACGCCGCCAGGCAAATGCCGGAATAAGCTTCGAGGGCGGACGCGTCCAGATATCCGGGGCGCTTGGGGTAATGCAGATAAACGGGCTTCTAGCCGAACAGATTTTCGAACATAATAATTTTCGCCACGATTTCTATGTCGAGGAAAGCTACGTAATGGAGTGGATGTATCCTTACATGGAGCCGCACGGACTGATTCTGAAAGTCAATAGCAACAAGATTTCCGGCATACCGGAACGAACCACTAGAAACGATATGGATTTCTGGGACTGGTACACCAAACGCCTGGTTTCAAATCACAAATTCAGACGCGATGTGGTTGCGAGGAAAAGCTTCTCCAAGCTTAGAAGCGCACTTGCAGGCCTTTATTCGCACAGCAACTCGCCCAAGCCAGCTAACGCAGAACAGGCTTTCCACGAAGCCCGGGCCTTGTACCCCCTCAGCCCGGAGGCGAACTTCCGGCTTGCCCAGGAATTGTACTGGCCGCAGATGCGACTTGCTGATGCTCATGATCTGATGACGGAATTCAGCAGAAAGGACCCTGAAAACACAAAAGCAGAGGGGTTTGTCAAACGCGTCGAACATAGCCGCAAAATCGCGAAAGAAATAAGGAACCTTAAGAAAACACTCGGCGACAATCCGGATATTAACAAGCACATAGACAAAATCTTCAAACTCGCGACTTTGTATCTAAGAGGTCACTTCACCAACCAGTTCATGCACCTGATGAACCGCATCGTGTCTAACAAGAATATGCCGGCGGTATATCATTACAAGGCAGCAGAGCTTCTTTTGCAGGTCCGGAATATTCCGATGATGATTCAAGCGCTTGACCTTTGCTGGGGGCGTTTGCCTGACAACGCTCCTAAACAGGTTTACCTTCAGATTGTGAGGATGTACGCAAAAGTCGGGCAGCCCGCAAAAATGGCAAAGTGGCTTAAGGTGTACCTGGACCGAGAGCCCAACGACTGGAGAGCATGGTTGGATTATGCAAAGATTCAGTTGTCGATGAAAAACGTGGATACCGCGCGCACAGCGCTTGACAGAGCCGTTTCTGCGGGAGGGGAGAAAGCACTGCGAATCATACGCAACGACTCTGCCTTCCAGGGCCTTATGCGTGACATGAAACCGCGAGAACCCGAGATCATGATACCCGGCAACAGGAACAATCGACGACGCAACATACCGTTCAGGTAAAGGTCCCAATCATGGCCATCACTAAACCGGTCAATGCGAATACGGAGCAAAGGTGGATATTAGAAAAAGAATAACCCAGGTGCTTAAAGAAGAGGCCGCGGCCATTTCAGCGGTCAAGGTAAACGACGGCTTCGAGAACGCGGTCCGGGCCATGCTGAATTGCGAAGGCAAGATCCTCGCTACCGGCATCGGTAAAGCCGGACATATTGCCAGGAAATTCGCGGCAACGTTGTGTTCCACTGCAACCCCGGCCGCCTTCCTTCATCCGGCGGAAGCAGCGCACGGAGACCTCGGAGTAGTAGCCGAACTAGACATTATTGTAGCTTTCTCTACGAGCGGAAAGTCAAACGAAGTAATCGAAATGCTCAAGCTTAGCAGACATCTAGGATTACAGACCATAATCGGTATCACTTCCCATCCGGATTCGCCTCTCAGAGGGCTAAGCGACATAGTTCTGGATATGGGAGACGTCGTCGAGCCATGCCGTTTGCGGCTAACGCCCACAGCATCCATAGCCGTGATGCTGGCCATAAGCGATGCTCTTGCGCTGACACTGATGGACCTGAAAGGGATATCAAGAGAAGACTACGGATTACGGCATCACGGCGGATACCTGGGCAGGCAGGCACGAACGGACAATGTACCCCACCCCGACACCAACAAATGACCGATTCTAATCCTCATATCTCACAGAAATCCTGTGAGATATTCGGACTAAGTAAGCCCGCTGAATTCATACGTAATCGCGCTCAATGCATAGATGGCCGCTGTATCAGTTCTTAAAACGGCGGTACCGAAACCTACAGGCGCTGCACCGGCATCCTTTGCTAACCTCATTTCCCCGGGAGTGAAATCGCCTTCGGGGCCGATAATGATACCAATTTTTTTTACGCCTGCACGCCTGCGCGACCGTAACACACTTCTGATATGCTCAACATTCGGCTCCAAAGAACCGATCAGCACAGTGCAATCCTGTTCAACGCTACAAAGAACCCGGTCAAACATTTCAATGTTCCGGATATCAGGGACCATGTCCACCCCGCTTTGCTTCGCAGCGCTGATAGCAATCCGGCGCCACCGGTCAAGCCGCTTGTCCATCTGCTTGCGTGAAAGCTTCACAACTGTTCTATCGCAGACAAAAGGAAGAATCGCCGCAACTCCAAGCTCGGTAGCCTTTTCCACAACAACTTCCATCCGCTTCGCCTTCGGAATAGCCTGAATTAGAATTGACTCAAAGGAACGCAGCGAATGCCTGCTCTCACCAATCAGATCAAGCTCGCTCACGTCATCACCGCTGACAACAGCAGCACAACTTCTGCCCGCTCCGTCAAAAACCTCGACAGTGTCTCCTTTTCTGATACGAAGGACATCTTTAAGATGATGAGATTCTTTACTGGAAAGCCGGACATTTTCCGGGTCCCAGTTTTCTGGCGGAGAATAAGTGCGCAGATTGTGTGACATGAGCCGGTTTAATTCAGGAAGAAGGCGTTGCTTTTTTCTTCATCTTATCTCTTCGTTCGTAAAACTCTTCGGTCTGTTCTTTAAACTTCCTGGCCAAAGGATAATTCTTCTCCGTGGTGGATTCGGAAAATTCCTTCAATATCTTCTTCTGAGCTCTGTTCAGTTTATCAGGAACCTCCGGCATAATTTTCACATGAAGGTCTCCATGCCCGTAGCCGTCCAGCCTCGGCAAACCCTTTCCTCTAAGGCGATACGTCTTGCCCGCCTCAGTTCCGGCCGAAACCCGGATTCTGGCATTTCCTTCCGGCGTCGGCGCCTGGACTTCTCCGCCTAATGCGGCAGTTTCCATGGAAACCGGCAGCTCGCAGAAAATATCTTCGTGCTGTCTCTTGAACAGCGGATGCTCCTTTACACTGACCACAACGTAAAGATCTCCGGAATGACCGCCCTGAGCTCCATACTCTCCTTTGCCGGACATTCGAAGCCTTGTGCCGGTTTCTACGCCTTTCGGAATTCGTAAAGTCAGGTTGCGTTTGGTTTTGACCCTTCTCTGGCCTTTACATGCCTTGCAAGGGTTTGTGGTAAACGTGCCTTCACCGCCGCATACTGGGCAAGGCTGACGAATCTGAAAAAATCCGCCCCCGGAGACTATCGAGCCTCTCCCCCCGCATTGCCTGCATGTTTCTCGAGCGCCTCCGTTTTCAACGCCGGTGCCGCCGCAACTTTTGCATTCCGCCGTAACGGGTATTGCTATTTCCCGCTCTGAACCGAATACCGCTTCCTCAAAATCAATTTCAACGTCAAACCGCAGATCAGCGCCGCGTCGCACTCCAGAACTCGACCTTCTTCGACCTCCCCCGAAAAAGTCTTCAAAAATTCCGCCGCCCTGCCCGAAAATACTTCCCAGGATGTCCTGAAGGTCGCTCATGTGGGTGAAATCTCGCGAGAAATCGAACCCGCCGGGACCAAAGCTGCTTTTCAGGCCTTCATACCCGAACTGGTCATACTGCCGGCGCTTGTTCTCATCGCTGAGGACCTCATAGGCCTCCGAGACCTCTTTAAACCTTGCTTCTGCTGCCGTATCTCCCGGATTGCGATCCGGGTGATACTTCATAGCCAGTTTCCGGTAAGCTTTCTTTATTTCCGTAGCAGAAGCCGAACGCTCGACTCCCAACAGATTATAATAATCTTCTTTTTCAGCCACTATCCACTCCTGAAATATATATTCGTTTTCAATTCTTTGCTATGTCAGGTTCATCCTGCTGCTCCGGTATGCCGCTTGATACGACCACTTCGGCAGCCCTTATCACTTTATCACCCAACTTGTAGCCTTTTCGTGTCTGCTCAACAATGTGGTTTTCCGGAACTTCATTAGAAGGTATATGAGCTACCGCCTCATGGAACGCAGGATCAAACTCGCCTTCATCTGCGTCGATGGCTTCAAGGCCGTGCTTTCCCATAGCGGCAATAAGCTGCCCCTGCACCATTTTGAAACCTTCCAACACAGACGACTCAGTCTTATGTTCTCTGGCTGATTTCAGCGCCATTTCAAAATGGTCGGTTACCGGAAGCAATTCCTTCAAAAGTTCCTCCGTTGCATGAGCCTCAATCTGTATGCGTTCTCTGGCAGCGCGTTTACGATAGTTTTCAAAGTCCGCCTGTAATCGAACCAGCTTGTCCATAAGTTCTTTCTGTTCGAATTTCAGCCGTTCTTCCACATCATCAGCGCTCTCGGCTACATGCAGCTCCCCAGGAACGCCCTCCGCAGAGTTCTCCTGTTTCTGTTCATTCGGATCTTGTTCGTTTTCGTTCTTCTTTTTTCTTGCCATTGTGTTTTACTCCATGCCGGTCCAAATCAGGCCGCAGGCTCAAATACCAACCTGCTATTCACGGAAAATTCTCTTATACAACGAGCTGTCCTCTTTCCCCGGCCTTCTCCTTGACTTCCCGCGTGCCCAGTGATTCGCCGCAAACACTGCACCGGTATTCGTTTACCTCTGCTCCAGGAAGAACCAGAAGCAGGCGCTCACGCACCGGCTGCATCCTTCCACATTTGGGGCAATGTAATTCCGAAGCCGTTAATCTGTCAAATTGTCTCTTCATAACTGTTCCTGTCGCTCCCGTCTGATACTTGCGCATCCGCGGTTAATGACCACGTCATACATCTCTTTCCGCTTGCACCTGCGCGTTTTCACATCTAACCTTTTGCACTGTGAAAATCTGCATAGACATACAATCTTCGGTCTCTCAGCGCGCGGGAGTAGGCCGTTACACCTGCGCACTCGCGTCTGAGCTGGATAAACTCGTAAAAGACGACATAATAGAGCTTTTTTATTTCGATTTTCAAGGAAAAGCCATATGCCCAGTCAGAAGGGGTAAAACAAAGGTCATCCGGTGGTGTCCCGGTCGAGCCGCCCAGTTCCTGTGGAAAACCTTCAACTGGCCGCCTTTTAACATGTTCGCCGGAAAAGCGGACGTCTATCATTTTCCGAATTTCATCCTCCCTCCTCTGAATACGGGAAAAACCGTAGCCACAATTCACGATGTAGCATTCAAAAGGCACCCCCAGTATGTCGAGGACCGGAACCGGCGCTATCTTGACTCCAGGATACAAAACACAGCAAGCCGCGCGGATGCGATCATAACCGTTTCTGAATTCAGCGCCTCGGAAATCACCGAACTCCTCGGAATAGAACCGGACCGGATTTTCCCTGTTCACAACGGAATATCAGAGAAGTTCCATCCTGTCCCTGCGGAACAGGCCCGGCCTGTACTGGAAGAACTGTCCATAACCAGCCCTTACCTCCTCTTTGTCGGAACCGTTGAACCCCGGAAAAACATACCTCTGCTCATCGAAGTATTCGAGGCCCTAACCGACTTTGACGGCAAACTGGTCATCGCAGGCTCGCTGGGATGGAAATACGAAAGCATCGTTGCCAGAATGCGTTCTTCGTCCAGAAAAGAGGATATAATCCACCTGCGGCATGTTGATGACCGCCATTTGCCATCTCTTTATTCACAGGCATCGGCTCTTGTATTCCCTTCGTTTTACGAAGGCTTTGGGTTCCCTCCGCTTGAGTCCATGGCCTGTGGAACTCCGGTTATTTCATCTTCAGGGGGGTCCCTGCCGGAAGTCGTCGCTAATGCCGCGTTGCTTCTGGAAACCTTTGAGACAGAAGCTTGGCGCGAAGCCGTCCGGCGCGTTCTTTATGATACCGGAATTGCCGCCGAATTGCGCAGGAAAGGGATTCAACAAGCCGGTAAATTTACATGGGAAAAAGCTGCACTTCAAACGCTCCAGGTTTACAGAAAGGTCGCATCTTGAAAATAGCTATCGACGCCAGGTGGATATTCGAGCAACTTTCGGGGATAGGTATATATACCCGTGAACTGATCAGGAATCTGGCCGGACTTGACCACCAGAACGATTACCTTCTCATTTTCGACAAGCCCGTCCTCCTCAGGCGAACTTGCAGAGAACTGCATATCAGCAGTCACTCAAACTTCGCTGCCTGCCTGGTTCCGTACGGAGTTTTCTCCGTCAGAAATCAGGTTCTGATGCCGGGTTTATTAAAAAGAAACGCAATAAACGTTTTCCACTCCACCAATTACATGATACCTCTGCCGGCTTTCACCGGAAGCCACAGACCGGGCAAAGCAAAATGCGTAACAACAATCCACGATCTCATTCCGCTGGTTATTCCACACCATGCGCCGAAATCAAAAAAAACACTTATTTTTCCAATTTACAAGCAACTCATGTTCCAAGTAGGCGCTCGATCAGACGCGGTTATTACCGTGAGCAACCGGTCCAGGCGTGATGTCATCAAACGTCTTCGAATAGCTTCCGGGCAGACTGACAAAGTAACAGCAATACCCAATGGCGTATCTTCATCTTTTCATCCCCCGCAGCAAGACCGTTCGCGTTCCGAATCCGATTCCGAAGAACGCGTCAGGAAACTGCTTTACGTGGGCAGAACCGATCCTTATAAGAATGTGTCAATGCTTGTAAAAATGCTTGCCAGGCTTAAACAGCTTTGCTCTTTCCCTGTGGAGTTGCACCTGATCTCATCGCCTGATCCAAGGTACCCCGAGCCTTTGCTTTTGAGTGAAAAGCTCCACATATCCGATGCTGTAAAATGGCGAGGCTACCTTGCGGACGAAGACATGGTAAAGGTCTATCAAAATGCCGATGTTCTTGTACACCCCTCCCAATACGAGGGCTTTGGCCTCCAGATTATAGAAGCGATGGCATCCGGACTTCCGGTCGTGTGCAGCAACGGCGGCTCGCTCCCGGAAATCGCCGGCAACGCAGCGATTATACTTGATCCGCATGATGAAGATGGTTTTGTTAGCGCTGTACTGGATTTATTTGCCAGCCCTGAAAAGCGAGAGGATCTCAGGAGCAAAGGCATCGAACAGGCGTCCAGATTCTCGTGGCAACGCACTGCCCGCGAGACACTCGAAGTCTACAGATCCGTCTCGAAGCCGCAACAAATGACATCTAACCAATGACAGAAAAAAGAACATCGCATAAGTTTCCTGCAAAATGGTCCGGAATGAAAACGGCTCTCGTTCACGACTGGCTCACCGGAATGCGAGGGGGCGAGCGTGTGCTTGAAATTCTCTGCGAAGGTTTCCCTGATGCGCCCATACATACCCTGATATGGAATTCCCATTCTGTCTCGGATACCATAAATCGCCATCCAGTGCAGACTTCTTTCCTGCAGAAAGTTCCGGGAATATACAATCATTACAGGTCTTATCTGCCTTTTTTCCCGGCAGCTATCAGGCGGATGCCGCCTCCGGATGCCAGACTCATGATCAGCGCCAGCCACTGCGTGGCCAAATCACACCCTCACAATGCAACAACCAAACATCTCTGTTACTGTTTTACTCCAATGAGGTATGCATGGCAGCCTCGGAACGAGTATTTTTCTGCCAGTCCGGTTAAGGCTTTCCTTGTCGCTCCGCTCTTATGGTGGCTGCGCCGGTGGGATCGCAGAATGTCCGACAACGTAGACCGGTTTGTTGCAATCAGTAATGCGGTCCGTGAAAGGATACGTAACGCGTACGATCGAGAGGCTGCAGTAGTTTATCCTCCTGTAGATCTTGATTTATGGACTCCGGGCGAGAAATCAAAAGACAACTATGATCTTATAGTATCCGCTCTTGTACCCTATAAACGCATCGAATTAGCGGTCAGGGCATACACATTGTCAGGAAGGCAACTTGTCATTGTCGGGACCGGCAGCGAGGAACATAAACTCAAGACCGCTTCAAGCGGCAATATCAGTTTTCTCGGCTGGCAGTCGGATTCCTCGATACTGCAGCTTTATAGAAACGCTAACATGCTGGTATTTCCGGGCGAAGAGGATTTCGGCCTGGTCCCCATCGAAGCCCAGGCCTGTGGAACACCGGTTGTAGCCTACCGCAGGGGCGGCGCCCTCGAAACAATAGTCGAAAATGAAACAGGGGTTTTCTTTGACAGTCAAACAGAGGAAAGCCTCAATCAGGCGGTTAACAAAGCGCTGTCCATCAACTGGGACAGAAATACCCTCAGAAAAAAAGCAGAAGAGTTCAGTATTTCAAACTTCATCTCCGGGATAGCAAGAATCATCGACAAGCTGTAGCAAAGGCATTACCACGTTGGATGGATGTTACCTGATACTCCCCGTTTCATGCAACGCATTCTGAGCTTAGCCCGCATATCTCACGGAATTTCGTAATGAGAGCGTGGAAAGCGCTGCTGCGGGGGCGCAAATGGATAAAACGCCAGATTGCAGCATGGCTATACGGCTACTCCGGCGTTTGGTATTTTGTCGGCTGCTTTCTTTATCATCGTCTATCTGTTTCGTGAGGAACAACGTCACATGTTTCCATGTACCATGACAACAGCTTCTCTTTCATTTCATTAAGGATGTCTGTGCAAGCAGGATCGTCTATTCTGTTTTTCTCCTCTCTGGGATCGGTGATAAGATCATAGAATTCGTCCTGCTCGTAAAAACGTCTTACATACTTATGTGTTTTTGTCCGTATCATGACCGCCTTGCCGTGATAAACGCCCTCGTCGGTTGTCTGTAACCTTAGACGCGGCCAGTAAAGGCCATGAATGTTATTCGCGCTGGTGCTTTCAAGTTCCATGGCCTGCGTTTCTCCGAACCTGCGCCCTCCCTCACAGAATACGGCATTGCGATGATCTTCAGTTTCAGCCGCCAGCAGCGGCAAAAGGCTCTTGCCGAAATAATCATAACCGGGGTCAATACCAGTCAGATCATAGACCGTAGCGGAAAAATCAACCAGTTCCACAAGTGCGTCGCTAATGCGGGGTTTGACGGGCGTGCCAGCCGGAGGTTTCACAAGAAAAGGCACACGGCTCAGGCAGTCTTCAAACGTATTCTGTGTCTTCTCCACCAGCCCATAGTCGCCGGTAAAGTCACCGTGATCTGAGAAAAAGAAAACAGCGCTCTCGTCATACATTCCCGCCTTACTCAGCGCATCCATCAGCAGTCCGAACTGGTGGTCTGTACGCGAGCACATTCCATAGTAAGTTGCACGCAGCTCTGTCCATCGTTCTTCTGTCCAGTTCTGCAGCCCCTGGTTCTCGTAGATTCCTTTGAGCGTCGAGGGTTTGTCTTGCCAGTTCTCCGGAGTTGCCGTCCGCCGGGGAATTTTTCCACGGTCTGTAATGCTGTGCCATGGGTCCTCTACGCAGTAGGGCGGATGCGGATAACTGATTGGAAGATAAATACACAGCGGCTTTTCATCGTTGTAAGATTGTATCCTGTCAATTGCTCCGAGGATCATCGACCATGTCCAGTCGCAATAGATCTTGTCGTCCCCTTTGTCCAGTCTCCCCCTCATGAAACTATAGAAATTGTCGCCATCCGGGTCGCCTCGCCAGGACTTATCGCCGCCATGCGCATCTTCACGCGGAGTCACCCCCCAACGCGCATAATCAGCGTCAGTTGCTCGAAACCGCTCGTGGCAATATTCGCTATCCGCATATTGGCCGGGGATAAGGTCATTTTTCCCTCCCCACCAGACGTGATAGCCATTATTTTTAAGGATTTTCAGCAGGTTAGGCTCATTGTGTTCCGTATGGAGCATATGATACATGGTACGATGCCCGCGCACGTGCGGATACCATCCGGTCATAAAACTGCACCGGCTGGGAGTGCATACAGGATTCTGACAGAACGCCGAGGAAAAGGAGACTCCGTCCTGCTGAACAAGTCGATCAAGGTTTGGCGTTATAGCCGCCGGATTCCCCGCGTGCCCCAAAACATCTCCGCGCCACTGATCCGGATTGAAAATAATAATATGCGGTTTCTTTTTCATATTGTTCCTGCCTGGAATTAACAGTCAAAGAACTAAGACTGGCAAAAAAACAGTTAATTTGAAAAGGCAAAAACAGTATCATCTCACATTCTTCTCCCGATCCTCATCAGTTTCCATGGGGCCTTTTACTCTCACAAAAAGAGCCGCATTTCCCGAGGCGGTAACGCCGGTAATATCTTTCACGTGAACCCATCTTCCGGGCACGGGAAACACGGTAGTCTCAAGTTTTCTATGCCTTAACACCGGGTGCTTGTACGTTTTACCGTCTCGCCATTTGTATTCTTTCCATTCAAGAAGCTCTGAATTTTCGACACAAAGCCTGATCTGCGGACTGGCGAACCGGGGAACAGAAAGCCCTGCGCGTATCATCCATCCTGATACAGGGCATGAATCAGAACCGGGGCGATTTTCAGAGTTGAAACGATTTTCATGGCTGACGGGCTCGCGTTCATCGGCCTCAGCTTCCTGTCCGTGGCAAAGTATCAAATCAGGAAATCTACAGATGATGATTCGGTTTGTCATGGAATCAATATCCTTAGTTGTGCCTTCGATGCCGGCAAGTTTGTCCATTTCAGTTTCGTTCTGAGCTTCCAGAACAACAGCCTGCACGACGTACCGGGCTGTCTGTGCGTCAGTATCCCTGATGGACCGGCAACCTTGCGAAATAACAACCGGCAACCCGCAAAACAGAAAAACAATAAATAATTTGGACAACCTGCATCCGTTCATGCCTCTTTTTTACTATAATCAACCGCTTGAGATCAATATTGCACATCCCCTTTCAATGGCTTGCAGTTAGCTCAAAACCCTATATACTTTGCCCTTATGTCCTTTGAGCCCAGAAATCAATACATGCACATGGCCATTCGACAGGCCGAAACCGCCATGGAAAAGGGCGAGACGCCGACCGGCTGTGTCGTTGTGCGGCTGCCCGAACCCGGCCAACTCCAGTTCAGCGCCGTAATCGGCAAGGCCCACAACCAGGTTGAAACACTCCGCGACGCCACAGCGCACGCAGAAATGATTGCCATCACTCAGGCTTCCAGCGCATTAGGCGACTGGCGGCTTCTAAAAACCGCGCTGTACATCACCAAGGAACCCTGCCCAATGTGCGCCGGGGCAATAATCCGCAGCAGGATACCTTACGTTATCTACGGCGCAAGTGACCCCAGGGGCGGAGGTGTATCAGTTTTCAATATTCTACAGCATCCCAGTCTTAATCACAGGTGCGAGGTTTATCCCGGGGTCATGGAAGAAGAATGCCGGACGCTACTGCAGCAGTTCTTCAGACACAGACGCAGATAGCCAGCATACTCAGCAACAGCCAACATATTCCTGACCTTTTTCCGCAAATTCTCAACAAACTCTTGACCGCAAAGCCATTAATTTCTATGGTTTCGCTTCGTTTGCAGTTATTGGGTACAGCAAATATATTAAATAAACCCCTGCGGTAAGGAGACATAGCAAATGATAGTATCAACAAAGAAACTTTTCGAACACGCTTACGGAAATTACGCCGTTGGAGCGTACAATATCAACAATGCCGAACAGATCATGGGCCTTTTTCAGGGTAATATGGACAGCAAAGCCCCGTTCATTGTCCAGTTGTCAAAGGGCGCAAGAAAGTATACAGACAAGCGCCTTCTGGAAGCAATGATCCGCGCAGCGGACGAGATTTTCCCGGATGCTATATTTGCCGTGCACCTGGACCATGGCGACGAGGAAACCTGCATGGACTGCATAGAGAGCGGATTTTACAGCTCAGTTATGATTGATGCCAGCGGCGAAGAATTCGAGAAGAACATTGAGATCACGAAACGGGTTGTAGACGCAGCGCATGCCAAAGATATTTCCGTAGAAGCTGAACTCGGACAGCTTGGGGGCGTGGAAGAAGACGTGGTTGTTGAAGAAAGCGCCGCAAACCTTACCGATCCGGCACAGGTAGAGGAGTTTGTAAAGAAGACCGGGTGCGATAGTCTCGCCTGCGCTATAGGCACAAGCCACGGCGCGTATAAATTCACTGGCAGCCAGGGCTTGCATTTCGAAGTCATCCAGGAAATCCAGAAGCGTCTTCAGAACTTCCCGCTGGTAATGCATGGGTCAAGCTCTGTCCCCCAGGAAGAGGTTCGCAGAATCAACGAGGCCGGCGGCGAGCTCAAGGGCGCAAAGGGCGTCGATGAAGACCAGATCAGCAAGGCCGCCCCGATGGGAGTAACCAAGGTCAATATAGATACCGACGGTCGCCTGGTATGGTGCAGAGTCCACAGGGAACACTTCAGAGACAACCCGGAGAATTTCGATTTGCGCAAGCCAGGCGAGGTCTTCATGGCCGAATACGCCAAGTACATTGCCCACAAGAATGACGTCCTTGGCAGCTCCGGGAAGCTCGAAGAAGTCAGAAAAACGCTCTAAAATTAAAAAAAGCGCCGCTGCTGTAGAAATAAAAAAAATCTAGATTAGAATAGTGCGAGAAATACGCAGAGGAGATATTCATGCCCGACAACAAAAACATGGTAATGATAGACGGAAATACCGCGGCAGCGAATGTTGCCCATGCACTGAGCGAAGTATGTGCTATATACCCGATTACACCATCCTCACCCATGGGTGAAACCGCCGATGAACTTAGCAACTCAGGCGTTACAAATATCTGGGGCACTATTCCCGACGTGGTGGAACTACAGTCCGAAGGCGGAGCAAGCGGGGCCGTCCACGGCTCTCTCACCTCCGGGGCGCTTACCTCAACATTTACCGCTTCGCAGGGTCTGCTTCTCATGATCCCCAACATGTTTAAAATCGCCGGCGAACTGACTCCAACCGTGTTTCACGTCTCCGCCCGCTCAGTGGCCTGCCAGGCGCTGTCCATTTTCGGCGACCATTCGGATGTTATGGCTGTCCGCTCCACTGGATTTGCCCTTATGGCCGAATCCAGTCTTCAGGAAATAGGAGATCTGGCAGTTATTTCTCATGCAGCAACACTGGAAGCCAGGGTGCCCTTCCTTAATTTCTTTGACGGATTCAGAAACTCGCACGAAATTCAGAAGATTGAACAGGTTCCCCGTGAAACAATGCGCGAAATGGTCGATGACAACCTCGCGCTTGAACATCGCAAACGTGGAATGACCCCCGATCGTCCGGTTCTTCGCGGAACCGCACAGAATCCGGATGTCTTTTTCCAGGGCCGGGAAACAGTTAATAAGTACTATCTTGCTACGCCTGACATTGTCCAGAAATACATGGATAAGTACGCAAAGCTCAGCGGACGCCAGTATCACCTGTTTGATTATGTCGGCACGCCCGATGCTGAAAAGGTCATAATCCTGATGGGCTCGGCGGCAGAAACCGTTCATGAAACTGTAGAATACCTGAACCAGCAGGGAGAAAAGGTCGGCGTCTTAAAGGTCAGACTTTACAGGCCCTTTGACACGAAAGCATTTGCCGAGGCGCTGCCTTCCACCGTCAAATCCATCGCAGTTCTCGACCGAACGAAGGAACCGGGCTCTCTTGGGGAACCGCTGTACACAGACGTCAGAACAGCCGTGGGCGAAGCCATGCATGAAAAGTGGACTTCTTTTGACAAATATCCGCACATCGTAGGAGGACGCTACGGGCTGGGATCTAAGGATTTCACCCCGGCAATGGTCAAGGCTGTATTTGACAACCTCTCCGCGGAGAAGCCCAAGAACCACTTCACCGTTGGAATCACTGATGACGTAACAAACTCCAGTCTTGACGTCGATTATTCCTGGCAGATTGAACACGGCAAGCGCATTGAGTGTATGTTCTATGGCCTGGGTTCAGATGGAACGGTGGGAGCAAACAAGAACTCGATAAAGATAATCGGATCCGACACGGAAAACTACGCCCAGGGATACTTCGTTTACGATTCAAAGAAAGCCGGTTCAATGACCGTGTCCCACCTCAGGTTCGGACCCGAACTGATACGCAGTCCGTACCTCTGCACAAAGGCCGACTTTGTCGCATGCCATAACTTCGCGTTTCTTGAGAAGTACGACATGCTGGCGAACGCCAAGGAAGGCGCAACTTTCCTGCTGGCATCGCCTTACGGTCCGGAAGAGGTCTGGGACCACATGCCCGACCAGATCGAGCAGGAGATCATCAACAAGAAGATGAAGTTTTACGTGATAGACGCAGTAAAACTTGCCAAGGATCTCGGTCTCGGACCGCGCATTAACACCATCATGCAGACATGTTTCTTCGCCATTTCCGGAATCCTGCCGCAGGACCAGGCAATTGAATCGCTTAAAAACGCGATTAAAAAGACTTACGGACGTAAAGGCGAAGAAATTGTCAAGATGAACTATAAAGCCGTCGACGGCGCGCTTTCGGCTCTGAAAGAAGTTCAGGTTCCCGAAAAGCCCGCAGGGAAGGTTGCCATGCGTCCGCCAGTGCCTTCGGATGCCCCGGAATTTGTGCAGGATGTCACCGCAACGCTCATGAGCCAGAAAGGCGACGAGCTTCCCGTAAGCAAGATGCCTGCAGACGGCACATGGCCGACGGGCACTACGCGGTACGAAAAAAGAAACATAGCTGTCGAGATTCCGGAATGGGATCCAAGCCTTTGTATTCAATGCGGACAGTGTTCCCTGGTATGTCCGCACGCAAGCATAAGAGTAAAGGCCTATGATCCGAACGCACTCAAAGACGCCCCGGAAAGCTTCAAATCCGTTGATGCCAAAGGCAAAGGCTTCGAGGGAATGAAGTTTACCGTGCAAGTGGCTCCGGAAGACTGCACCGGCTGCGGCGCCTGTGTGGAACAGTGCCCTGGCAAGGAACGAGATAAAGAGACCAAGAAAGAAACAGGACGCAAAGCAATAAATATGGTCGATCAGATCCCGCTGCGCGAAACTGAGGCGGAGAACTACAGATTTTTTACGACTATACCAGAGCTTGATCCTGAAAGCATAAAAAGGAATACGGTTAAAGGCAGTCAGCTCTGCACCCCTCTGTTCGAGTTTTCAGGCGCATGCGCGGGCTGCGGAGAAACGCCTTACGTCAAACTGATGACCCAGCTCTTCGGGGACCGGGCAATGATCGCCAATGCGACCGGTTGCTCTTCAATATACGGCGGAAACCTGCCCACAACACCATATTGCACTCGCCCGGACGGCAAAGGCCCGACATGGTCTAATTCCCTTTTCGAAGATAATGCGGAATTCGGATTCGGCATGAGGCTTGCCGTAGATAAATTCAAAAATTATGCTCTCGAACTGGCGGACAAAATTGCAGGCGGCGAATGCGACTGCAAGCAACCGCCTTCAGATCTTATTAAATCTATCCGGGAAGCTCCGCAATCAACACAGGCAGAAATAGAGCAGCAGAGAGAAAGGATAGTGGAACTCAAGTCCGCACTCGAAAACTGCGACTGTTCAGAATGCAAGCAACTGGTCTCTGTTGCCGATTACCTTGTGAAAAAATCGGTATGGATACTCGGCGGCGATGGATGGGCCTACGACATCGGTTACGGCGGTCTCGACCACGTTCTGGCTTCAGGGCGCGATGTAAACGTCCTTGTACTTGATACTGAAGTGTACTCGAATACCGGCGGTCAGGCGTCCAAGTCCACACCAATGGGCGCAGTTGCAAAGTTCGCGGCAGGAGGACGTCCTTCGATGAAAAAGGATCTTGGTATGATGTCCATGACATACGGCAACATATATGTCGCATCAATCGCTATGGGAGCCAATCCCGCCCAGGCTGTCCGGGCATTCGTGGAAGCCGAATCCTACCCCGGTCCTTCGCTGATCATCGCATATTCCCATTGCATTGCGCATGGAATCAATATGACGACAGCCATGCAGGAACAGAAAGATGTGGTCAGGGCAGGACATTACATACTCTACCGGTTCGATCCGCGACTGAGCGAACAGGGCAAGAATCCACTTCAGCTCGACAGCAAAGAGCCTACCATGAAGTTCAGTGAACAGGCCTCGCACGAAAACCGGTTCCGTATACTTCAGAAGACCAACCCCGAAAACGCTAAACGGCTCATGGAACAGGCCGACAAACTCACTGCGGCGAGATACGACCTGTATCGAAAACTTGCCGCCCTGGAACCTGCGTCCAATGGAGAAGATCAGTAGAAAGGCCTTACCATGCCAGAAGATCTACAAAGCCTGTTGAACAGAATACAAAAGGATGGCGTTCAGAAAGCTGAAGCCGAGGCCGACAGCATTGTCTCTGAGGCAAAGCAGAAAGCCGAGCAAATCGAGCAGGAAGCCCACGACAAGGCCGGACAGATAGTTGAAAAGGCCGAGAAAGAAGCGGAGGCTTTCGCCGCGAATGCCAGAAAGTCCGTCGAACAGGCGGCAAGAGACGTCGTCCTTTCTGTTGAAAAGTCGATCCAGAAAATGATGCAGTCAATCGTCGCTTCGGAAATCGATGATGTCCTTGATGAAAAGGCGCTCAAAGAAATGCTGGCCAGGTTTGTAGAAACTTATTTTTCACGGGACAAGAAAAACGCAAATGTGGAAATCCTTCTTAATCCCGATGACCTGAAAAAGATAAACGGGCATTTTACTTCGGAGCTCAAAAAAGCAATGTCTGAAGGCCTTGAGATCACCGGCGAAGGAACCGTAGTGTCTGGATTCCGGGTATATGTCAAGGACGAACAGGTTGAGCATGATTTCAGTCGCGATGCCATAGTTGAATCCCTCGGCCGTCTTTTGCGTCCGCATATTGCCGAAATCGTCAGGGCTTCATCGAAAAATCAAAAAACCTGATAAATTAATGCGCCGGTGATTGTGCGCTTTTAGTCAAGAATGAATTACTACTATTTGATTGCAACACTCCCCATGCTGCAGCTTGAGGAGAAACCCCGGATTTCACATAAAGACTTCCGGGCGACATGCGACGTGCAACTTTCACCGTCGCACCTCGTTGCTCTCAACCAGATTGAAAAGCTTGCAACGCAACCGGAAAACCTGGGGAAAGAAGATCCACGGCATTCTTTCGTAGACGGATGGCAGAAAAAGGAAATTCAGATCAGAAATACAATTGCTCGTGAACGGGCAAAGAAACTGGGTAAAGAACAGATCGAGACGCGAGCCGCCAACGGATCAGACGTCGCGCTCGATAAGGCTGTAACTGAAGCCGTATCTATGGAAAATCCTATGGAAAAAGAAAAGACTATAGACCGGTTGCGATGGGAAGAGGCAGATAAATTGACCGGTTTGGATCCGTTTTCAATTGAGGTCGTGCTGGCCTATGCTGTTAAGCTCCTTATAGCTCAACGGTGGGCCGGAATGTACAAGGAAGAAGGCAGAGGAATACTGGAGAAGATTGTAAATCTCCAACTGTCGGCTGCAAGCGAGCAGACGTAACCGGCACTAGAAAGACAACCCTTCTAAAACACAAAGGCTGCAGAACATGAGAGACAACAGGAGCGAAGTAACAGGCACTATAGTAGGCGTTAACGGCAATATGCTGACCGTGGAATGCCATGGTTCTATCAGCCAGAACGAGGTCGGGTTTGTCGAACTGGGAGATTTGCGGCTGATGGCAGAAGTAATCAGGATTCGAGGCAAACTTGCCGATATGCAGGTTTTTGAAGACACGTCGAACATACGCGTCGGCGACAAGATTGACTTCGCAGGACATCTTCTTTCTGTTGAACTGGGCCCCGGTCTTCTCGGCCAGGTCTACGACGGCCTGCAGAATCCTCTGCACGATGTTGCCGACCAGTACGGATTTTTTCTCCAGCGTGGCGCATATCTTAACGCGTTATCGTTAGACCAGAAATGGGAGTTCACCCCCCAGGCACAGAAAGGCGAGGCAGTTAGCGCCGGAGAAATTCTCGGCACGGTGCCCGAGGGCATTTTCGATCATCGCATCATGGTTCCGTTTGAACTTCAAGGCAAATATACAGTGGAGGATATCTCCGCTCAAGGCTCGTATACAGTTAAAGATACAATAGCCAAACTGAAAGATCAGGACGGCAACCTGCGCGAAATACAGATGTTGCAGCGGTGGCCGGTCAAAATTCCGATCACCGCCTATGCCGAACGACTTGGCCCGTCCGAGCCACTGACAACCAAAATACGAATCCTGGATACCTTCTTCCCTGTAGCGCTGGGCGGGACTTACTGCATCCCCGGCCCGTTCGGTTCCGGTAAGACCGTGCTTCAGCAGATAACAAGCCGTCACGCGGACGTTGACATTGTAATTGTCGCCGCATGCGGCGAAAGAGCCGGAGAAGTTGTAGAGACTTTGAGAACTTTTCCTGAACTCGAAGATCCCCGCACCGGCCGCAAGCTCATGGAGCGCACAATCATTATCTGTAACACCAGTTCAATGCCCGTGGCAGCCCGTGAAGCCTCGGTCTATACTGCAGTGACCCTGGCATCCTATTACAGACAGATGGGACTGAACGTGCTGGTTCTGGCTGATTCCACATCCCGCTGGGCCCAGGCCTTGCGCGAAGTGTCCGGCCGCCTCGAAGAAATACCCGGTGAAGAAGCCTATCCGGCGTACCTCGAGTCTGTCATAGCCTCCTTTTACGAGAGAGGCGGACGCTTGCGCCTCAAAGACGGATCAACCGGATCCATCACGATAGGCGGAACGGTCAGCCCCGCAGGCGGAAATTTTGATGAGCCGGTAACGCAGTCAACCCTCAAAGTTGTCGGCGCCTTCCACGGGCTTTCAAGGGCAAGGTCGGACGCCAGACGCTACCCTGCAATCGACCCGCTGGATAGCTGGACCACCTACAAGGGTGTAGTGCCTGAAGACGATGTCCGGATGGCCAGAGACCTGCTTCATCACGGAAACGATGTCGGACAGATGATGAAAGTTGTCGGCGAAGAAGGCACAACTCTGGATGATTTCACAGTCTATCTCAAATCTGAATACGTAGACGCTGTTTATCTGCAGCAGGACGCTTTCGATCCGGTGGACGGAGCAACCGATGCCGAACGCCAAAAGCATGTTTTTTCGGTTATATCAAAGATTCTCAAGACACAGATGGATTTTGAAAACAAAGAAGCAGCTCGCAGATTCTTCCATCAGCTCACCCAGACAACGAAAGACTGGAACCGGATTGAAATGAAAACTGATGAATTCAAACAGTTACAGGAGAAAATTGAAAAGGCGGTTTCGGAGGTAACCCGCAATGCATAGACTCTATCACAAAATCGATAATATCGCGGGTAATGTGATTAACCTGAAAGCAAAAGACGTCCAGTACCGTGAACTGGCAGAGGTCGCCTCTCGCACAGGTACTTCCCTGGCCCAGGTCATTCAGCTCAGCGGCGATGAGGTCTCGCTCCAGGTGTTTGAAGGGGCCAGAGGTATTGCAACAGACGCAAAAGTCCGATTTCTAGGACACACCATGCAGGTTCCCTTTTCCGAAAACCTTTTAGGCAGAATCTTCACAGGGGGAGCACAACCCAGAGACAATGGGCCCGCGTTGTCGGATAACCTGATAGAAATCGGCGGGCCGTCAGTCAATCCCGCAAAGAGGATCATTCCGAAAAATATGGTCAGAACCAATATACCCATGATTGATATTTTCAACTCGCTGGTTGAATCGCAGAAGCTGCCCATCTTCGCGCCTGCCGGGCAACCTTACAATGAACTGCTGTCACGAATAGCCCTCCAGGCCGAAGTGGATATCATCATTCTGGGCGGTATGGGCTTGAAACACGACGACTATCTTTTCTTCCGCAACAAACTCGACGACAGCGGCGCCCTTTCCCGGTCGGTTATGTTCGTTCACACAGCCGCAGATCCGGTTGTTGAGTGTCTGCTTGTTCCGGACATCAGCCTGGCCGTCGCCGAACAGTTCGCGCTCCAGGGAAAACGGGTGCTGGTATTGCTCACTGATATGACTAATTTCGCCGATTCGCTGAAAGAAATCGCCATTACCATGGAACAGATCCCGTCGAATCGCGGATACCCCGGAGATCTCTACACACAACTTGCCCAGCGGTATGAAAAGGCCGTTGATTTTGATGAAGCCGGGTCATTAACCATACTTGCGGTAACTACCATGCCGGGGGACGACGACACACATCCGGTCCCTGACAACACCGGATATATTACCGAAGGCCAGTTTTACCTGAGAGAGGGAGTTATTGATCCTTTCCGTTCCCTCAGCAGGCTCAAGCAACAGGTCAACGACACTACGAGGGAAGATCACAGGACCATAATGAACACGCTCATCCAGCTTTACGCCCAATACAGGGAAACCAAAGAGAAGCAGTCAATGGGCTTCCGCATGAGCAACTGGGATAACAAACTGCTCAAATACGGCGGCTTGTTCGAAAACCAGATAATGGACCTTTCGGTCAACATACCCATTGAACAGGCCCTCGATAGAGGCTGGAAAATGCTGGCTGAATGCTTCGAGCCGATCGAAACCGGAATTCACAGCAGCCTTGTGGACAAGTTCTGGCCTGGCTCCACTCAGAGCAGCGAAACTGAAAGCGAATCTGAAGCCCGGGAACCAGAAGAAAACAACTAAAGCGTTCCTCCCAGGATTCCAGGAATATGCTATGGCCAAAATAAAGCATACAAAGAATGAACTTAAGGCCCAGCAGGATGCGCTTGCGCGTTTTGAGCGCTTTCTTCCAATGCTGCAGCTTAAGAAACAGCAGCTCCAGGTGGAGATTCAGAACATAGAAGCTGCGATCCGCAAGGCCGGGCAGCAGGAACAAAAGGCTCGGCAGGAGATTGAAAGCTTCGTTGCACTTTTTTCTTCCGGGGAGGCGCCTGAAGACCTTGTTACCCTGACCGGCGTTGATACCGAGGAAGGCAATATAGCCGGCGTGTCGATTCCTGTCCTTAAAGGCATTAAAACCAAAAGGAAAGACTACAGCCTTTTCGAGACTCCCCCATGGATAGACGACGCAGCGGATCTTATAGAGAAACTCATGCGCCTGCGCCTGGAACGCGAGACACTGGAAGAACAATTACGCTTGATTTCTGATGAGCTGCGCACAACTACTCAACGTGTCAACCTGTTTGAGAAGGTTAAGATTCCTGAATCGAGGGAAAATATAAGGGTTATCAAGATTTTTCTGGGCGACCAGCAGACAGCGGGCGTAATAAGGGCAAAAATTGCCAAATCGAAAATTGCGGAGCGAGCGGCATGATAGTTGAAATGAAGAAAGTAACGCTGCTTTGCCAGGATTCGCAGCAGGATCACACGCTCAAGACTCTAAGAAATACGGGAGTGCTGCATCTTTCTCATATCAACAATCCCGCGACCGAAAACTATGCGCGAATCCATGCTGAAATTGACAGGATAAACCAGGCTCTGGCAATAGTCTCATTGCATGAATCTGAAGATGCTGAAGAACCGCCTGAAAGACCCGCCCCGGAAGCGCTTGATGCTATCTTTGAACTCTCCGATCAGAAAGAAAAACTTAACGATCGCATACGCACCCTTGAAGAGCAGATCAAACCATTACGGCTATTCGGTGAATTCGACCCGAAGACCATCAAGTCACTTAAAGATAAAGGAATAGATGTAAAACTATATTACGTCCCTGGCAAACACCTGCCTGAATTCCCGGACAACGTCACAGTTTTCACCGCCCATGCCACTAAACGAGGAACATATCTGGCTGTATTATCAAAAGGTGATATTCAACTGGATTTCTCTGAAATCCCGCTTCCATCCAGATCCATCTCAAGAATTGAAAAAGAGATAGAGCAGGCAGGAAAAGAGATTCTTGAAATAGAAAAGAAACTGGCGGGAGCTATCAAGTATAATGATTCGTTGAAGGATTTGCGGCGCCAGCTTGAGATTAACGCAGAATATGTTCAGGCGAGAGATGGCATGGGTAAATCTGAATCGATATCTTATCTCCAGGGCTTCTGCCCTGCTGACAGAATTGAAGATCTAAAGGAAAAAGCCGCTACTGACGGATGGGGGCTTGTAGTTGAAGATCCCGATGATAAAGACCATGTCCCCACTCTTCTCAGGCATCCCAAATGGGTAAAACCTCTTAAACCTGTCCTGGCTTTCCTGGGTATAGCTCCAGGCTACACCGAATCTGATATCAGCCCGGCTTTCTTTGGATTCCTTACCATCTTTTTCGCCATGATTGTTGGAGATGCCGGATATGGAATTTTAATTCTGATAGGAACCTTGATTATAGCCCGCATAAAAAAACTGGCCTTGTCCGGGTCTGTGGTCCTGTTGTTAATTCTAAGCGGAACCACAACAGTATGGGGCTTGCTGACCGGGAATTTCTTCGGCATTGATCCGGACCTTATCCCCTACCCCCTGAATGCGCTTAAGATCGACTGGTTGCTTAAACAGGAGAACAGCATGGCTTTCTGCCTGGTTCTCGGCGCAATTCACCTTACGCTCGCTCATCTGTGGAATATGGTGGACCAGGCAAAGAAAAATGTTCCGAAAATTATCGGACAAATCGGTTGGATCGGAATTTTATGGACAATGTATATGCTGGCAAGCTTTCTTCTTCTGGAAACTGAATTGCCGTCATTTTTTCTGCCTGTAGCCGTTACGGGGGCTGTTGCTGTAGTTTTATCGCTTGTGCTTCAAAAAACCTGGGTTGACCTTGCCATGTTGATACTTGATATTATAAACAACTTTGGCGACATAATGTCGTATCTTCGTCTTTTCGCGCTTGGAATTGCCAGTGTCAAAGTGGCTCAGGCATTCAATGCCATGGCGCTGGATCTAGGCGGCGCAATTACTTCATCGGTGAGTCTCCCTTCCGGATACATTGCGGCAGCCGTTCCTGTTGTGCTCATATTGCTGTTCGGGCACCTCCTTAACCTTGTTCTATGTATTCTCAGCGTTCTCGTTCACGGCGTCAGACTTAATACGCTCGAGTTTTCGACTCACGTCGGTCTCAAGTGGTCGGGGATCACATATAAACCTTTTGCATTAAAGGAAAACAAACTTCCAGTTGCAGCGGCAAGCTGATGCGCATATATATAGACAGAATATCGTCGTGTTGAATTGTAAGCATGGCCGGAAAACGAAAAGGTTATTACAGAAACAGAACTGAAATGGAGGACAGGATATGGAAGTGTCAACTGAAACGATAGCATCATTAGGAAAGATCGGGGCAGCCGCGGGCGTATCTCTTGCAGCTTTAGGCTCCGCGCTGGGAACTGGAGCAGCCGGCCAGGCAGCAGTAGGAGCCTGGAAAAAATGTTACGCGCAGAACAAGATGGCGCCTATGCTTCTGGCAGCTTTTGTAGGCTTCCCAATGACTCAGACCTTTTACGGTTTGCTCGTAATGTATAGACTCAATGGTCTGGCCAACGACGGAGCTGCCTTTCCCGCCTTGATCGGATGGGGAATTTTTGCGGGGCTGGCAATGGGAATGTCTGCATGGATGCAGGGCAGAGCCGCAGCAGGCGCCTCCGATGCTCTTGCAGAGACCGGGCAGGGCCTGGCAAACTACATAATTGCGCTCGGCATAATCGAGTCTGTCGCTCTGTTCGTAATGATCTTCCTTATGATAGGGGTCTGATCAATAACCAGTCAGCATTAATGCCGGAGGCACAGTCCTCCGGCATTAATCCTGAAGAAAAAAGTTCATCTAACAACCTTTTTTACTTCACCTGTGCGGAATAATCCGTATATTTTACGGGGTTTGTTTAAAGCTGAAATTCCTTTTTAGAGGATATTCAAAATGGTTGGCAAAGAATTTATTCTCATTATTATAAGCGCAGTTCTGGTGAACAACTTTGTGCTTCACCGTTTTCTTGGAATCTGCCCGTTCCTGGGGGTCTCAAAAAAACTGCCCACAGCAATGGGAATGTGCGGAGCCGTGCTATTCGTAATGACCGCGGCCTCCGCGGTAACCCACCCCATCTATCACCATATCCTGGCAGAGGGCGCGCTGATACCACAGGACCTGACTTATCTCAAAACAATAGTGTTTATCCTTATAATCGCTTCGTTCGTGCAACTGATTGACACCGGCCTGAAAAAACTTGCTCCCGCGCTGCACGGGGCGCTGGGCATCTTTCTGCCGCTGATAACCACAAACTGCGCTGTTCTCGGCATGGCCGTTCTCAACATTCAGTTGAAATACAATTTTGCCAAGGCAGTGACTTTCGGGCTGGGCTCCGGCCTGGGTTTCTCTCTTGCTCTGGTAATTTTCACCGGCCTACGCGAAAAGATCGACAGGTCAAATCCCCCGAAGGCATTCCAGGGGGTTGCAATTGCCCTCGTAACAGCCGGACTTCTGAGCCTGGCTTTTATGGGCTTCTCGTCTATGGTTAAACAGTAATATGCAACAGATTCTTATAACAGGCTCAACAATGGCGGGCATCGGCGCGGTTTGCGGCGTCGCTCTTGCTCTCGCGGCTAAATTCCTCGCCGTTAAGGAAAATCCAAAAGTGGAAGAATTAATCGAAGTTCTTCCGGGAGTAAACTGCGGGGGATGCGGGTATGCAGGATGCGAGGATTACGCTAAAGCAATCGTCATGAAAGGCGAAGCCGTCAACCTGTGCTCTGCCGGCGGACAGGAAGTAATGGACAAGATCTGCGAAGTCATGGGCGTTGAAACTCCCGAGGGGCAAACAAGAAAAGTGGCGCTGGTACTGTGTGGCGGCGACGACGAGAAGGCGAAAAGACGTTTCAAATACAACGGTATAGCCGACTGCGCCGCAGCGGACGCTGTGGAAGGGGGCGACAAAAGCTGCCGGTATGGCTGCCTTGGTTACGGAACCTGCGTAAAAGCCTGTCCAGTCGGGGCAATCGAGCTTCGCAACGGTCTTGCTTACGTACATCCGGAGTTGTGCATAGGTTGCGAAGCCTGCGTCGCGGCCTGCCCGAGAAACATTATAAAAATGGCGCCGGTCAACCGCAGCATTCACGTGCTGTGCAGTTCGAAAGACAAGGGTCCGGCAGTAAAAAAAGCCTGCGAAGTGGGCTGTATCGGCTGCAGGATGTGCGCAAAACTCGCCGGGGACGACGCAATCACTATGGATGGGTTCCTTGCTGTTGTTGATTATGAGAAGCCCCTCGAAAATGAACAGGTTGTGGAAAAGTGTCCAACCAACTGTATAACTAAACGCGAGTTGGGAAACTGACATGAAAATCCTGAAAGCCAACTTTAAATCGCAAGGCGGTGTCCATCCCGCATACCACAAAGCCCTGGCCAGAGACAGCGAAATTAGAGAAATGCCTGTGCCGCAATTGTTGAGTGTTTCGATGGCGCAACATCTTGGAGCGCCAGCAAAGCCTGTCGTCAACAAAAAGGACACGGTGCAGAAAGGCCAGCTTATTGGAGAGGCAGCAGGCTTTATCTCTGCATCCGTTCACGCGCCCACATCCGGTACCGTCAAGAATGTCACGGAGTCCATAACTGCCCCGGGACTCTACGCCCCCGCTATTGAAATAGAGCCGGACGGCCAGGATACTTCGGCGGAACCGATTAACGTTCCACGGCCATGGCGCGAAATGCAGGCTAAAGAGCTTGTCGATGTCATTGCATCCGCCGGAATAGCGGGCATGGGTGGAGCGGGCTTTCCGACTCATGTTAAGCTGTCCCCGCCACCGGAAAAGCCGATCGACACGCTTATTATTAATGGCGCAGAATGCGAACCCTACCTGACTTCCGACTACCGCCTGATGGTCGAACATCCGGAAGAAATCTGGGAAGGAATTCAGATCATAAGCCATATACTCGGAACGAAGACCGTGCGTATAGCAATCGAAAGCAATAAGCCCGAAGCTATCCAGGCCATCGAACAGGCTGTCGGCGCTCCGCAGGGAGATGTCGCCATAGTGGAACTGCCCACGGAGTACCCCCAGGGAGCAGAAAAGCAGCAGATTTATGCAATTACCGGACGCGAAGTTCCATCCGGAGGCCTGCCTATGGATATCGGAGCCCTGGTGGAGAACGTCGGAACAGTGTTTGCTGTCCGGGAAGCGGTTGTAAACGGCAGACCCCTTATCGAACGGGTCACAACAGTTACCGGTCCTGCAGTCAGCCGTCCGTCTAACATTCTTGCGAGGCTGGGAACAACATACAACGATCTCATTGAATTCTGCGGCGGTATAAAGAATGAAGCCGCGAAGATTATTTCCGGCGGCCCCATGATGGGCTTTGCCCAGGCTCAACTCGATGTAACCACAAGCAAGACCACCTCCGGCCTCGTTCTGTTGCCGCCTGCAAAAATTTCACAATTTTCTTCGATGCCGTGCATCGGTTGCGGCAGATGCGTGGCCGCCTGCCCAATGGGCCTTATGCCCTCGGAGCTCTCCCATATGCTGGAAGCAGAAGATTACGAAGGCGCAGAGGCATATAACGTAATGGACTGCATTGAGTGCGGCTGTTGTGCTTTTGTGTGCCCCGCTCACCGGCCTATGGTCCAGCATATGAAACGCGGGAAAGCCACTGTGGCGGCTAAAATCCGCGCAGAACGCGAAAAAGAAAAACAAGGCAAATAGCGAGAATCTTTATGAGTGACACTAACCAGCAGTATGTAGTCAGCGCTTCGCCTCACACGCACGAAGGCTCCAGCGTGAGGCGGATTATGTTGGACGTTATAATCGCTCTGATTCCAGCGGCTGCCGTCGCAGTCTACTTTTTCGGAATCGACGCCGTCCGTTTGCTCGCCGTGTGCATAATCTCCTGCGTCGCGCTGGAGTACGGTTGCCGAAAAGCCATGGGCAGAGACAGCGGGATAGGCGACCTCAGCGCAGTGGTTACCGGCATACTGATCGCGTTCAACCTGCCCCCCACCCTTCCCTGGTGGATGGCTTTTATAGGGTGCGTTTTTGCGATAGTAATCGCAAAACAGTTGTTCGGCGGCATAGGATATAATCCGTTTAATCCTGCCCTGATCGGGCGCGTAGCCCTGACTATGTCGTTTCCTGTCGCCATGACAACTTGGTCGAAATGGCAGAACAGCCCGGTTTCGATGCCGGTTGATGCAGAAACCTACCCCACCCCGCTGGGTATCGCAAAAACCGGATTGCAAACCGCCGGCTCTCTGCCTTACGAATTCGACCAGTCAATGGCTATGGATTTCTTCTTCGGGAATATGAATGGATGCATAGGCGAGGTCTCGGCGGCCGCGCTCATTCTCGGCGGAATCTATCTTCTTATCCGCCGTTGTATTACATGGCATATACCCGTGTCATATCTAGGAACCGTGGCTGCATTTTCTGCAATTCTATGGCTTGTAGACAAAGACCACAATATGCCTCCCCTCTTCCACCTGCTCGCTGGCGGGCTTATGCTCGGAGCTGTCTATATGGCCACCGATATGGTTACCTCGCCCGTTACAAAACGCGGAATGCTTATTTTCGGCACAGGATGCGGAATACTCACCATGCTTATAAGAAAATGGGGAGGATTCCCCGAAGGGGTTAGTTTTTCCATTCTTCTGATGAATTCAATAACCCCGCTTATCAATCGGGCAACCAGACCACGAGTTTTCGGAACAGCAAAAAGCGCAAAAAAGACTGCAAAAACATAAACAAAGCAGGCCACGGATATGAAAAACCTGATAAAACTTACATCAATACTCGCGCTGGTAACACTAATAGCAGGACTTCTTCTTGCCGGAGTCAACCGCCTTACAACGGACCCGATAAAGAGAACGAAGAAGAAGGTTCGTCTCGAAGCCATAAAGAAGGTCCTGCCTGAATGCGATAACGATCCGATAGAAGACAAGGTTACAATCAAAAAAGATGGCCGCGAATGGACATTCTATGTAGCACTGCAGAAAGATTCTTATGCCGGCGCGGCATTCCAGACATCTTCACAGAAAGGTTATGGTGGAAAAATTGAGCTTATGGTGGGAGTGAATAATAAAAATGAGCTTCAGGCAATTGCGATTCTCACCCAGGCCGAAACACCCGGGCTTGGCGCCAAGATCGAAGAACCGGCGTTCAAAAAGCAATTCGCAGGCAGAGATATCAAAGAAACCAGATGGAAAGTCAAGAAAGACGGAGGAGATATCGACCAGATTACAGCCGCAACTATTTCCTCCAGAGCTGTGGTCGATGCCGTTGAAAAAGGGCTGAAAGTGTATCTCGAAGCAAAAAACCGTATCCTGAAAAAAATGAGCGTCGAGACCGATAAAAAAGAAGGTGGACAGTTATGAGCCGTTTCAACCGGGAATTTGTAAAGGGATTGTGGCTCGAAAATCCAATATTCCGGCTTGTTCTGGGCATGTGCCCCACTCTGGCTATCACAACATCTGTTGAAAACGGCCTGGGCATGGGACTGGCGGCAACGTTCGTGCTTGTCTGTTCGAATATTGTGATATCGTCCATCCGCAATTATATCCCCGCCCGGATACGCATACCCTGTTTCATCGTTGTTATAGCTACTTTTGTAACTATTGTTGACCTTACCATGCACGCTTTCGCTTACGATCTTTACAAAAATCTTGGCATATTCATTCCGCTTATCGTGGTTAACTGCGTAATTCTCGGAAGAGCCGAGGCTTTTGCCTCAAAACATCCTGTCGCGCTGTCAATTGCCGACGGACTTGGAATGGGAATCGGTTTTCTGCTCGGATTGACAGCCCTCGCTGCGACCAGGGAGATTCTGGGCAACGCTTCTTTTACCATCTGGGGCAAACTCGGATGGAAAGTAGCCGACGCTAAGCCTCTTATCCTTATGATCCTCGCCCCCGGAGGATTCATCGCCCTCGGTCTGCTGCTCGGCCTCATGAACCATATCCAGTCGATCATTGCAAAAAAGCGGGGCGGGCAGTTCACTCCTCCGGAACATCTCGGCTGCCGCCATTGCAACATCTGCCGTTTCGGGGAGTAGCCTGCCTTGGAACGTTTCGGTTTTCTACGGAACCAGGCCGCAACAAAGGTATGACTTGACTCTTTCGCGTCATTGGCGAAACTGATCGCATGAAATGCGCCATAGTCTCTGATATACACGCTAACCTTCAGGCATGGAATGCAACTTTACTGGATATTCGCAGCCAGAATACTGATCATATCATATGCCTCGGGGATATTGTCGGGTATGGACCCGACCCGGCACAAGTGCTTCAATCCGTTTATTCGAACGTGGACTATTTTGCGCTCGGCAACCATGACGCAGTGATTTGCGGCAAGATGGACCCATCGCTTTTCAATGAGAAAGCCAGGGAAATCATTGAATGGACAAAAGGCAGGCTTAACAAAAAAGCCATCACGTTCCTTAAATCCCTCCCGCTTTCAATCTCTTCCGATTTTTTTCGGGCAACACACGGAGAATTTTCCGACCCGGCATCATTCAACTATATCATCGCCCCTGAAGACGCATTGCCAAGCTGGGAAACTGTCGATGAGAATCTGCTTTTCGTCGGGCATACTCACCACCCAGGCATATTTCTACTAGGCCCAAGCGGAGTTCCAAAACAGGTCGAAGCCCAGGATTTTGCCATAGAAGAAGGTAAGAGGTTTCTGGTCAACGTCGGTTCTGTAGGCCAGCCCCGGGATCGGCAGGCATTTGCAACCTACTGTATACTGGACACTCAAGAACGCTCAGTATTCTGGCGCAGAATCCCGTTTGACATAGACGCATACCGCAGCTCCCTGCAAACGGCAGGCCTGCCGGAAGAAGCCAGCTACTTCCTTCGGCACGACCCCCGCTCAGCCCACGCTCCAATCCGCGAAACTCTCAGTTTCTCGCCTCCTGTAACCCCCGACCAGGCAGTCACCGACACTGTTATGGTCGAAGACCTCGGCATACTCAAGCGGAGGGTCGCTAAATGGAAGACATTGACAATCGCAGGCATTGCAAGCCTGGCCCTCGTTTCCTCGCTGGCGCTGGCAGCGTGGTGGAAGGCTTCCAATACAGCGCTGACACTGAAACCCGCCCTTTTCACAACCATCCCTTCACCTTCCATGGCAGGCGACAAAAACCTGCTTTCAGTCCCGGACGAGCCGGTAAAAGAAGGAGAACCTGTAACCGGCTGGGAAATTCACCTCGGCGACAGGAATAGACAGTCAGTTGCTTTCGGCACATCAACCAACAAATCGTCGGTATTCGTCCTGTCCTCAGAGAACAGAAAAAAAGAACTTGCGCTGCGCTCACGCACCGTGAGAGCAAAGCCGGGCATGCGTTTCACTGTAGAGGCCATGATAAAGAAGAGCAAAGATTTTGACGGTGAAATAGCCGTCTGTCTGACGAGGACCCGGAAGGAGGGCAACCGTAAAACCAAACAACAGTTCGTGTGGAAGAAACCTGTATGGGACCGCGGCAACGGCTGGTTTATGGCAAAAAAAACTCATAAAAACGGACTGCAGAAAAACGTCGAGTCTGTAAGATACGAAATAAAAGGCAAATTCAGAGGCACCGCATACGTTAAAGAACCGGCATTGAGACGAAAAGAATAGAATAAATTTATTGCGAGCGTCGCTCCTTGCGCCTCTCTACAAGATAGTAAAGCGGCGGAATAACTATCAACGCGAGGGCTCCCCCCGCGAGTATCCCGCCCATCTGTGTCACCGCCATCGGCGCCCTGTACTCACCTCCTGCGCCCATCCCCATTGCCAGAGGCACCATGGCCACAACGGTTGTCAGGTTCGCCATCATGAGAGGACGCAGCCGAACCTTGCACCCTTTAACAATGGCTTCTTTCAATGACATTCCATCCTTGCGAAGGGCAACAATATAATCAAGAACAACGATCGCATTGTTGATAACAAGTCCCACCAGCATAACCATGCCCATAAGCGAAAACACGTTCATCGTGGACCCGCGCAGAAGAAGGGCCAGAAAAACACCAACGAATGACAACGGCAACGATAGCATTATAAGCAGAGATAGTTTCCATGACTCAAGAATACCCGAAAGCATGAGATATGTGAGCACAATGGCAATAATCAGCGCCTGGTAGATATCTCCGAAGTTCTCCCGCATCATCTCAATCTCGCCGGCCCACTGGTACGAGTACCCTTCAGGAAGCTCAAGATCTCTGATACGCCTATCGTAATCTTCATAGACTTCTCCCACGGTTCTGCCGCCTGTAACCTCGCCGGTGACCTTGATCATATGCTGCCGGTCTTTTCTGAAGAGCTGATTCGGACCTGAAGCCATACGCCTATCTGTCACTTCATCAATATTTACAGGATCTCCTTCCGTGGTGAACACCGAAAGCCGTTCAAGAACCGACATATCATCTTTGCTTTCGGCAGGCAGCCTGACGCGTATATCATATTCATTATCGCCTTCCCTGTATTTCGTCTGTACCACGCCGGTGTAATAAGCTCTCAGGGTTTCGGCCACTTCTTTTACACTGAGTCCGTAACGCCGCAGCATATCCCGGTCCGGCTCCAGTCTGATTTCAGGCTTGCCTTTGCGCCAGTTACTATCAAGGCCCACCAGCCCATCCACCGGCTCATACTGTCTGCCCTGTACTGTTCCGCCCTTTCCAAGAAGCATTATTTCTTCCACTATCCTGTTAATCATGTTTACTTTTTCACCCATGACTTCGATTTCAACAGGCTTGGCCCCGGGCCCTCCCTGCGCCTGTGAAGACACCGTGAAATCCGCTCCTACAATGCGGGCCAGGCGCGGACGCAGATATTCCATTACCTGGTCGGTGGACCTGGTCCGCTTATCAAGATCAACAAGCTTAACGACTACCTGGCCGAGATTAACGCTGTCACTGGCGCCGCCCATGTCGCCTTGCGTAGCCCTGCCAATAGTTGAGTACACGTCATCCGTTTCAGGAATTTGCCGCGCCGCCTCCTCCACTTCACGAATCACGCGGTCTGTATAACTTAAAGACCGGGAAACGTCTGTCTCAACGTTAATCATAAACCTTCCCTCATCCACCTTGGGGAAAAACTCTCCCCCTATCAACCCCGGAAGGGTCTTCATGGAGACCCCGAATATTAACGCGGCTGCAAGCAACACAACCCACGGGTGCCTAAGCGAGGCTGAAACCAGGCGCCCATATGAATCGGTCAGGCCGTCGTAAAAACCATCCCATCGTCTGTAAAGAGACTTAAGCGTGTCCGGGATCCTTGCATTTCGTTCGGTCCGTTTCCTGAAAAGAAGCCCCGAAAGCATAGGGGTAAGGGTTAAAGACATGAAAAGTGAAAAGAACGTGGCAAAAACCACGGTCATCGCAAATTGCCGGAATATCTGGCCGACTATCGACTCCATGAATGCAATCGGCAGAAAAACAACCACATTGGTAAGGGTTGTAGATGTGACGGCCAGGGCGATTTCCGACGTGCCCTTTGCCGCCGCCGTTTTCGGATCCTCGCCCAAGTCCAGGTAACGGTCGATATTCTCCAGAACGAGGATTGAGTTGTTGACAATTATTCCCACAGAAATCGCCAGGCCCATCATAGTCATAATATTGATGCTGTACCCGGCGAAGTAAAGAAGCAGGAACGTGGCAACCACGGAAGCAGGCATGGCAAGAGCAGTCACAAAAGTGCCGCGCCAGTTATGAAGAAACAGGAAAAGCGCGAGGGCAGTCAGTATAATGCCTTCTATTATGTTTAGATTGACTTCATCGACAACGTCCCGAATAAACACTGAATCATCGGTAACAATGTCTATAACCACACCCTCGCCCACTTGTCCGCGGTTCAACTTATCGACTGCCTCCCGTACGCGGCGGCCAACTTCTATTGTATTGGCGTCTCCCTGTTTCAGGATCTCAATGCCAACACTCGGATTTTCGTTGTGACGGGCCTTCCTGCGGATTTCCGCTACAGTGTCTTTCACTTCCGCAACATCACCAATCCTGACGCTTCCGCCAGAGCCTGGAATACCGACCATCCTGATCTTCTTTAAACTGTCAAACTCCCCGGGGAGTCGAACGGCTAATTCCACCGAGTTCCTGGTAATATGTCCCGCTGGAATCTCAAGATTCGAAGCGGCTATGGCGGATATAACCTGCCCCACCGACAGCTTGTACGAATTAAGTTTCTCCAGGTCTACGGCAACACGGATTTCTCTTTCCCTTCCGCCCACAATCCTTATAAGTCCCACTCCGGGTATTTTGCCCAACTCGGTCCTGATGCGATCGTCAGCGATTTCATAGATCCGGCGAAGTGCCATGTCGCCCGCCACCGCGAGTCTGAGGATTGGAAAAGCGTTTGGGTCAACTTTCGTGATAACTGGATCATCAGCATCATCAGGAAGAACGCTCTCAACCTGCCCGACTCTGTCGCGGACATCGTTTGCCGCCACATCCAGATCCGTGCCCATATTGAACTCAAGCATTACCGTCGACAAGCCCTCGGATGAAGTTGACTCTATATACTTCATATTATCAACAAGGGTAACTGTGTCTTCGATCTCTTTTGTAACCAGCCGCTCAATCTCTTCGGGACCTGCTCCCTGGTAGGTGGTAGTAACCACTATCATGGGAAATTCGACATCCGGGAAAAGCTCAACACCAAGCCTGAGATAGCTTCCAAGCCCCAGGATTATAACAATAATTATTACAACCGAGGTGAGAATCGGCCGCTTAATGGATATATCTGAAAGGAACACTTACCGCTCCTCCTTAACCAGTATCGCTGAACCATCGGCGACCCTCTTGCTGCCTCCGGCGATTACCTGTTCATCAGCGCTGAGTCCATCGATAATTTCAACAAGGCCGTCGCTGACAATGCCGGTTTCAATTTCAACGAACCGGGCCGTATTTTTATCCGCGACATACACTCCCTCTTTGCCTGATCGGTTTATAATAATGCCCCCGGGCACCACCAGCGTGTTTGTCTTTGTGGCGTATTGCACTTCGGCTGCGGCAAACATCCCAGGTTTGACAGATTCACTATTCGAATCAAGATAGCTTATGGCCTTTAGCCTTCGTCCGCGTTCGTTCAGTTCAGGATTTACACGTGCCACCGTCGTCTGAATAGGCTGCCCGCCCAACGCATGCACATAGACTGCGGCAGGAAGCCCCTCTTCCAGTTCAGGAACCTTGCTCTCGGGAATCATCATTTCAGCTTTCAGCCGCGAAGTATTGACGATTTCGACAAGCAGGGTTCCAGCGGCCGTGACCATCCCGGGATCAACATGCCTGCGCGAAACTGTGCCCGCTATAGGCGAATCAATGCTACAGTCATCCAGATCGTCTTCCGCAGTGACAAGAGCTGAACGTGCTCGTTCAAGCCTGGCTGATGCCGCATCATACTCTCTGCGGGATATGCCCCCTTGTCGCAACAGTGTTGCTATCCTGGTAAGATTCGTTCGGGCTTCGTTGTATTCCGCCTGCGCAGCCTCTTTCCCCGCGCGATATGCCTCATCATACAATTGAACCAAAATATCACCTCTACTCACCCTCTGACCTTCCTGAACCGTTATATCCCGTATTCTACCGGCGATTTCAGACATAACCCTGGCCCGCTCCTCGGGTTCTATCACTGCATCGAGCCTAAGTGAGATCGCCAGGTTGGTAATAACAGGCTTAATTAAAGTCACAGGAATCCCCTTCGTCTTCTGAATCGATTCAATTGAAGGAGCAACTTTTTTCTGTTTTTTCTCGCTCAGGGCTTGCCAGACTGCGTATGTCAGAATAAGCGCAAACAGCAAAACCATTAAAATACCGATGATCTTTTTCATTTCTTCTCCACCTTTAAGCTATTTGCCCCCCACCACGACGTCTATACCTCGACCGGGTGGCATCGTTATACCTACCGGGACCAACCTGCCGCATATTCAAAATCAGCAATGGCCACAAGATACTCGCGCAATGACTTGAGCCTGCCAAGCCGGGCTTCGCTTAGAGCCAGGTTGCTCTGTTTGAGTTCAACCAGCGTAGTCAGACCTTCCTCATACCTGGCCGTCGCAATCTTGAAGCCCTTGCGCGCAAGTTCAACATTGCCCCCGCTGGCGTCAAGGGCTTCGGAAGCATGCTCAAGATCAAGCAAGGCGCGTCTGACCTGAAGGCGCGCGTCTTCTTTTTTATCCTCCAGCATCACAACTGCCTTTGAAAGCCGAAGATTCTTTTCCCGCACCCTGGCTCTTTGCAGATTGGAATCCCAGATATCCCAATTCAATGAAATACTCGCATTCCAGCGCCACTCCCACTCTGCGTCATACGAAACAAATCCGCGCGAATTCGCGCCACCATACAGCAAGGTTGCCTCAACCCTTGGCAGCAGTTTCCCTTTTGCGGCCCGGACATCCTGGCGCTGAAGATCCTGTTGAACCTTTAAAGCGCTGATATCAGGACGCGCATCTATAACTGCCTCTGTATCAATATTCGTATCCGGTCGGCTTAACAACTCGTCCAAACTTCCCGACAACTCAAGTTCGCCTTCTCCTGCCTTTATCAGGTTACTGAACGTTTCCAGCGCCACATTGTACTGATTCCTCGCTGATATCAGTTTTGGCTTCTCATTCGCCAGACTCACGCTACTGCTGATAACGTCAAACTCGGAAACAGTCCCTTCCTTAAATCTTTTTCGTGTCTGCTCCAGGGCTCGCGCCAACTGTTCAACGCTCTCTTCCCGGACACCAATGGTTTCTCGCGCAAGCATGACATCATAGAATCCTGTTTTCACACTGCGAACCAGGTTTCGTTCAGCGTCCTTCAGTTTTAATTTAGAATATTCTCTTGAATACCGGGCAGCCTCAATACCGGCATCAACCACTCCTCCAGAATAGATAAGCTGGCTCAACATAGCCTCAATAGAATAGTTATCCAGCGTTCCTACCTCTATAGACTGGTCGCCAAAAGACACAGTTTCAAGTTCATCCAGTCTCCGATACTCTCCCGTCAGCCCAAGAGAGGGAAGAGCATCGGCCTTCGCCTGTGTGATCTTAGATTCCGCGATTTCAGCGTCTTTCAAGGCCAGTCTGACGCTTGTGTTTCGTTCAAGAGCCATGTCAACACATTCATCAAGCGACAACGGTTCGCCTGAACACGGCGCACAGAACAAAAGTAACATCACAGCTCCTGTTGCAATCAGAGCATAAATCCGGGTCTTAATTTCAATTTTGATTTTCATTTTCATCTATTTACGGACTCCGTTAATAAAGATATCTACAGCATGCGAGGCTATGGCTCGCGCCCTCGACTCGGGATATGGCGAGTGCGGCTTTTCATCTGCAATCAGCGGATGGTAAAGTATATACGCCGAAAGCATCCCGAAAAACATCCAGGACGCACCCTCAACGTCAAATTCCCGAAAGTCGCCCGCTTCGATCCCTTCTTTTGCAATGCGGACAAAAAGACTGTTTCGAAAAGCTACAGCATCTTTTACATCATCAGTAAGTTTGGAATCTCCTGTGAGCAGCTCGGCAAATATAACCTTCAAGCCTGGATCTTTATGCAGCACATGCACAGCATATTCTTCAAGCGCCATCCTCAGCTTTTCGGGCGCGCTGTCCCGAGCAGAAACAATTTCCATCCCAAGACGCCTCATAGGCTCTATCTTGCGCCTGAGCAACGCGGCATACAACTTGTCCTTTCCGCCAAAATGATACGTCACAGCGCCAAGATTAACCCCAGCCTCCCTGACTATATCTCTGACAGAGGTAGCAGCATAACCACGCTCGCAAAACAGCCTGCCGGCTGCAATCAAAAGTTTTTCCGGTGTATCCTCGGACACAGTATCCCCTTTTTGTTTCGAACGTATGTATCAATGCGTACACCAAAAGTCAACCCCATCATTCATAGTTGCTGGAGCTGCATGCTCCCGTTGCCACTTTGTTTTCACTTTGTGTACATATTTCGATTGTCTTTACCCGGTACTGCCGAACCTGTATCCTTCCAAGTCGAGGCTCACGTATTTTATGTTATCAACTTTTACGGCTTTCTTTACAGCGTCCCTGATGTCGGGTTGGGCAATTTTCCGCATGTCCTCCTGATCCGTTTCTATCCGGGCAATGTCACCATGAATACGGACCCTGACCTGGCGAAAGCCAAGTTCATGAAGCTTCTTTTCGATTCCATCTACGAGCCGAAGCGACTTAATGTCGAGCCGTTCTCCGGTTGGAAAACGAGTTGCAAGACATGACTGTGAAGGTTGATTCGAGGTCGGAAGCCCCATTTGGGCGGATAAAGCCCGTATCTGTTGCTTCACTATTCCGCAATCAGCAAGGGGGGTAAGAACCCCTAAGGCTCTCACGGCATCCAGGCCGGGACGGTGCATACCAGGGTCATCAGCGTTTGTCCCGTCAGCGACATGTTTGAAACTTCGCTCTTCAGCTTCTTTTTTGATCAGCTCCAGAATTGCCATTTTGCAGTGATAGCAACGATCCGAGGCATTGCCGGCAACAGCAGGCAGTTCCATCACATCAAAATGCAGGATCTCGTGCTCAATTCCTATTGCGCGCGCAATCTCTGACATCAGTTTTACTTCTTCTTCAGGGACAAGAGGGGTTTTGACGCTCACTGCCAGAACCCTGTCGCCAAGAACCTCTCTCGCTACCGCCGCAAGAAATGTGCTGTCGACTCCTCCGGAAAACGCCACGACAAGACCATCGAGTTGTTTGAGTTGTTTGCGCAACAGTTCCATTTTTCTGTCTTTTTCCATTACTTCCATTTCTGTCCTCCCCTTCGCCCGGCTGGTTGTGGTAAGAAATCCGGACTCTTATCTGTCTAACTGACCATTTGGCTGGTGGTTAGAGCAGATGCCCGGTTTTCCCCCTTTTTTTCAGTTTATTTCGGTTAACGATAACGGGCAACGAGATTGGTGGACGATTGAATAATTCGTTATCCGTCCCGACTCTCTTCGAGGTCGGGATCGCCCGCTATCGTCAACCGATTCATACTTTTCATAAAACTTTTGCCAGAACCGCCCGGTCCAGTTGTTTCCGCAAGGCTTCGATTTCGCTGGTCATAGCCCTGCCCTTGTTATATTTTGACTGACAATGATGTTTATATTTTCCACCAAAAATACCTTTGGAGCAAGTAATCATGTCTGATATATCGGTGGTAGTGCCTCTATACAACGAAGAAGATAACGTTGAGATGCTCGCCGAAAAAATCACCGGCGTCTTTAAAACTCTGCCGGGAACTTTCGAAGCAGTTCTCGTTGACGATGGCAGCGATGATTCCACCTGGGAAAAGATGATTTCAGCCGCGGACAATAATCCGAATTTCATCCTCGTGCGATTGCGGAGAAACTTCGGGCAGACGGCCGCGCTAAGCGCTGGATTCCGCCATTCAAAAGGCCGTATTGTTGTCACCATGGACGGAGACCTGCAAAACGATCCTGAAGACATCCCCGCCCTTCTCAAGAAGCTTGATGAAGGATACGACGTAGTAAACGGCTGGCGCAAGGACCGGAAAGAACCTTTTCTGAGCCGCCGCCTGCCGTCCATGATCGCCAGCGCCATAATCAACAAGGTCAGCGGCCTTAAACTGCATGACCACGGTTGCACATTACGGGCCTACAAGCGGGAAATCGTGCAAAACCTCTCGCTGTATGGAGAAATGCATCGGTTTATCCCTTCTCTGGCAAGCTGGGTGGGCGGACGAATATGCGAGATACCGGTCAGACACAGCCCGCGCCGATTCGGAAAATCAAAATACGGCATCTCACGAACTTTTCGGGTAATGCTCGACTTGATGACTTTGAAGTTCCTACTAAGCTACAGCTCCCACCCGATCCAGGTTTTCGGCAAACTTGGGATGGTCTTTGGAGCGGCGGGCCTTGTCATGCTGGGTTTCATGCTTGGAGGCCATTTATCTTACCTGCTATTCTCAACAGAATTTGCTTCGGCCCTGGTCAAAAGACCTTTCTGGGTCATAACTTCGTTTATGCTGATCCTTTTCTGCATTCAATTCATCAGCATGGGGCTACTGGCTGAATTGCAAATCCGGACGTACCACGAATCCCAGGACAAACCCATATACGTTGTAAAAGAAGTCCTGGATAAATCAAACCGCAAGAGTTCCTGACCGATTCGGTAATGCGAAACTCTTCAAGCTGCGCTTTAATTGATAGAGACTTAATAAGATGTTTTTATTTGCAAACGCTGAAACCTATGGGGCAATCCAAATCTTTAACAATATTCTGCCGCTCATAGGACTTTCCCTGTTTCTTGCAGGCCTGGCAACCGATACCGTCCTGATATACAAGGCCGCAAAAAACCGGGGCTGGATGAAAAAAGGCGGGGGAAATCTGCGGCGAAAACCATGGACGCCCCGCATATCCGTTGAAATCATACTCTGGATTATTCTGGCATGGTCAATCGTGGGTGTTCTTACACCGGAAGGCACGAATCCCGCTGCTGATCCGGACAATATTGACGGCCTCGTTTTCGTTCTGCATACGCTTGTTCTGCCCGTTGTGCTGCTGGGCATGACAGCATGGAAGATTAAAGCCATGGGAGTCACGTGGCAGCAGTCCTTCGGTCTCAGAAATCAAGGTTTTTTATCCTGTTTTAAAAAAAGCGTTGTAGCCTACATGGCAGCTATACCTCCTGCTTCGGTAGCAGGATACATCATTCTGCGCTGGCTCAACACGCTCGGGTATGAAATAGAATTTCAACAGACAGTTCAGTACCTCAGTAGACCAGGCAACCAGATTTGGTTCAACCTGTATATGGCCTTCCTTGCAATAATCCTGGCTCCAGTGACAGAGGAAATCCTTTTCCGCGGAATAATATTGCCTTCGGTACTGAAACACTGCAGAACCTGGCTGGGCTTGATATTTGTCTCTTTGCTTTTTGCTTCTGTTCATGGCCACGCCCATTTTGCGGCGCCGCTTTTTGTCATGGGCATGGCCTTTGCCCTTTCATATATTGCGACAGGATCACTGGTAACACCCATATTGGTGCATTCATTGTTCAATGCAGTAACAGTGCTCAACTTGCTGATCAGGAAGGATCTTCCGGAAATCGGTCTATGAAGCGGATGCTTTCTTAATGAAGCAAATGGAGGTAAAACATGGATAAAGGAATACGATCGGTTGTATGGGTCAAGGACATTGAAGACGGAGTCATGCCGGGACATCTCAAGATCCTGGATCAGCGCCAACTGCCCTCCACGATAACATATATAGAAACAACTGACCTTGAAACTGTGTGGCTTGCAATCCGCAACCTGAGTGTAAGGGGCGCTCCGGCTATCGGGATCGCAGCAGCCATGGGAGTGGCATGCAGCATACAGAATTTAGAAGGAACGTCTAGAGAGATAGTCGCCGCAGTGGAAGAAAATGCCCGGTACCTCGCGACTTCACGCCCTACTGCCGTTAACCTGTTCTGGGCGGTCGAACGCATGAATCAAGTCGCGATTTCCAACCACGGTCTTCCGCCCGCGAAACTTAAAAGAACACTGGTAGATGAAGCCATTGCCATCCGTGAAGAAGATGCGGCCATGTGCCGCGCTATCGGCCGCTTCGGGGCCGACTTGCTCCCTGATTCATGCTGCATTTTAACCCATTGCAATGCGGGCGGCCTGGCTACCGCCGAGTTCGGCACTGCGCTTGCCCCCGTCTATACAGCCGCTCAACAGGGCAAACAGGTTTGTGTATTTGCCGACGAGACCCGTCCCCTTCTCCAGGGCGCAAGACTCACAACATGGGAACTGGTAAATGCCGGGATAGATACCACCCTGATCTGCGACAGCGCAGCGGCGCAAGTGATGAAAGAGGAAAGAATTGACGCTGTGCTTGTTGGAGCCGACAGAATCGCTGCAAACGGCGACACGGCGAATAAGATCGGGACTTACTCGCTTGGGGTAATAGCCGCAGCACACAAGATACCTTTTTACGTCCTTGCGCCCACATCAACCGTAGACATCAAGGCATCTTCAGGCAACGACATTCCCATAGAACAAAGGGACTCAAAGGAAATAACTCACAGCTTCGGCATGCAACTTGCGCCTGAAGGCGTCAAAACATATGCACCGGCTTTCGACGTCACACCCGCCAGATTGATAACCGCAATTGTCACCGAAAAAGGTGTAGCCCGTCCGGACTTCAGTGATTCATTGCCCCGACTGCTGGAAGTCTGAAAAATACAGGACACACCGGGATCCGGCATTTCCGTGATCCTAAGGCGGCCTTTGGCCGCAATCAACACGGCAGCAGGTTGGGGGCTGGTTGCTGGTTTCTGGATGCTGGATGCTGGGGGCTGGATGCTGGATACTAGATGCTGGATGCTCAAATCTTCTACGCAAAACGCACAGAACTTATCGATTCAGAATCTAACCATCCGCTCTTCCAGTACAGCAGGTTGTTCTCCAACCTGCTG
>CAYSRM010000007.1:0-41115 GCA_964433435.1 uncultured Victivallales bacterium
CCGATACTATAGCGGCGCCAACAATCGGCATAGGCGCAGGCAAACATTGTGACGGGCAGATTCTCGTCTTGCAGGACATGCTCGGCATGAATTACGGTAGACTGCCTAAATTTGTTAAGCGTTATGCTTCACTTGGCGAAGACATGAAAAAAGCGTTCAGCAAATATAGCAAAGAAGTTCAGGACGGATCTTTCCCGTCCGATGAGTATTCTTATTGAAATTCCGCTGGCTAACCATAAGGCGTTTCAGGACATCGCGAAAAGCTGATCTATATCCAGCTCATTTCGTATGCCGTAACGAGTAAGCGCAAAGTCGTACTTAACCGGGTCTTCAGGACAGATACTGCGAAAATTCTCCGTTATTTCCATGGCCATCTTGAGACCGGGTGAGCGACGCTGAGTCATGCCCAGGCGGGCGCCGATATGCACTATGTGTGTATCCAGGGGAATAACAAGCTTTGAAGCAGGAACGCCTTCCCAGCCGCCTGGGTCCACCTCGTCATGGCGAATCATCCACCTGAGGTACAGGTTAAGCCGCTTGCAGGCGCTTCCCCTGCCCGGATCAGGAACCAGGTGCAAATCCTTGCAGCCAATTTTACTCACGAACTCTTTGAGCGCCGGAATAACCGTAGAATCTGAACTATGGTATGAGTCCAGGAAGCAGTCGTTCAAAGCGCCGTATTTCTCAAGAACCCTCCTGATGCCTTCCAGCAGGGCAACTATATGTTCACCAGTGGCAAAACGGTGCTTGAAATCCTGAAACGTCTTGAGCTTCCTTCGCCGGGGGCAAGACAACACATAATCCAGGGGCGACCTGCCCATGGGCGAAAGAATCTGATCCACGCTGCGCAATATTCCGGCAACCCTACCGTAAGCAAGCGAAGAAGCTATCAGCCCTGCAATTTCACGTTCCCGAATGCCTTCGTAATGGTAAAGAAATTCCAGCGGATCAGGATGAACAAACTTGCGCCTGTTATATTCCCGGTAGATGGGATCAAACGCTGTTTTCTGCAATTTTTTTAAACGCAACTGGGTTATTCCACGGGTGAAAAGTCTTCCTTGCCGACACCGCATTCAGGGCAAATCCAGCCATCAGGCAAATCATCAAATGAAGTTCCCGGCTCAATACCGCTGTCCGGATCTCCCTTTTCAGGATCATATATATATCCGCACACATCACATACGTATGATTTCATATTGCTTCCTTCCCTTGTTGAACAAACATTTTACTTTCTAACCTGATCTATTCACACCTTCCAGTCACACTCTAAAAGCGATTTTTCCGACTCAAAACTCCACTTCCCGCCTTTTTGTTCAACCACAGCGGAGCCGTCTTGCATCCGGATTCTCACTGCCTCTTCCGGCTGCCTGTTGCGTAATACGGCCGCCATGGCAACCGCTTTTTCAAGACCGTCCCCGCGCATATAATTCCAGACTTCATCGGGCTGGGCCAGCCGGTAGTCTTCGTCATAAATGGATACACCGGGCATCTCTTTCAAGTTCCGGTATATTTCTTCCAATGACATCTCAGCGGTTGCCTGAACTATCACAGGATTTCTCTCCACAGAAGCTTTAAGGTAAGGCTCGGGTTCACACCTGTTCATATCCCTGTAGGCATAAAAAGCCATATCCGCGACGCTGTTTTCCGAGCGAATATCCAGGAGCCTCTCAATGATTTCCTCGCGGCTCATATCATTGTCCAGTCCAAGCGGCGCATCCTGCCTTTGAAAGTTTCCGGTTCCGGCATTAGGTAACCTCGGCCTTGTAATGCAGAACTCCTCCAGCGCCTGAAGAACCTTTTCCCGCTGAAGGCAATCGGAGCTAAGGTGATGAGCAAGCTGTCCAAGCCCTTCCCCTGTATGCAACGAAACCTTGTTGCTCCGCACAAAATCCTCCAACTCATTGAATACAATTCTTTCAGGCAGCAGCCCGGTGGTAAATTCCTCGGAATCTATTTCGTCCATAAGCTTATCCCTGGTATTGTCGGTAAGCAGGTATGGACTACCATGCTCATAAGCGAAAACGCGTTCTGCGGGAATGTAATGGTCTGCGCCCCGGAATTTCCAGCGAATCTGGAAACAACGCTGCAATTCCCGGCTCTGCCTGAGAAAATTTCCAAGTATTGTTTCGTCAATATCAGCGGTCAGGAAATTCTTTAATCTGTCGGAAAAATGCCCGTAGAATTCAGGGTCAATTGTAGCCACATCATACACAGTGTGTATATATCCGCTTTCATGAGCGACTATGGTTACCCTTTCATTTTCAAGAGCTCTTCTGGCCTGGCTTGACAATGCTGTTCCGTTGAACCACATGTTCTTGGTAACAAGCCTGCGGTTGTTGGTCAATATTCCATCATCCAGATCTATGAAGTTCTGGGAATGAAGAGGAGTTGCCATAAGGTAGATGTCTCTCAGGGGTATGCCCGCAACAACAAAAAGAGCGGCGGCATAAAGCGTAGCGAGCGAAACACATTCGCCGCCTCCGCGATCAAAATCAGGCTTATGCTGAAAAGCATCCATCGCTTCCACTGTCTCGGTCTTCCAGTAAGGGATTACGTCGCTGTCGTATTTATCAAGACCGAAATGCCTGCGAATATCGATATCGAAGTAGTACTTGTCTCCTTCATACCCGAACAAAGCGTTGGACTGTCTAAGTATATTTTCGTCCACAAAATCCTTGAACCTCGATAGCTCAATGTCTTTCCGTGTCAGCCCCCACGTGTCAAGGTCCAGATTAAAAGCATAGTGGTCCATAATGTACTGTTTCAAGCGGGTAATCCGTTTGTACGGCTTCATCCGCTGCAAACCGTCAAACCATGGATCATTCCGCCATTCCCACAACCGCGGAGACATTATGTTTGCCAACACCAGGCTGTATATCAATTCCGGAAATATGAACACTTCCATGTCAGAAAGGGTTATTGCAGAAGATTTCTTCTGCAACAACCTCTTGTCGTCGCCTTCAGGCATCCTGCCCCTCCGTTTTCTGTTCGGAATCTTCAGTCTTAACCTTCTCAAACGCGTCCCTGATTGCATTAACATAGTGTTTTTTCCGCTTCATGCCAACAAAGCGTTCAACCATCTCTCCATTTGCGTATATTCTCACATCAGGAATGCTGCTTACCGCATAATTCCGAGCCAGTTCCCTCTCTCTGTCCACATCTATACGGACAACATTAACCGAATTGCTGTACTCGCGTTCTATCTCGTCAATCACCTTTTTAAGCTTCCGGCAAGGTCCGCACCAGTTCGCGTAGAAGTCTGCTAAAACAACTTTGTCCGCAGCAAGCGCTTTCTCAAACTGATCTGCTGATACAGATTCCCCGGCTTCTGACTCTCTCGGTCTGCCGGACCCCGCTGAGAGCAAAACACCCAGCAATGCGCCAACAAGAATCCCGCCCACCGGGTTGCATGTCAGAGGACAGGCGCCACCGGCGCCCTTGCCTAAATACCCTACTATTCCTCCTATTACCCCGCCAACCATGGCCCACATAACTACTCTGAAAATCATTTATCTCTCCTTCCAGCCATTTTTTCGTTCTGTCAAATCCGACAGCACGTTTTGGTTATCTTTTCTCATTAACCGTAACCTTATTGTACTTTTCATAAAACCTCGCAATCTCTCTAACCCGCATATTTCCTACATGCATACCGCAGGATATGTGCCAGTAAAGTAGCTCATATCTAAGTCACGTCACAGCAAAGCCTTTTATTCAGACGGTCGCGACACAATGTCTCATCTTGAGATAGACAAAGCGACAAACAGACATGGAAACGGACACAATTACTTGAAAATGGAACCGATACCCATCGCGCGATTCTGCGCGAATCTTCCGCCGGTTTTCCCCCGCCGGAACCGAAGCCATGTATACACTATGGACATAAGGTTGATGGTGAAAATTCTGTCCAGCATCCTGTATCCACGCTGTCTTCTCAGGACAATGGCAAGAAGCAGTTTAAGCCTCGACCTTGGCATTGTGAATGAAGAGAAGTCCAGTTCAGCGGAATATGACGGCTGGTAACGACGCTCGTAACTGTCCCGCATCTTTTCCAGCCTCATTGCCATGCTGGTTGAATACGGCCGAAAATAATACTCGCGCGCCATGGCAAGAATGCGAAACGTATCGCGCTCGAAATGCAGATCTCTTGTATCCAGCCCGGTTTCAACGGCCAGCGCGATCATGCGGTTAATTTTCTTGAGCGCGCAATATCCCTGCCTGATTTTGCCTTCACCGTCTGAAACAAAACATTTCAACAGTTTTCTTACGCAATGGTTGATAAATATCTGGTCCCAGTAGACCGAAAGCAATGGCGGCACACGAAGCCTGCGAAAATAAATCTTCTGCTCGGCAAAATCGTCAAGATAGAGAAGCTCCTTGATAACCTGGTCGGACAGATCAAGCAATTCAACAAATTTATCAGCGCCTTTGACTGTCTTTGTCTTCCAGCAGTAGAATTCCCTCGCTGCTTCCTTTGCGGACATTCCATCAGAGAACAGTTTTAATGCGACATAAGTATTGGCCTCGTTCCACAAAGACGAATTTTCCAGGAAGGTAAGCTTATTAAAGGGACCCCACCCCCCGGTCTGGCACCATACAGAGAAACCAGCCATATTCTCCGCATCCCTTAACTGGTCCCTGTATGACTCGTAATCCCACCCGACAAAAGATGGATACTCGCCGAATCCTTCGTATTCCCGCCTTGCCTGGAGTTCAATAATTTTGCGGTGAGCGCTTCGAAAAAAAAGGTTGTTCAGAGGCAGAAAACGGAAAAAATCCGTTTCACCGTACTTCATGGACAGGATAAAATTATTGCTCTCAATGCCGTCAAATGTCTGGTCAAAAGTGTTGCGGTTCCACGCCAGATCTCCGATTTTGTATGCGCCAACTGTCCAGGTACGGAAGATAAAATTGCGATCATACTTTTCGAAAACAGGTAGCAGACTGTCAATATACAATCTGGCCTGAGAAGGTTTTCTGATAATGAGCCTGCTTCGGAAATCCCCTTCCACATCAACACCGTCGCATTCGCCGATCCTTGCAATAATTCCCTTAGCTTCGGGAAAAGTTTTGAAAATATTCTCAATCGAAGAAGCCAGAAACTCAATTATGCCGCGATCTTTATCGCCTGCATTTCTGGCTATCGCCCTGTTGAAATACATTATATCGGTCGTAACATAGACATCCAGTCCAGCCTCGCCGGCGATTTTGAACAATCGGGAATACTGGCTCCTGTAAGAACGAAGTTTGGCTTTCAATTTGTCCGGATAGAAATCGTGATCCACCATATGCGCAAGATCGTCCAGGGATATCGAATTGAAACCGAGAGTCGAAACTGTGTCTGCGAATCGCTTGAAGTCCTCGCGCACAAGCCGGAACTTATCCTTGTCAATATCGCCGTTCTTCTCCAGGTTCCCGAAAGGCGCTTTGGACCAGTTAATACTCTTTCCCCTGTAGTCGCGGAAAAAAGGCCCGATTCCATCAATTAGCTTTATCTGCATGTGGCTCATTCCCGCGCAGCAAACCTCAATGTGATTTCACCCTGTAAATCATATAGACCCCGGATATGAAGGCATTATCTGGATCGTGACGGGGCATAATGCGGTTCAAAAAAACGTTTACCGACATACTCCGCCTGGCGCGCAGATTCTACGGCTTTGCGATAGAGAACCTCCTGGCTTCTTACAGCCGGCTCTCCAGGTCCGGCCTCTCTCCTGCAGTACGAGCCGTCTGGCTGGAGCATCCAGGACTTCACATTATCCTTAAAATAAGTCTCCAGTATGTAAACGATCTTCTTTTTGCATTCCGAATCATCCACCGGAACCATAAGCTCGAGCCGGCGATCCAGGTTGCGCGGCATCCAGTCCGCGCTTGAAATAAATATTCGGGAGTCGCCGTTTCTGTGAAAATAGAAAATGCGGCTGTGTTCCAGGTACCTGTCTATGATACTGACAACTGAAATATTTTCGCTCTTTCCCTTGATTCCCGGTTTCAAGCAACATATACCCCGCACATTAAGTTCAATTTCAACTCCGGCCTGCGACGCTTTGCACAATGCTTCGATAATTCCGGGGTCGACCAGCGAGTTAATCTTGGCCTTTATGAACCCGGGCTGTCCCTGCAGCGAGCGTTGCCTTTCGCCTTCGATGAGTTCAAGCAGCCGTTCCCTCAGACCGGTCGGCGCCGCCGAGATCTTGAGCAACTCCTGCGGTTCGGTATATCCGGTCACAGCATTGAAGAACGCCGAGGCATCGCGTCCAAAGTCCTCTCCGCTGGTAAAATAACTTATATCGCTGTATAGCCTGGCTGTTTTCTCGTTATAATTGCCGGTTCCAAAATGTATATACCTGACCACTCCGGCGGCTTCCTTCCTGACTACAATGCATACCTTTGAATGCGTCTTGAGTCCTCGCACTCCATATATAACCTGCACCCCTGCCTCTTCCAGGGCCTTTGCCCATTCAATGTTCCTGGCTTCGTCAAAACGGGCTTTCAGTTCCACAACTACGGTGACATATTTGCCGTTTTCCGCGGCTCGCTTAAGAGAGGCAATAACAGGACTGTCCGAACTGGTCCTGTAGAGAGTCTGCTTAATGGCCAGAACCTGAGGGTCTCTGGCAGCTTCATCCATAAATCTGAGCACAGGCTCAAAGGTTTCATAAGGATGGCACATAAGAAGATTCCTGTCAGAGAGTTCGCTGAAAATACTCCTGCTTCGGTCCAGCTCGGGCACAGACTGCGGCTGCCATTCTTCGTATTTCAGCGATTCGAAGCCTCCAGTAGAAGTCATGCTGCTCAACTCAGAAAGATCGACGATCCTGGGGACCTTGAATACGCTCTGATCCCTGACATTGAGCCCCTTTTCAAGAAAAGACAGCATGGTTTTCGAGACAGAGCCTTCCACTTCAAGGCGCACGCAACTGCTCCGCTTGCGCTCGCTCAAAACCGTCTCCATCTCGGACAGAAAATCGCCGGCATCGTCTTCGTGCACTCGAAGATCAGCGTTCCTGGTAACCCTGAACACAACTGATTCTGCGGCTTCCTCATCAGGAAGAAGCCGGAACAGTCGGTCTTTTATAATATCTTCCACAAAAATATAAGCAAACTCGCCTTCCGCAGGCAAAGTCACTATCCTGGGCAACCCACGCCCTATCGGGATAATTGCAAAACCGGGGCGCTCTGAATTTGCCTCGCGTTTTATGCGAACAGCAAGATGAAGTTCCAGCCCGGCCAAAAACGGAATAGAATCGGGCGAATCCACGGCCATGGGACTTACAACGGGAAATACCTGGTTTTCAAAAAAGGTAGACACATATGCCCGTTGTTCCCGGTTTAGTTCCGACACTCCGAGGCCGCGAATGCCCGCATCGCGCAATTGCGGTTCCAGGTGATTCAGATAACAGGAATACTGGTCGTCCACCATTCGCCTGACCCGTTCGCTTATCTGTCCAAGCTGCTGAACCGGAGTCATTCCGGAAGCATCTTTCTTCCTTGCCCCGCGCCGGCGCAGCAGCTCCAGTCCGCCTACGCGAACCATGAAGAACTCATCCAGGTTGGACGCTGTAATTGAAAGAAATTTCAGCCGTTCCAGCAACGGCACAGAATCGCTTCTGGCTTCTTCAAGCACCCTGTGGTTGAATTCCAGCCAGCTCAGCTCCCTGTTCAGGAATATATCTCTGTCCACTTTGTTTCATCCTTCCCCGAGTCCGTAAGAACCACATCCTTTCCGTAAACCTCGGCAAACATCTGCCCCTTCTCTCTCAAACCGTGCTGTTCCATAGCAAGATCGCCTGCATTCGGCATCTCGATCACCATCCTTCCCTCTTCAAAACGAACATTCAACTCCTTGCGCCTTTGCATATGGCCGCGATCCAGCGCGTCGGCTACCCTAAGAATCGCCGCAAGTTTTAAAACCACAACCCTGTCTTTACGGGCCAGATTCATGTACCGGTCGTGACTGGCCCGAGGCACAGCCTTGCGGTGATACCTGGCAACAAGGGCGGTAAGCAGCAGATCCCGGGCGCTCATTCCGAAAATGTCGCAATTAAGTATAAGATACATTGAATGCTTGTGATGGCTGCGATTGCTGATGAACATGCCTATATCATGCAGAAGGGCGGCGACTGTGAGTATTATCTCGTACCTCTCGCCAAGGTGATGTTCGTCTTTCAAAGCATGAAAAAGCTGTAGCGCCAGATTGCGCACATGTTCCGAATGTTTCCGGTCAAAATCATACTTTTCGCCTATGTCCAGAGCCGAATTGTATATCTGCTGTTTGAATTCAGCCGTCCAGGACATGCCGGTATTTTTTTCCTGTAACAAACCGTCGCGTAAACTGGCCCTGCCTGCATAGATTGACTTGAGCCCAAGGCTTTCAGCCAGCCGGACATAAACCAGCAACCCGAGTCCCAGCGTCTCGGCTTCCGGGTATGAGACGTGATATTTCCGGACGATCTCTTCTGTTGAAAGCTCCAGAATACGATCTGTCAGTTCCGAAAGCTCCGCAACGCTCAGGCTGGACAGGCTGCCGGTCTTTGATGTTCTGTGCAGATAACCCATTGCAAAACGAATCTCTCCCCCAAGCGCCAGCATGCACCTGCGTCCTTTCGGCGGCAGATCGCGCACCACCTGCTCAATAACGTTCAGTATCTGGCTTTCCGTAAGCTGTCTGCGATCAGACACTGCGGCGCTGAAATCCTCCAGCATCTGCCTAAGGCGCAATGATCCAAGACGGTAAGTGTGTGAGTGCCCCACCTGCCCCTTTCGCAGAAGTATGGCCTGAGTGCTTCCGCCCCCTACTTCCATAACCAGCGCGTCGCGGTTTTTAAACTGCTGCTCCTTCTGGAAAACGGAATGAACACCAAGGTATGTGATCCTGTTTGTCTCAGTTTCATCGAGAACCCGGACATCCAGGCCGGTAGCAATGAATATCCGGTCGAGAAACGCCTCGCTGTTTGCGGCCTCCCTCACCGCGCTGGTCGCGACCGCTTCTATATCGCCGCCGGAACCAATAGCATACTCATCAAGTATCCTGCGGAAACTACGAAGGGCCCTGACGCATTGCTCCGTGGCCGTCTTCCCTATATATCCCAGGGTAAACGTGTCTTTGCCCAGGGTCACGGGCTGTTGAAGCGAATCAAGTGTGCGCACTGAACCATCAATAAATTGAGCCACAACCATACGGACCGACGTGCTGCCCAGTTCTATAACTGCCGAAAGATTCCCGTCCTTCTGCGCATATTCGACCTGATTCCTGCCGGCCTCTTTCATGGCGCTTGACCCGTTATGATTTTTTGCGCCCAGGCGGCCGCTCCGGTAACCGTCGCATCGTCAGCCAGAGCAGACACCTTGACTTCAAAGGTTTCAGAAAGGGAAGACACGGCGCTTACGGCTGCTGCGGCAGTAACTTCTTCCATGTATAACTCCGGCATGGCTTCCACCAACCCGCCTCCCAGGATTATAACATCCGGGGCCAGGAGATTGACAAGCATGCCCGCTCCGACGCCTAACCATCTTGCCGCATCACGAATAATCTTTTCGACCGTCTTGTCCCCGGCCGCAACCGAAGAAGCCAAAGACTTGCTGCGAATCCTGGAAAGATCCAACCCTTTTTCTTTCAGCAGGTGGGGCGCCTCTCCGCGATAAGCGGCAGCCGCAGCCTGGGCTGAGATGGCGAGCCTGCTTGCAACCGTCTCAAGGCACCCGCGCTGGCCGCATCCGCACACAGAACCTCCGGGAAGAACCTGGCAATGGCCGATTTCAAAACAGGACATTCGCCTGCCGCGCAGTATTTCTCCCTCATATACACAGCCTGAGCCAAGGCCCGTTCCGGGAAATAATCCGGCTACACAACGCGCTTTCCGGGCTGCTCCGAAACGATACTCGCCGTAAACCCCTGCATCGACATCATTCACAATCACTGCTGGACAATGCAGCTCATCTTCAAACAAAGCCTTCAGATTCAGATCTTCCCATCCCAGGTTTGCGGTTGCGGGAAGCATGCCGCTTTCAAGATCCAGCGGGCCGGGACTTCCTACGCCGGCTCCTGCAAGATTTTTTTTGCCAAGTCCCGCCTCGTCCAGCGCCTCACGCACTGTCTCCCTGATGCGTTCCATTCCGTTGTCGCTGCCCTTGCGGCTTTTCGTCTTGCGCCGGCTGGAACCCAGTTTCCTGTAAGCGCCGTCAAAGACAGTGGCCATCATCTTAGTTGCCCCAAGATCAAATCCCAACCAGTATGTCTCAATTTTATCCGTCATACATCCCCCGTCAGATCATAAGTTCCGCACACATCGTTCCCTTAAAAGCGTATCTGTTTCCATGATTATAGAAATCACCCGCATGGCGGACAAGCCAAAACCCTGAATCCGAAACACCATAATACAGCATGAAATGAATTGACAGGGCCTTTTCATTCCTTACACAATTTGAATCAAGGCTGAACCGCGCGCTAACAGTCAGTCGTTAAGTTATTTGCGCATGAAAATACAAGGAGCTGCATCGATCTTAACTGAGAAGGCAGGCAACATATGACGACGGCTGATCTACATGTTCATTCCACATATTCAAAGCACCCCGCAGAATGGTTCCTGCAGAGGATCGGCACCCAGGAATCTTACACGCCCATTGAAGATGTATATCGTATCGCAAAAGAACGCGGGATGAATTATGTCACTCTGACCGACCATAACACAATCGACGGGGCCTTGCGCTTGAAAGAACTTCATCCGGAAGATTCATTTGTCAGCGCCGAAATAACTACATATTTCCCCGAAAACGGGTGCAAAGTTCATGTGCTCGCATACGACATAACCCGGGATGAATTTGCCGGCATTTCCAGAGCCAGGGCAAACATATACGACCTTCGCGAATACCTGAAAGACAATAACATTGCGTGCTCAGTAGCGCACGCCACTTACAGCGTGAACGGCAAGCTTACAATAGAGACCCTGGAAAAACTCATTCTTCTTTTTGATGTATTCGAGGGCATTAACGGGGCAAGGAACCAGTCATACAACCGCGCATGGGTCAGGGCTCTTCACAACCTGACACCAGGGCACATCGACCGCCTCTACAATAAATACGGCATTGAACCATGGAGCAAGGATCCGTGGATAAAAGGCTTCACTGGCGGATCAGATGACCACGCCGGCCTTTTTGCCGGGGAAACATATACTCTCGCCCACGACTGCACCATCAAGGAACTTATAGACAGCATCAGGAACAAGGAGACCTTCGCAAGCGGCAGAAGCAGCAACCATAAATCTCTTGCCTTCGCAATCTATAAAATTGCCTATGATTTTTCAAAGGAACGCGCGTCTCACAACGGAGGCGGGCTCTGGTACCTTATCAACGCCATGCTGTTCGAAAACCGGCAACTTGGCTGGAAAAACTGGCTCGCCATGCAAAGAATGAAATTAAAGAAGGACAGCGATGACAGAATTATGGTCCGGTTCTTCGGCGACCTGCTGGAAAGCTGCACCAACAAGACCGGACTAACGGTCGATGCCCAGATTGACAGGATCTATAACAACATTTCTGAACTTTCCGACGATTTTCTGAGTATGATCTTCAAGTCGCTGGAACAAGACCTCCGCAAAGGGAATACTTCCAGGCTGGTTAAAAATTTCTCTGCCGCACTGCCTGCTGTTTTTCTCTCCGCGCCCTTCTTTACCGCTATAAGATATCTCTATCTGGATCGGAACCTGTTCAAAGAGTTAAGACAAAGGTTCGACAGAAAAGAACAACAGGGCGAGAAAAAAATCCTCTGGTTTTCGGACACATTAACAGACCTCAATGGAGTATCCGTTACAATGCAGAGCCTGGCACGGGCGGCTCACAAGGATGGCCGGCCCATGAAACTGGTTACATCGCTGCCGGAATCAGAAATGCCTGAAAATATGCCGCCCACCGTTCTGAACCTGCCCTGCATCCATACCTATGCGCCGGACTTTTATCCGACCTGCACCCTCCGGCTCCCCTCGGTCCTGAGAGCTATCGACATGATCTCGCAGGAGAACCCCGACGAGATAGTGATCTCAACCCCAGGGCCGGTAGGCCTGGTTGGACTCCTGGCTTCCAGGCTCATGGATATCAACTGCACCGGCATCTACCACACTGACTTTACAAGGCAGTCTGATTACTTCATAGGCGATGAATGGGTGTCAAACGTGACCGAAACATACACTCGCTGGTTCTACAGGCTGATGGACGAGATCCGTGTGCCAACTCAACAGTACATTTCGATCCTGTCCCGCAGGGGTTTCGATGCCGCCAAGATGAAAATTTTTAAAAGAGGGGTGGATAGCGAGTTCCATATGGCCCCTGAAGCTGAGCAGAATCAAATACGCGCAAGGTACGGCTTGAACAAAAACGATATGGTTTTGATCTACGCGGGAAGGGTCGGCAAAGAAAAGAACATTGCTATGCTGGCCCAGGTATACAAAAAACTCTGTAAATCGTCGGACAGAATCCATCTGCTTGTAGTTGGAGACGGCCCCGAACTCGAATGGTTGAAGAAGGAGATGAAGGATTATCCCAAGGCCGTTTTTACCGGGCGCAAAGACCGGAGCGAGCTGCCTGCATTTTTCTCAGCGGCCGACCTGTTTGTGTTCCCAAGCACAACCGACACTTTCGGCATGGTAATCCTGGAAGCCCAGGCCTGCGGGACTCCCGCGCTTGTCACAAACGCAGGCGGTCCGCAGGAAATAATCAAAGACGGAACCACAGGCTTTGTTCTGCCCCCGACAAATCCCTCTGCATGGGTCGCCAAAGCGCTGAAGCTTACCGGCATGAAGCTCGAATCACCCTGCGAATACATGAAAATGAAAAAGAATATCGAGAGCCTTTCCCACCGGGATTTCAAATGGGGACAGATACTGGACCAAATGATGTTACAATCCGAACCGGCAGAGGAAAGCGACCAGCAGATCCGAGCCTCCATGGCCCCTGCCGGCGGCATACCGGATAACGCCGAAAACTTTGCCCTGGCACAGGCCTGAGAGCGCCCGCGGAATCAAGCTTCGAGCGGCATGGGATTGCACAGGTTTTTATCTGAAGCGGCAACCCGGCCGCAGTTAAAGCATATGTATTGTGGATTTTTTGCCAGTTCGCGCACCTCGTCAAACCGCTTCTGGCTGACCAGCACACACAAATGTCCGCTATGATCACCGCTGCATTTTTCTCTAATCACATCTTCCATCTTTTTCTCCTTTCGTTCTTCCGTCAACAATTCTATACCTGACAGAGCCTTCGCCCGCACACCGACACACTCACATGCTCACATATCGCTTTTATGACTTTCGTCTTGAAAACAATGCCCGCAATTCACAGGACCTGTGCCGCCAGCAGGATATTGCTCCGGCTCGATTCCTTTTTCTTCCAGCTCGTGAAGCACAGGAGTAAATATGTCCCAGGCCGCGGCAAGTTCATCGGCGCGTATAAACAAACTCTTGTCTCCATTCAAAACATCCAACAACAAACGCTCGTAAGCATCAGGAATAGGTTTATCAAAAACCTTGGAATATTTCAGGTCCAGTTCAGACTCCACCAGCTTCAAACCCAGGCCCGGTTCCTTGTTCATCACTTTGAGCGCCAATGATTCATTAGGTTGTATCTGAATTATCAATTCATTAGCGGACAGAAATCCAGGCTGCTCGCGGAAAATGTTCTCCGCCGCCGGATGGAAGACGACTCGGACCCTGTTGCATTTCTCATTAAGACCCTTGCCTGCACAGAGAAAAAACGGAACTCCTTTCCACCGTTCATTATCAATCTCCAGCCGGGTCGCGGCAAAAGTAGGCGTTTTTGAATCATCAGGAACGGATTCTTCTTCCCTGTAACCTCTAACCGGCCCGGCCGTTGCTTCCCCGGCAACATACTGGCCTACTACCATTCTCTCCAGGGTTGGCGGTTCGATACTCTTGAGTATTCTAACTTTTTCGTCACGAACAGATCCCGGGCCAACAGATTCCGGGCGTTCCATTGCCAGCAGCGAAACAATCTGCATCATGTGGTTCTGCATAACGTCCCGGATAATTCCAAACCGATCAAAATATCCGCCGCGATTCTGAACCCCTGACTCTTCCTTCCATTCAACTTCCACACGTTGAATGTGGCGCCTGTTCCATAAAGGCTCAAAAATCGTGTTTGCAAAACGGAGGACCATGAGGTTCTGTATGACCTCTTTGCCAAGATAATGGTCAATGCGAAAAATATGGGACTCGGGAAAGACCCCGTTTATTAAACGCGTCAACTCATCTGATGATTTCCGGTCACTGCCAAAAGGTTTTTCAATAACCACGCGAGTCCACGGCCCCCGGTCGCCGCAATCAACAAATCCTGCCCCTGCCAGCGAATTCGCAACGTCGCCAAAGACAAGCGGAGGGATGGCAAAATAGAACATCCGGTTGACATCTCTAGACTGCTCACGCTCTTTCATGCGTTCGTAAAGATCAAGAAATGAGTCAACCGAATCGTATTTGCCCGGCACGTAAACACAACTGGACAGAAACTGCTGTTTCAACTTCTGGCAGTCCGCTTCTGGCGTGTGCCTGCACGTAAGATAACCGGCAATTTTCTCGCGAAATTCCGAATCCGACATTCGGGACCTGGCGAACCCGAAAACATTGATTTTCTGCGGCAACCGGTCCTGGCTGTACAGGGCAAAGAATGCGGGAATAATTTTTGCTCCCGCCAGGTGCCCGGATGCCCCCACAATAACAACACTTAATTCTCTGTCTTTCATCGGCGCTTCTCTTTGCCCTATCATAACCTCCCGCCCCCGCCGGATGCAATCCCGGTTGCTTTGCTGAAATATTCTTTTGCCGCAAGCCTGACACCGGGGATACGCCTGGGGCTCACGCTTACCGACCTGATACCAGCATCAAGCAACTTCGTTGTATATTCCGGCTCTCCCGCAATCTCGCCGCAGATGGAAACAGGTTTGCCCGTATTTCGCCCTGCCTGCGCAATTTCCTCAATTAGACGCCAGAACACCGGATGATCCGGATTGTAGTCAAAGGATACCATCTCATTCTCACGATCCACAGCAAAAAGATATTGGGCAAGATCATTCGAGCCGATGCTTCCAAAATCCGCTTCCCGCAGAATGTCCTCGGCCATTAGACAGGCTGAAGGAACCTCGAACATAACGCCGTGACTGATAGTTCCGGTTTCAATATCGACCGTGTTTTCCTGGAAAGCCTTTTTAATCTTACGGAACTGATTGACATCCACTATCATCGGATACATCACGCATACATCCCGGTCTTTCGAGGCCCTTGCAAGAGCCCTGGCCTGTTTGCTGAAAAGTTCTTTTTCGCCCAACAGCAACCGTGTGCCCCTCCAGCCAAGAGAAGGGTTTTCTTCCCTGCTGATATTAAGAAAAGGCACAGTCTTATCGCTTCCAAGATCCAAAGCCCTAATAAACACAACCCGATCCTTGAAGGCTTTCAGAATTTCGATGTACCTCTCGAACATTTCGTCTTCAGAGAGCATCTTCTGCTTTGCTATTATTTCAAACTCCGTGCGGAACAGACCGACCCCTTCGGCCATCATCTCTTCCGCATCCTCTATATCTGAATGAAGGCTTAGATTCGCCATAACCGTCAAACCCGGCACAGGCTCGATTGCGGTAGGTTTTCTGAAAACCTTGGCTTCATGGGATTTGGCCTCGCGGACAGTATCTTCTTCCGGCCACACCACTACTCTGCCTGTATGGCCGTCGACAAGCAGTTCCACCCCACATCCAACTGATTCCCTGAAACCGGCCAGGCCGCTTACAGCGGGGATTCCCAGCGCTCGGGCTAATATGGCCGCATGCGAATTCCTGCCGCCCCGCTCGGTCACAAAAGCGACAGTATGTTCAATATCAATATCCAAAGTCAGGCTGGGTGTCAGTTCCTCTGCAACGATAATTCGATCACGTCCCCGCTGGCAGAGAGCATCGTCCGCGCATTGAAGCGAAGGCCTCATATTCCCAAGCGCATCAAGAAGACGGCTTTTGATTTCTCCGACGTCTGTCGCTCTTTCGCGCATGAACGCATTATCCAGCTGGCGCATCCGGTCCTCAAGGGAATCGAGCACACGCCTTACAGCAGATTCGGCGTTATTACCCTGCTCTTCCACTTCCTTCCTCAGGCTGCCAAGCACCTCCTCGTCTTTGAGTATCATGATGTGCGCCACAAATATTTCCGCTTCAGCCGGCCCGATATCCTGTTCAACCCTCTGCCTGATTTCTTCTATACGCACCAGGACGAGTTCCACCGCGCGTTCCAGGCGCTTTAACTCCTTCTCACGGCCAGCCCCATCTACCTTGTACATCGGAAGATTACTGTGGCGATTCTCGTTAAACATGCAAACCCTGGCTACCGCAACACCATGGCTCAGCGGTCTGCCGTCAAACACAATCTCTTTCTGAACACCCTGATTTTTGCTTTTCATGTCTGCACCGTCGTAATATCCGGCCGGAATGTCAAGTCCACTGGCCCTCGTTTGTCACATGGCTTCGGCTTACAAAAAAGGCAGGGCCTTTCGGCCCTGCCCTGTGCCCGGCTGGCGGCGCGCCTGAATTAACCGCCTCCGGGTAACATTTGTTCCTACGATTATCACTCACTTACTACTTTTTCCTTTTGTTCCTCCTTTCCAATCAGGTCTTTAAGGTGCGCTACATACTTACCAGATCCGCCGGGCCTGTAGCCCGTGCGGGCAATTACGTCTCCCTTGCTATCCACCAGTAAAATCGTCGGGAAGCCCCTAACACCGTATTTCTCCAGCAGTTTCTTGTTCTGTTTGCTCACAGCTTCGTCCTGCTCTTTTGCCCTGGGAAAATCCGCCAGTACAAGCACAAGGTTTTCCCTGGCAAACTTCCTGAACTTATCCCTGGAAAAAACTTCTTTATCGAGCTTTATGCACCATCCACACCAGTCAGAACCGGAAAAATTGATCATAACAGGCAAGTCTTTCTTTTTTGCCTCTTGCATTGCCTTTTCAACATCCTGTAGCCATAGCTCCTTTATATTTTCTCCCTTTTCAGGAGTTTTAATTTTGCACTGACTCTTCGCAGAAGCTTCGCTCCCCATCAACATTAACAAAACCACTAATGGCAGAATTTTATTCATCTCTCAACCCCTCCTTTAATCCATCTTTCACACAAAAATTACCTCTTATTTTCTTCTCCCTTTCAGCCCGAAGCATAATCGCATAGGCACAATCTCTTACCACCCCGAAAAAAACTGAGCACCCCCTCTCATCACTCACCGCCTGTCCCTGTTCAGCAACATCACAAAGCTCAATCGCAAGCCCAACAGACTTTTCTATAAGATTATCAACCTCTCTGCTCATATCCTTAAACGCCTTTTTACAACTCATCTGTATTGGAAGCTAGAAATATGCCAGGTGAACACAATGCAAAGCAATTGCGCATAACATGCTAACGCCTAAGGTGTTGTGATATCACAGCAAACCAACGTACAACTGCCTGATGTCTCGATCTGTATCCATTATAAACGGCACATGAGACAATGCGAGACACCATATCGCTCCGGCGATAGCCAGGCCCTCTTGCAGGGTCGGGGCGAAAGCTGAGTTGAATGAAGTTTTACGGGAATGTGTGAACCTGATGGCTAAACAGAAAAATTACTGCTTGCTTAACTGCGACTTTGAGCGTATATATATTATAAGAATAATGCTGAAATAAATGATTTTTCGGCTGTCGGCGCAGTATTCTAGTGGGTTTCGTCGACTTCGAAGGCGGGGCTAAAAATCCGCCAAGGGCAAACCTGTGAAGTTCCTGGTGTTGGCTGCCGACGCCCAGTCGGGGGTCGATTCTGGGAGTTAAGGGAAGGGGGGAATCCGCAATGGCATGCGGGCAAATGCCCTTTTCCCGTGGAGACCCATGCTTGTGGTACCGGCGAGCGCAGCACGGACTACGACATGGGGTATGAACCTGCATGCGGTTAAAGCTGTGTGTAGTGTAGCCTGCCTTGCGTGGAGCCGGGGGATGGCTTACGGGCCTAAACCGGCGCTGCAAAAGAGGCTAGAAGACGAAAAGAAGCCCTCGAGGAAAGCTCCTAGACTGTTCGCCGTTTGGCGTTGCTTGACGGGGATTGAAGTACGCACTAAGTGGCAGTCCAGCCTTGTCCGCAAGGACAATGCGGTTCATAAAGGGAAACCACCCGCCCGTGGCGGGCAGAACCGCAGGGAAAACCTGCTGGACCTTAAGGCGTAGTATTAACCCGTTAAGCTGCTGACAGCCTATTGCTGGATAACTTGATTAAGAAAAGAAAAGCTGCGCTTTGTCAAAAAACAATAGACCGAATTTTGCATTTGCCTTTAAACACGGCCTGACCGTAGGCGCTTGGGCTCTGCTCCTCGCATTATTGTCAGGCCTTGTATCACAGGCCATCATAGAAAACATCACTTTTGTTTTCTTCTCGTTCATGGTCCTGCTGGTAGTAATCCTGGCTGGCACAATCTTCGATATAATCGGCATTGCCGCAGCAGCAGCAAACGAAGAACCTCTCCGTGCCCGGGCGGCAAAAGGTATTTTCGGAGCGAATCACGCCCTGGCGCTTGTGAGAAACGCACACAGCGTGGCAAGTTTCTGCAATGACGTTGTGGGCGACGTATGTGGAACTCTCGCTGGAGCTGTCGGCGTCACAATCGTCCTCAGCTTAATGCAAAACACTGCAAATTCGTCCATTGTGGCCGCTACCACAATTATGACAGCACTTGTCGCTGCTGTAATTGTGGCCGGAAAAGCCTTTGGTAAACCGATCGCCATACAGGAGGGAACCTCCATAATTTTCCGAATCGGTCAACTGCTTGCATGGCTGGATAAATGGCTGCCCTGGAATGTGTACCCGACAACTCGCGAACGCAAACGCAAACAACGCCGAGCGGAACGCGCGCGCATAAAAAAAGCCTCCGGCAAAAGGGCGTCCTGACAACTCAGCCTGCTCGCAGAGTTCATAATTTTTTCTCAATCCCGCGCTGAACAACAGGTCGCGCAGGAGTAATCTGAGCTGCACGCAACCAGGTTTTCCCGGTCGCGTTTCTTTCCTTTGACTTCAATGCCAATGTGAAAACTGTCGCCTTCCGGCGACACATGGAAAAGGGCGCTTTCCAGACGTCCGGTCAGCGAATCAATATACTGCGTCTGAGCAAGAAGATGCTTTGCTCTGTTCGCCTGTGCAGGAGCTTTGTTGTTGAGATGCAGGTATGCTGTGGCAAATCCGTCCCTCAGCCCGGAAAGCGTTCCAGCAACATTGATTTTACCGGCAAAGATCTTGTCTTCCGAGGCAAAAACCTCTGTCCTGGATAATTCATCGGCCGAAAGAAAAGGTTCAACTTCATCCATCCGCTCTGCCCCATCAAGAACAGCCGAAAGACTTACCGAACTGGATGAAAGCAGAAGCCATCGGCCCCTCTGTATCAGCACCGGCTTCTCATCCTGCTGTAGATTGCCATAGAATCCCGGTTTCGTATTATCAAGAACCACAGCGTTGGTCCCTGCCATTTCAATTTTCCGTGGCAACAAAGCCGCACCATATTCAGCATTTAACTTGTCAATAACATGGTCAATCTCTTTGATTACATCCGGGCCATCGCCTATATAGAGTCCTGCTGTCACCGCAGGGACAGAAAAATCGTTTGCCTCTCCACCATACTCATCACTCATAAAGGCAAGGAAAAACAACCCGTCTGCACCGCCATAGCGCTTGATCATCCCCATGACCGGATTTTCCTCGTCAACCAGCATTCCAATAAGACTCCTCGGAATTGCCCATGAACAAACCATCAATGCGGAGGGGGCCCTGCCGAGGACTTTCGACAGCTCCGCAACTTGAGTATGATGTTTCAACGTTAAACGCGAGCCTTGAAGGGACTGGATTGCGCTTACATACAAAGAAAATACTTCCGCCTCCGCGACCATGGAATCTTCGTTGAGGAACGGAACCGAATAACTCAGATCTCCCATCCCGGCAAACTCAGTGCCTGTAATCTGAGCCGAAACCCATCCGGAATCCTTTGCCGTGCCATCACCAACCCTGTCCAACCAGAAGTCGTTGCCCTTTCCGGGCTGTATTTCCGAATAGTGAACCAGGTGTCTGACTGCATTCGGGTCGCGAGACAAACAAACCACAAAAACTCCGTCCACTGCCGCAGCAGAAAGGAACCCGCGTGAACTCTCCCCCCTCTTTTTAATTCTCCAAATGTTATACCCGCCATCGATCCGCACCCGCTCAAATCGCAATCCATCCACTCCCCTGCTACCCCAAAGCCATCTCAAGAACTGTGTATAACCGCCCATCCAGCTCGCAAGAATCCAGGCTGGCTGGCCTCCAAGCGAGGGAACAAAAGCAATAACTGTTCGTTTTCCCGCCACAAGATTCAACAGCTCGTCAATGCCAGGCTCAGACTGGAGAAAACGACGTTCCTCGCTGACCCCGGCAAACTTCAAACCGGTTCCTGCAACAGGGTTATCCAGCAGCAATCGCCATCGGTTGGCAAGATCATCATGGCGGCTTACAAAAGCAGCATGGTTGGGAATGACACGATAGACACTTCCCGGAGCATAAGGAAACCAGAAAATCCAGATTGCAACGCACAGGCCAAAAACCAGAAGCGCCAGAAAAACAACAAAACGTCTGCGCCTCATAGCAGCATCGCTCCGCACAGCTCGGATACTGAGCCAAAGCCATGGCGTTCCATGTATTTACGGATTCCTTCCACAGTTGCAACCGCAACTTCCGGATCGGAAAAATTGGCGGATCCTATCGCAACAGCGGAAGCGCCCGCCAGCATCAGCTCGACCGCAGATTCAGCGCCCGTTACTCCTCCCATCCCTATTACAGGAATATCCACCGACTGCGAAGCCTGCCAGACCATCCTGGTTGCCACCGGATGTATTGCAGCGCCTGACAATCCGCCAACAACATTTGAAAGCGCCGGCTTCCGGGTCTCCGTGTCTATAACCATTGCAGGTATGGAGTTAATCAATGATACCGCATCGGCTCCCTCGTCCTCGCAAACGCGGGCAACCAAAGAAATGTCTGAAACATTCGGAGACAGCTTTACCACTAAAGGAGAGCGAATTTTTCGCCGCACTTCTCGAACCACCATCCTTAACATGTCCGGGTCGGTACCAAAAGCTATACCGCCTTCTTTGATATTAGGGCACGACACATTCAGTTCAATCCCGTCAACACCCTCAACTGTGTTAAGACGCGAAGCTACTTCAACATATTCACTCACGGTCCGCCCCCAGACATTAACCAGAACACAAGCGTCGCACACTTTCAGAAAAGGCATGTATTTTTTAATAAAATATTCCACCCCCGGATTCTGCAGCCCAACGGCATTCAGCAATCCGCAGGGAGTCTCGACCAGCCGCGGATAAGCATTTCCCTGCCACTCCTCAACGCCAACACCTTTGGTCACGATGGCCCCCAGCTTGTCAACATCCACAACTTCCGCATATTCCTGTCCATAGCCGAAAGTACCCGAAGCAACCATGACCGGATTTTTCAACCTCATGTCCCCAATTTCAACTGTCAAGTCAACGCCCATGATCTCCTTCGGCCCTCAACTCCAAGTATGGCCAGGCCCTTGATTTCCCTTCGCTCACCAAACCACTTCCCCGGCTTCAAATACCGGCCCATCCTTGCACACTCTGCGCAAAACCTCGCTCCCATCCCTCAAACGCACCTTCTGGACACACGCAAGACAAGCCCCCAGTCCGCAACCCATGTGGCGGTCAAGCGATAGCCACGCCTTCCAACCCTTGTGGCCGGCTCTGTTCCCGATCGCTTTAAGCATGCCGTCCGGACCACACGCATATATTTCCGGCACGTTGCCATTCGGCAACGAGCGTACCCATTGATCGAAAATATCGGTGACAAGTCCTTTTCTCCCCTTCGAGCCGTCCTCAGTAGCCACCTTTACATCCCAGCCCATTGCCTCAAGCTCGTCCGAACACAGCACGTCATCGGCCGTCGCGGCACCTATGAACGCGGCTCCACAACGCCCTGAGCGTTTTGCAAGGAACACCAGCGGCGCAATGCCATATCCGCCCCCGGCAAGCACCGGTAAAGATTCATTTCCGGGCATGGGGAATCCGTTGCCTAGAGGCCCGAGAATACTTACACACTCGTCTTCAACAACATTGACAAGGGCTTGAGTTCCCCTGCCCACTTTCTTATAGATAATGGAAAGGCGCCCATCATCTGAAACCTTGTATATACTGAAAGGCCGGCGTAAAGTCGCATTACTCAAACGCGGCACTTTCAAATGAATAAACTGACCCGGCGCTGCGAATGCAGCAATCTCCGGAACAAGAAAAACCAGCTCCCTGTAGTCCGAGCCTCGAGAGCGGTGTTCCACAACTGTTCCATCGGTAAGCTTCATGAAAGGCTTATGAACACCCCATTGAGTTGCCGCAGTTATAACACCGGTAACATGCGCCATTACGCACAGTAATCGCGCCGCACACATCGCAGGTCGGAGCATCTTCCTGGAAATGCTCAAACTGTCCGTCCACGCGTTGCTGCTCCTGTTCTATCATTGAGGCAGTCATAATAGAAACCTTTCCGTCCCCTTCGGGAAGTTCGTTATGGTTGCCTGCGGAACTGTCAGCAGAGGCAGGAGGCAGCACCTGGTCCGCCTTCCCTCCCGGGAAGGTAGCGTCCAGCCAGCGAAAGATATAATCGACTATCGACTTGGCAATCGGTATATCCGGATTCTTTGTAAAACCGCTCGGCTCAAAACGGCTGTGCGCAAACTTCTGGCACAGCTCCTGGACCGGAACACCATACTGGAGACAAAGAGATATGGCTGTTCCGAACGCGTCCATAGTCCCGCCTACTGTGCTTCCTTCTTTCGCCATGGTAATGAACACCTCACCAGGGGCGCCGTCCTCATACATTCCCACCGTCAGATAGCCCTCATGCCCGGCAACTTCAAATTTATGAGTTATAGACTGCCGGGTAAGCGGAAGCCTGCGTCGCAGCGGTGTGGGCGTGACCCTGGCATCCGATACCTTCTCTTTCTTTTCCTTGCCGACATTCATCGGCTGAGTCTTCTTTGAGCCGTCCCGATAGATGGCCACTGCCTTCAGCCCCATCTTCCATCCGTCAATGTACGTCTGTATGATGTCATTGACAGACGCGTCCTGGGGCATATTAACAGTCTTGCTTATCGCGCCCGAGAGGAATGGTTGAACAGCAGCCATCATCCGAAGGTGAGCCTTGTACTCAATATAACGCTGACCGTTTCGCGGTTTGAACGCGCAATCAAACACCTTCAAATGCTCACTCTTAAGGTAAGGCGCGCCTTCAATAGTCTCGTTCTCATCGATGTATTTTATAATCGCCTCAATCTGATCATCGGTGTAGTCCAGCCTGGCCAGCGCAGGCCTTACTGTCTTGTTCACAATTTTAAGCATCCCGCCGCCTGCAAGCTGCTTGTACTTGACAAGCGCAATATCCGGTTCAACACCGGTTGTATCGCAGTCCATCACAAAACCTATAGTGCCTGTCGGAGCCAGCAGAGTGACCTGCGAGTTTCTAAAGCCTGTATCGTCGCATGTTTTCAGAACATCCTCCCATATCTCCCTGCCGCGCCGCAGAAGATAAGGGGGACACAACCCGCCGTCTATTTCATTAAGAGCGTCATGATGCATTCTGACAACCTCGTGCATCGGCTCCCTGTTCTTCTCGTATTCGTCAAACGGCCCCTTCACCCGGGCCATCTCCTGAGAAGCCGAATATGCGGCGCCGGTCATAAGCGCTGTAATGCTAGCTGCCAGAGCCCGGCCTTCAGCGTCGTCATAAGGCAACCCCATGCGCATGATCAACGCGCCAAGATTCGCGTACCCCAGACCTAGCGGCCTGAATCGGTGTGAATTTTCGGCAATCTGTTGTGTCGGATAGCTTGATCCGTCCACGATTATGTCCTGCGCAATAATAAAAAGGCGTACTACATGCTCGAAAAGGTCAACATCGAAATAACCGGACTCATCAACAAACTTCATCAGGTTTACCGAAGCCAGATTGCACGCGCTGTCATCCACAAACATGAATTCAGAACACGGATTGCTCGCATTGATGGAACCCGAGTTGCTGCACGTATGCCACCGGTTGATTGTAGTATCATACTGAACACCGGGATCACCACAGACATGCGTCCCTTCAGCGATTTTACGCATGATTTCGCGCGCCTTTAACGTGTCAATGGTTTCGCCTGTCTTTACCGCTTTGGTCTCAAAGCTGCCGTCATTCTCAACGGCCTGCATAAACTCATCGGTCAACCTAACCGAAGTGTTGGCGTTCTGGTACATAACCGACTCATAGGCCTCTCCACCAAACGCGCCATCATAGCCTTGTTCAATCAAAGCCCACGCTTTCTTCTCCTCCCTGGTCTTGCAGCTTATAAAAGCCTCTATGTCAGGATGCGTCACCTTCAGGCTCTGCATCTTGGCAGCCCGGCGTGTCTTTCCACCGGATTTGATAACCCCGGCAATCTGGTCGAATACCCGCATAAAACTCAATGGCCCGGATGGCGTCCCGCCGCCGGAAAGCTTCTCCCTGCTGCTTCTTAAAGTGCTCAAGTCCGTTCCAGTCCCTGACCCGTATTTGAACAGCATTGCTTCACATCCGGCAAGGCGCATGATGTCTTCCATCGTGTCCTCAACGCCCTGAATAAAACAAGCCGAAGATTGTGGATGCTTGTATGCGTCTTCCACCTGGCAAATCCGGCCTTTCTCTTCCTCCCAGGCAAAACATGCGCGAGAAGGCGAAGACCGTCCATAAATGTGATACAAGCCCACATTGAACCATACCGGACTATTGAAAAGCCCGTATTGGTGCAGACACGCATAGCTTAACTCGTTGTAAAAATTCTCCGCATCGTTAGCGCTCTTGAAATAACCCGCACTTGCTCCCCAGTCGCTTATTGTCCGCGACACCCGGTTTATAAGCTGACGCATCGAATTTTCACGGTCACCGGTGTCCAGCCCCCCGTAAAAGTACTTCGAGGCTGCAACATTCGCAGCAAGCACCGACCACTGCTTCGGAACTTCCACATCTTTCTGTTCAAAGACTACTTTCCCGTTGTCATCGGTAATTGAGGTGACCCTCTGCTCCCATTCACAACTGTCGAACGGATCGCCGCCAATGCTCATTATCCTGGGGAATTCCAGAGATTCACTTCTGGCTTTTACACTACTCCTGTTACCGGCTCGCTGGGATTTCTTCTTCTGGGCTTTCTGTCTTCCGGTAGCGGTTTCCTCAACAACTTCTGCAGACTCACGAATATCAAGCATAACTATACCCCCCGGAGAAATAATTTTAACCACAACATATGCGACTACAATCCTTTAAATAGCCACTTTTACACCATATATAGTTAGATACAAGTCAAAAGATTCAAATTCAAAAAAATCCTACCACACCCGCCCTGAAAGACCAAAACCAAAAGATATAACTCCAGTTAAACCTAATTATGCCGGCTGAATGTGAAATCATTCCTGTAGAGTCGGCTCTATGAGCCGAAATCTGGGTTTCGCTTGCCGCGCATTCAACCTCTCTTCTCTCTTCTTGCAACGGCTTCAAGTTCGACCGGAGCTCCTTCCAAACCAAAGTTCTCGCGCAGACTGCGAACAAGATACGATTCATAAGCCCTGACCATCAGCTTCGGATCATTGACAAATAACCTGATCCTCACCGGTTGAACACCCACCTGAGTTGCGTAGTAAACCTTAAATTGTTTCCCTCTAACCGCCGGCGGAGAGGTTCTGTTCTGGGCGTCCTGCAAAGCCTTATTAAGCACCCCTGTAGGCAGCGTTTCCCTTACCTGGCCGGCAACATAATCGATAGCATCGATGCTTCTTCTTATATTATAACCTGATCGCGCAGAAAGAAAGATAAGCGGGCAATAAGAAAGAAACGGTAATGCCTTCTTTGCAGCCACGGCATACTCCCGCTGACTCACATCCTCGGACAAGTCCCATTTATTGACAGCAACTATGCAACCTTTCCGCCTCTCCCGTATTTCCGAAGCAATCTTTTTATCCTGCGCAGTCGGGCCCTGTACAGCGTCCAGCAAGAGGACCGCAAGGTCGCACCGCCGAATACTGTGCTCGGCACGCATCATGCCATATCTCTCAACGGCAGTCTTCACCTTGCTCCGCTTCTTCATCCCTGCAGTATCAATCAAAACATAATGCCGCGCGTTGTCCCCTGATCCAACTTCAAAGGAGATATCCACGCTGTCGCGGGTAGTGCCCGCCTGGTCGGAAACAATCACCCGGTTGCTTCTCAAGAGCCTGTTTATATACGAGGATTTACCAACGTTCGGCCGCCCGACTATGGCTACATGAACAGGATTAATATCAGGGGCAACAGAAGACTCAGGCAACTCATTCAACGCCGGCTGCATCAACGCCTCAAGGCCACGGTTCTGCAAAGCGGAAACAGGGAAAACAGGAAATCCAAGTCTCTCAAAATCAGCCGCCAATGCATCACGCTCCGGCGAATCACACTTATTAGCCGCCACAACCGTGACCAGACCCCTCCCCCTTACCATTGCCGCAACATCTTCATCAAGCGATGTAATACCGGCTGTTGCATCAGTAACAAGAATTACCGCCACAGCGTCTTCCAGGGCCGCACCAACCTGCTCCCGTATGGCCGACTCAATGACATCGGCTTTCTGACGGCTGCAAGGCAAACACAGGCCGCCTGTATCAACCAGATCGAAAGACCGTTCCTGCCACCTGACCTCCCGCATAAGCCTGTCACGAGTAACCCCGCTCTGAGAATGGACAATGGCAATGCGCCTGCCCGCAATGCTGTTGAATATGGCCGACTTGCCAACATTGGGCCTGCCGACTATTGCTACGACACGTTTACTCATCAGGGTTCATACCTCGGGTAACGCTAATTTTTCTTTTTCTGCTGCTTCTGCTTCTTAGTCCAGGTGTCGCGCAGAGGCACAATGCGGTTGAACACCGGTTTCCCCGTCTCTGAGTCCACCGGATCCACAAAAAAGTATCCTTTTCTTTCAAATTGATACCTCTCTCCGCTCTTTGCCTCGCCCAGGCAGGGCTCAATCATGGCTTTGACTGTGTATAACGAATCCGGATTCAGGAACTGCTTGAAATCCTGCTGCTCTTCAACCTCGTCAGGCCGCTCCTTTGAAAAAAGCCGGTCATATAGCCTTACACTGGCTTCGGCACAGTGCGCTGCACAGACCCAATGGATCGTTCCGCGGACCTTGCGCCCATCCGGAGCAAACCCGCCACGGGTCTCGGGGTCATAAGTACAGTAAACTTCCTCAATGTTACCGTCATCGTCTTTCTTCACACCTGTGCAGGTAACGTAGTAACCATACCTAAGCCTTACTTCCCTGCCCGGAGTAAGTCGATAATACTTTTTGGGCGGATCCTCCATAAAATCGCCACGCTCTATGTAAAGTTCTCTTGAAAAAGGAACATTCCTGGTCCCCATGGATCCATCCTCAGGATTGTTAACCGCTTCCAGCATCTCTTCCTTATCTTCAGGATAGTTCTCGATAACAAGTTTTACCGGATCAAGAACAGCCATTGCCCGCGGAACAACACGATTCAGTTCCTCACGGATACAATACTCCAGCAGAGCAGCATCGGTAAGGCTGTTCACCTTAGTCACACCCACCTTGGAACAGAACTCCCTGATGGAAGCAGGCGTGTATCCTCGCCGCCTTATTCCCCTTATTGTGGGCATCCTTGGATCATCCCACCCTGAAACATGACCTTCCCGCACAAGCTCAAGCAGTTTACGCTTGCTCATAACCGTATAAGTAAGATTCAGCCTGGCAAACTCGATCTGCTGAGGATGATAGAGTGCAAGCTGATCGAGCAGCCAATCATACAACGGCCTGTGCACCTCAAACTCAAGGGTGCATAGCGAGTGCGTTATTCTCTCGAGCGAATCGGAAATGCAATGGGTAAAATCATACGTAGGATAAATACACCATGTGTTGCCGGTCCGGTGATGTTGAACCTTCTTTATCCGGTAAAGAACCGGGTCGCGCATGTGAAGGTTAGGCGAGGTCATATCAATCTTAGCGCGAAGAACATACTGGCCTTCTTCAAATTCGCCGGCCCTCATGCGCTCAAAAAGATCCAGGCTCTCCTCTACGGGCCGGCTGCGAGAAGGACTCTCCCTGCCCGGACGGCTCGGCACACCGCGATATTCCTTGAATTCCTCCGCGCCAAGTGTGCACACGTAGGCCTTGTCTTTCTTTATCAGATCAATGGCACAGGCATATAACCGGTCAAAGTAATCCGAAGCAAAGTAGAGGTCGTCGCCCCAGTCAAAACCAAGCCATGCCACATCTTCCTTTATCGAGTCGACATATTCCTGCTCCTCAGCCTCCGGGTTGCTGTCGTCAAACCGCAGATGACATTTCCCGTTGTATTGCTCCGCAACTCCAAAATTCAAGCATATCGATTTGGCATGACCAAGATGCAGATAGCCATTAGGCTCAGGCGGAAACCGGGTTTCCACCCTCCCTTCATATTTCCCTGCTTCGTTATCCTTTTCAATTATCTCACGTATAAAATCATTCTGCCCTGCATCCATAATCAACTCCCGAAAACCCGTTTCCTCATTCGCCGCTCAGAATTTCTTTCTCCGCATACTCAAGCCGCTTCAATACGCTCTGCTTGCCCAAAAGCACCATTGTCTCATAAATGCCTGCGCCGCGCGATATCCCTGTTACTGCAATGCGAATGGGCAGATTCAATTTTCCCTGTCTAATACCCATGGCATCTTCAACTTCGTGTATGCTCTTTTCAATGCTCTCCTGGTCAAATTCAATCTGCAAAAGCTTTTGGCTCAACATAACAAGCGATTCCCTGACACCCTCTTTCTTCAGCTTTTTCCGTACGGCTTTTTCGTCATAGTCAAGTTCGCCGCTGAAAAAGTATTTCCACGTGGCTATGTCTTCATAAGTATTGGTGCGCGAGTGCATAAGCTCGCACACTTCCCTGAAATAGCCCTCGTCAAACTCTTTACCCCACGGGTGCTGCTCCACCGCTTCCCCGGCATACTCGACAAAGTCGTTTAAAGCTAATTCAGACAGATACTGCCAGTTCAAGTGAGTCAGCTTTCTCAAGTCCATCTGCGCAGCTCCGCTCTTGACCCGGTCAAGACTGAATGCCTCGATCATCTCTTCCCGGGACATTTTCTCCCGATCATCTCCCGGCGACCACCCTAGCAGCGCCAGATAATTGAACAACGCCTCAGGCAGATAACCCTTCGAACGAAAATCACCCACAAAAGCCGCTCCGTCCCTCTTAGAATAAGGCTTGCCATTTTGATTAACTATCATTGGCAGATGAGCAAATCGTGGTGCAGAATGATCCAACGCCTTGTACAATGCCACATGCCGGTAAGTGTTCTCTATGTGGTCATCCCCGCGTATCACGTGGGTGACGCCCATAGCCATATCATCCACCACATTCGCAAGATGAAAAACAGGCGTGCCATTGGAACGGACTATCACAAAGTCCTTCATATCATCAGCTTCTTTCCGAAGCGTTCCCTTGATCTCATCCTCAAAAGAAACCGCCTCCCCGGGCATGCGGAAAACCACTACTTCACCGGGCCGGTCTCCGTCTCTCTGTTCCTTGTACGCATGGCCCTTCGCCAGCAGTTGACCGGCAGCTTCCAGATGAGCTTCCATTCTTCGGGATTGATACAAAGGCTCCTCATCAAAATCCAGGTCCAGCCAGTCCATGGCTTTAAACACAGTTTCCAACGCTTCAGGCGTCGATCTTTCCTTGTCGGTATCTTCAATTCTCAGAAGAAAACTGCCGCCCTCATGACGCGCAAACAACCAGTTGAATATCGCTGTGCGAATATTGCCGATATGAACGTTCCCCGTAGGACTCGGCGCAAATCTGACTCTAACAGGCATTGACTCTCCTTTTCTCCACTCCTCTGTATAAGCAAAACCCCAAGGCTAATTGAGCCGCGCAATCAAAGCAACCCCAATCATGGCTCTTTAAAAACGAGGTACACCGCTCTTTCTGAAACCATCCATGGCAGCCAGACTCTCCACGGCATATCTTCCGGCGCTATCCGGACTGTTTCGCCGCGAGCTCATGGAAATAACGATATACTTCTGATGTTCATACAGCAGATAAAAAAATCGCCGCACTGCGACTTCCCTCTCATAGGTCTCAATACGCCTTCCATATCCCTTCCAGAAAGCCGAGCGTGTTACCCCGCAATATTCCGCAATGGCAAGGTCCCATTCCACATCACCCCAGCATGCGCGATCAAAATCAAGAACACCGGTTACCTTGCCGGTGGGATCCACAAGCAGATTCGTGACCCACAGGTCTCCATGACAAAGCCTCGACTCCTCACAGGCTTCAAAAACATTGGCGTTATCCCGCAGTAACCCCATTGCTCCCGATGCCGTCTCCTCGTCATAGACACCGCAACCAACAATGTCATCCAACAACTTCCGATACATAACAAGAAATGCGTCCCGCCATGTCATCTGCGGCTTCATGCAATTATGCTCGCCCAAATAACCGAAAAGATTACCCTCAGCCTTTAAACTGTGAATCTCGCGAACATACCCGCCCCATTCCATCAAAGCACGTTCATGCGCCCCGGCGGAAAGACCGGCTTCACTCAACGGACCCCCGGGCAGACGAGACATGATAAGATAATCCCGATCAATTCGTTTTCGCTCAAAATCACAGGCAATAATCACCGGCGCCGGAACTCCGGTTTTTTCAATAAGCTTTTCATGAATGGCCGGTTCCTGGCGCATCATCCGCCGCTCATAAAAAAGCTGTAGCAGACTGTCCGGCGGGGCAACCCGCAATACATATTCCTCACCACCGGATTCGGCAACAAACACCTCTGAAAACTTACCCGCCCCGAATGAACTGGCATAAGAAACCTTTGCCTGAAGCAATCCTTCAGCTAACTCAACCGCCTTTTCTTCAGTAATTCTCATCGCCGCAACGATAACACTTCACCTGCCCGCATCACAACCAACAACTCCCCTGATCTGCAAAACCCGGCATGTGTTCTTGTCCAGAGTAACTACACAGACATCAGACCTGGATTTCACCTGTTCAACCAACCAGCGCCAGCAACACCCCGGCAGCCACCGCAGATCCAATCACGCCGGCCACGTTCGGGCCCATGGCATGCATCAGGAGAAAGTTCTGAGGATTGCTTTCCAGCCCCACCTTGTTTGCCACACGCGCAGCCATCGGAACCGCCGACACACCGGCTGAACCGATCAGCGGATTGATCTGCTCCTTGCTGAGCTTGTTCATCAACTTCGCCAGGATAACGCCCATGGCAGTACCGATGATAAAGGCCCCCAGACCTAGCCCCAGAATACCCAGCGTCTGAACATTCAGAAACTTGTCGGCCGCAAGCTTCGAGCCAACTGCCAGACCAAGCATGATAGTAACAATGTTGATCAACGAATTCTGAGCCGTCTCAGAAAGACGGTCCACAACGGCACATTCCTTCATCAGATTGCCGAGCATAAGCATCCCGATCAACGGTGTGGCCGACGGCAACAGCAACAGACAGATCAGCAGCACCATCAGGGGAAATACAATCTTTTCCGTTCTGGAGACATGGCGCAACTGCTTCATTTCAATGGCCCGTTCCGCCTTGGTAGTCAGCATCCGCATAATCGGCGGTTGAATAATCGGCACCAGCGCCATATAGGAATAGGCCGCAACCGCAATGGCCCCCAACAGATTCGGCGAAAGCCGTGACGCCAGAAAAATCGCCGTCGGACCGTCCGCCCCGCCAATAATTCCAATCGCGGCGGCATCCTGCAAGGTAAACAAACCGCCCATAACCATGGCGCCCATGAGGGCAATAAAGATACCGAACTGTGCGGCCGCACCCAGCAGGGCGGTCTTCGGGTTGGCCAGTAGCGGGCCGAAATCGGTCATGGCGCCTACCCCCATGAAGATCAGCAGCGGGAATACCCCCGACTCAACGCCTACCGTGTAGAAATAATAAAGAAAACCACCGGGCTGTCCCGGCATGGGCCCGGCCGCAATGCCTGCAACCGGAATATTGGTCAGAATGGCGCCGAACCCGATAGGAAGCAGAAGCAGCGGCTCAAACTTCCTGGCGATGGCCATATAGATCAATCCCAGCCCGACCAGAATCATAATGAACTGACCGAGTCCCTCCGGCAACATTTCTCTGGATGCATAACCTTTCGCCTTCGCGTCTTCAATCTGCTGCCTCAGCGATTCCATCAGCTCAGCTTCCACTCCGTACGCTTTGTCGATCTGCTCCATTGCCCCGCGGAAATGACCGGCCGCAATTTCCGCTTTCACTGCCTGCTGCAACGCCGCCTCATAGGCTGCGTCACGCTGCGCATCAGTTACAGGATTAAAAAACCGGTATATGCCGGTCTCGTGCCAGAGTTTCCTGAACCCTGCCGCGATTGATATCTTGTTTTGAGTATTCACGCCTTCCGCCGGACTCCGGGCCTCTTCGGCCTGAACACGGGCGGCTCCGCCAAGTACCGCGGCGGCAAGAAGCCCCATGGTAATGAGTTTCTTCATATTGAAAATCTCCTTTCGCGATTGCGTCTTTAATTAATGGATGCCATCGCGTCGCCGGACGTTACCTGCGCACCGGCTTCCACCGCAATGGAGGAAACGGTACCATTAACAGAAGTCTTGACGTCCACTTCCATCTTCATGGCTTCCACTATAAAGAGCACGTCCCCTTCATTCACGTGATCCCCGACCTCCACATTGACCTTGATGACCCTGGCATTCATCGGCGCCGCCACCTCAATGGAGTCGGCAGTCTCATGAGCAACCGCAGAGGAACCGCCGGGTCCGCAGGCCTGCGCCTCAACGCCATCAGCCACGCCTATGTCGTAGCTCTTACCATTGACAATGGCTTTGTCGCCATTAATCTCAACAGCGAATTTCCTGCCGTTGACGGTTACAGTATATCCGCCGTCGCCGCCGGCTCCACCGGCCGGATATTCTTCCTTTTTAGTCAATGCGCCTTTACGAACACCGTTGACTTCACACTTGCCGAGCAGGAAATCAATACCCTTCTGTTTGCAGGCCGCGGCAATAAAAACGTTTTCTTCGGTTTCTTCAATGTCATTTTCCCGAAGCAGCTTTTTCGCAGTGTCGACGCCTTTGCCCGGGTCGGCATCGTTCAAGTCCACCGGGTTTTCAGTAGTCGGTTTGATCTTAAGTTTTTCCGAGGCAATCTTTACGATTTCCGGATCAGGCTCGACCGGGGTCTTGCCAAAGTAGCCAAGCACCATCTTGCCATAGCCGTCAGCAACCTTCTCCCAGGGACCGAAGATGACGTTGTTGAAGGCCTGCTGGAAATAGAATTGCGACACAGGAGTAACCGAAGTGCCGAATCCGCCGCGGCGAACCACTTCGCCCATGGCGAGGATGCAGTCTTCGTATTTATCCATGAGATTGTTGTCTCGCATCATCTGCGTATTGGCGGTTAGCGCGCCGCCGGGCATCGGCGACCACGGAATCATCGGCTCAACTGCCTTGGCTTCCGGCGGCACAATGTAGTCAGACATGCATTCTTTAAAGACCGATTCGGCATGCAGCATCTTGTCAATATCAACGTCAAGCTCATAGGCCTCACCGCGCAGGGCATGCCACAGCGTAGCAATGTCAGGCTGGCAGGTTCCGCCGGATGCCGGCGCCATGGAACAGTCGACCTGATCGGCGCCCGCCTTGATGGCGGCCACGTACCCGAGGGTTCCAACACCCGCCGTTTCATGGGAATGGAAAACAATTTTGCAGTCGCCCGGCAGCATTTTGCGCGCCATGGCAATCGTGTCGTATACCTTCCTGGGCACCGATGTGCCAGAAGCGTCCTTGAAGCAAACGCTGTCGAACGGAATACCGACATCAAGAATGTCCTGCAACGTCTTCCGGTAGAACTCAACCGTGTGCGCGCCTTTGCATCCGGGAGGCAGTTCCATCATGGTCACGCAAACCTCGTGCTTGAGACCGTGATCCGTAATCGATTTGCCGGAGTCGATAAGGTTGTTGACGTCGTTGAGCGCATCAAAGTTGCGGATGGTGGTAATGCCATGCCTGGCGAACACTTTGGCATGCAGGTCAATAACATCGCGCGACTGAGACTCAAGACCGACCACGTTGATGCCGCGGGCAAGCGTTTGCAGATTGGCATCAGGGCCGGCAGCTTCGCGGAACTTGTCCATCATATCGAAGGCGGATTCGTTGCAGTAGAAGAACGGAGTCTGGAAACGGGCACCGCCGCCGGCTTCGAAATGGGTGACCCCCGCCTCAACACAGGCCTTGACGGCCGGCAGAAAATCTTCAGTCAGTACACGGGCGCCATAGACGGACTGGAAACCGTCGCGGAACGCGGTATTCATGATATGGATGGTTTTCCTGGACATTATCTTTCTCCCGGTTGATTATCTGTTTTCTTAACCTGATCTATACAGCTTAGAACTTGCTTGGCGTTTTTCATGAATAAGTCAGGTCAAATTGGTTCAGCCACGCCTGGCTTTTATGGCCGCAAGGGCTACGGCAATTTCAGTGTCCGGATCCGCCGACGGAGCGCGTTTGGAAGCGTCCGCCGCCTCATACGGAAAGAGATGCGCAAACTTGCGAAAAAATGCTGCCGAACTGCTCATCGCCACAATCAGCAGAATGAGAAAAGAAAACACGGTGGCCATACCAATCACCATAAGCACGACTCCTTGCATCAAAACTTCCATCTTTCTCTTCTCCCTGGTTTTGGTAAAATAAAATGAGCGACTTGTATAGACAATTTAGCATTGTTTAGCCAGCAGAAAACGGGGTTTTTATTAGCGTTTTTCTGATTAAACACAATCTAAATAGAGGAGCTTTGCATGAATTTCAATATTGAATGGCACGAACGCCTGGGTTCGACCAATCAGCACATGAGAGACGGCGCCAGACGCGGGGAACCAATCTCCGATGGCAGCGTCATTGCCACCCGAGAACAGACGGCCGGACGAGGCCGGCAGGACCGCCGGTGGATAGCGCCGGCAGGGCGCAATCTCTGCTTTTCGCTTTTTGTGCAGACCGATGCGCCGCTCAACCAGACACCGGCCCTGACCATTGCCACGGCGCTAGCCGTGGACGAACTGCTGCACACTCACCATATTCCCTCTACCCCAAAATGGCCAAACGATGTGCTCGTGAACACCCGGAAAATCTGCGGCATCCTCTCCGAACGCATCGATCCCACCGCCGTTCAGCCGGCCGGCATCATTGTAGGCATCGGCCTGAACATCAACCTTTCATCGGAAGAAGCTGAAACCATCGACCGGCCGGCCACATCCATGATGATAGAAACTGGACAGAGATTTGTTCTGAAAGATATGCTTGATTCGCTGCTACCCAGGCTGGCCGACTGGATCAATCTCTGGAAAAAGGGAGGCTTCCAGGCTTTTGCCGAAGACTGGACGCGTAAAACAGGCCCGATCGGCAAACACCTGTCCGTGCATGACGGGCCACGCATCAAAACCGGCAGACTCGCCGGCTACGGCCCCTCCGGTGAGCTACTGCTTGAAACCGAAGCCGGCGTCGAGACCATCTGGTCAGGAGATGTGGTTTGACCCAAGAAGCCAACCTTGCGCCGTTGAAAGTCGGCTCTGCAAGCCGAAAACAGATGATTGAATCCGCGCTCGCAGCAGGAATCCTGTGAGATATGCGGGTTAATTGATTTGTTGAACAATACGGCCTGGCTTGATAGGATACTGAAGTATCGTTCATTGCTTTGGGAAGGTAAGAAAATGCGGCGACATACAAATATGCAGGGAAAGCTCAAGCAGTCGGAACAGAGATATCTGAACTTCTTCCTTACTGCACGCGATGCCCTTTTTATTACCACAAGGGACGGACAGTGGCTGGACATGAACGAAGCAATGGTAAAAATGCTCGGATATTCCAGCGCCAGGGAACTCAGCAAGGTAACCGTAGGCGAGTTTTACGCCAATCCGGCGGAAAGGGAAGAACACCTGCGGCTGATCGCCGAAAAAGGCCTTTTGGAAGAACACCCCGTTAAGCTGAGAAGAAAAGACGGAGCGCTTATCGAAACGCTGATAACATCGGTGCCTGTTATTGGCGAAAATGGCGAAATCACAGGATTCCAGGGTTGCATCCGGGATGTCACCGAAAAGAATGAAACCGAAAGGCATATAAGGCGCCTCCACGAACTTTCCAACACTATCAGGAATATAAACCAGATCATTGTCCAGGAAAAAGAACTTATTCCGCTAATGCAGCAAGCATGCAGGGCGCTGTTCGAAACAGCTCATTACCAGGGCTGCACCATAGCCGTCAAATCAAAGGAGTTGGGTCAGATCGTGCCATTGGAAAAATGCGGCAGCGAGGCCTCTTCGCCTTCATGGATCATATCTCCCGAAGGCCGCGGCTCAGCCCCTGCCTGCATAAGAAGCGCCGTGAGGGCCCGAAATATCTGCGTTGCCAGAGGCAGGAGATCAGAATGCTTAGTCTGCCCGCACAGGGCGTCCGCCGACAAGTGCATATCAATAGCTGCGCCAATGATGAAAGACGGCGAGGCCATCGGCATTATTCATATCCATATGCAGGAAGGAATCGAACCGGGCGAAAGAGAAAAGAGCCTGCTTGAAGAAGTTGCCAGGGACCTTGTGCTTGCCTTTGACAAGATACAGGCTGAAAACGCGCTGGTTGAAAGCGAGGAAAGATACCGCTCCCTGACGGACGATGTACTGGATAATTCAACGGTAGGCGTCTGCATTCTTGACTCGCGCTTTCGAATCGCATGGATCAACCGGGCAATGAGCGAGTACTTCGACCTTGACCGTAAAACTTCTCTTGGCATAGACAAGCGAAGACTTATCGACGAGAAAATCAAGCATATAGTTGAAGACGGCGAGAATTTTGCCCACCTGCTCCATCAGATATATTCGCGAAATCTTTACAATAAGACTTTCGAATGCCATGTGCTCGAAGACAAAAACCGGAATGAAAGGTGGCTTGAACATCGCAGCCAGCCAATCCGCAGCGGGCCTTATGCCGGCGGACGCATCGAACACTATTACGATATTACCGATCGAAAGCTGGCCGATAAGAAGGAACAGAACCTGCGAAAATTCTGGCAACTAACCATAGATTCGCTGAAAAACCACATCACCATTACCGACGAGACCGGCTCAATAATTGCCGTCAATAAGGCCTGGCGTGACTTTGCAGATAGAAATAATCTTGCATGGGAACAATACGGCCTGGGTACAAACTATCTAAAGATAACAGAAAAAGCTTCCGGAAGATCATCTGAAAAGGCCGCAGAAACCGCCCGGGAAATCACGAATTTGCTCAGCGGCAAAACCGAATCATTCGACCTTGAGTATCCCTGCCATAGTCCTGACAAACGCCGCTGGTTCATTTTGACTGGAACCCGTTTTGTTTCCAGGATGGGAGTTCGGCTTGTATTATCGCACCAGGACATAACGGCGCGCAAACTATCGGAAGAAGCTCTTGAGTACAGGCTGCATTTTGAAAAACTGGTTTCGAGTCTTTCGCATGAGTTCATAAATGTTCCGATGGATTCAGTAGAACGGCGTATAGATAATGCGCTGTCCGACCTCGCAGAGTTTGCCGGCGCCGACCGCGCGTATGTTTTTCAGTTTGATGAAAAACTGGAATTCATGGCCAATACCCACGAGTGGTCTGCGCCGGAAACTTCCCCGCCGCGCCTTGATTCAGGAAGACTTCCATGCGCATCACTTCAATGGTTTATGAGCAGATTGAAACAGTTCCAGACCATCAATGTTCCCGATGTGTCTGCTTTTCCATCTGAAGCTCAGGCAGAAAAAGAACTTTGTAGTTCAAGAGGCATAAAATCTATTGTCATCGTGCCTATGGTTTATCAGAACAGGCTCATCGGCTTTATCGGGTTCGATTCAATAAGAAAGGCGACAAGATGGCCCGCCGATACAGTATCCCTTCTGCAAACCGCTGGCGAGATATTTGTCAATGCGCTCAAGCATCGCGAAGCCAAGCAGGCTATAGAAAAGAGCGAAAAAAGGTATCGTAAAATCTTTGAGCTTTCCCCGGAGGCAATAGTATTGCTGGACACTGAGGCGAGAGTCGTCCAGGTGAATGAGCGCCTCAAAGACTGGCTGGGCTACGAACCTGAAAAAGTCATCGGAATGGATCTCTGGGAGCTGCCGTACCTGCCCGAAGGTAGTAAGCGGATACTTTCTGCAAAATTTGCGAGAAGAATGACCGGCCACAATGTAGCGCCCTATGAGCTGGATTTTGTTACGAAACAAGGCGAAAGACGTGTCGGACTGATACACGCCACCGCTCTGACTGATGTGTCCGGACGCATAATCGCCGACCTTGTGCTTATCTCGGATATAACCGAACGCAAGCACAATGAGCAGGCGCTTGAAAATACAAACCAGCAACTGGAAGACGCCCTGGAGGCCTTGCGCAAAACACAGCAGCAGGTGTTGGCCCAGGAAAGACGCAAAGCTTTAACCACCATGGCCAGCGGAATTGCTCACGACATCAATAATGCCCTCACTCCTATACACGGCTACACCATGCTTATGCTGGAGGATCCGGAAATAATGGAGGACAAGGATGAAGCCAAAAGCTATCTCCAGAATATATACAAGGCCTCCCAGAATGCCGCTGACAGCGTCCGCAGGCTGAGAAAATTCTACAGGCCCAGAGAGGAGGTATCGTTTTCGTCCGTAGATTTAAACAATGTCATTTCCGAAGCCGTTGCCGCCACCAGGCCGCGATGGCAGGAAGAAACCCAGGCTTCCGGCCAATACGTAGAAATGGAAACAGATCTTGGCGATATACCCCCTGTTTGCGGCAACGAAGCCGAACTCCACGACATCCTGACTAACCTGATATTCAACGCGGTAGACGCAATGCCCCAGGGGGGCAGAATACAAATCCGGACCAGCCACAAGAACAAAAAGGTAAAACTGGAATTCAGCGATAACGGCGTTGGCATGTCCGACGAGGTCAAACAGAAATGCCTCGACCCGTTTTACACAACTAAAGAAAGCGGCTCAGGTCTCGGCCTTGCCAGCACACAGGGAATAATAGAACGCCATAACGGAGCGCTTACAATCCACAGCAAAAAAGGCGAAGGTACAACATTCCGGGTTTTGCTGCCTGCAGCGGGACCCGAGCAGGAATCCCGGGATCAATCGGCAAGGAAAAAGCAGGAGAAAGCCCAGCCCCTTCGCCTGCTGATAGCGGAAGACCAGAAAACACAACGTGACCTGCTTCGGGATATTCTTCTCCATGACGGCCACGAAGTAGACCTTGCTCCCTCCGGAAACGAAGCGCTGAAGCAGTTCGAGACCGAAAAATACGACGCTGTGATTACCGACAGAGCTATGCCGGGAATGAACGGGGATAAACTGGCCGCGGAAATTAAAAAAATTGCGCCGGAAATGCCAATTATAATGATTACAGGATTCGGAGACATCATGGATGCCGTTGAAGAAAAACCCGAAGCCGTGGACCACCTGCTAACCAAGCCCGTTACAATGAGAAAGCTCAAAAACCTTCTCAATAATATCGCCGGCAACTGACACGCAATAAGATCTTTAACATGGTTATACGGTGGCCCCCGAATCACCCGGCTCATAAGGGTTCGAAAGTGGTGCAAGATTGAAAGGACCATGCCCCTGACAGCGCGAGACCCAATTCTAACTTGCAGGCTATACCTGGCTCCGATACCATGCCGCCATAAAGATGAGGAGAAACAATAACCATGGCAGAAATATTCAAGGCATACGACATCCGCGGAATATACGGAGAAGAACTTACAACTGGGCTGGCTGAAAGGATCGGCAAGGGTTTTGCAACATTCCTTAACCCGGAAACAGTTGTTGTCGGACGCGATATGCGCCCGCATTCCGAACCGCTCTTCAATGCGCTGGCAAAAGGGCTCACATCCCAGGGCGTCGACGTAATAGATATCGGCGTATGCTCAACTCCAATGTGCTACTTCGCCACAGGAAAACTGGGGGCATCAGGAAGCATAATGATCACCGCCTCCCATAATCCCGGCGAATACAACGGATTCAAACTGTGCAGAGAAAATGCCATCCCAATAAGCGGAGACACCGGCATTCAGGATATCAAACGTATTGTGGAATCCGGCTGCTTCGCCAACCCCCCTGATCAGAAAGGCTCTGTAAGTAAGCACGACCCTATGCCTGAATACAAGAAACTGGTGGCCGATTACGCCGACCTTAAACAACCGCCAAGAGTGGTCGCGGATATGGCCAACGCCATGGGCGTAATTGAGGCCCGCACCCTGGAGCCTCTGCTGCAAATGGATAAACTCTTCGACGAAATGGACGGCTCCTTCCCGAACCACGAGGCTAACCCATTGAAAGCCGAAACGCTTGAACCCTTGCAGGAAAAGGTCAAACAAGGTGATTACGCTTTCGGCATCGCTTTTGACGGCGACGCCGACCGGGCAGGCTTCGTCGATGAAAACGGCGAAATCATCCCCATGGACCTGGTCACTGCGCTGATAGCCCAGGATCTGCTGGAAAAGAAGAAAGGCATCGTGCTTTACGACCTCAGAAGCAGTTGGTCGGTTAAGGAAGCAATCGCAGAAAAAGGCGGCGACCCGAGAATGTGCCGGGTCGGGCACGCTTTTATAAAACGCCAGATGAGGGAACATAACGCAATATTTGCCGGTGAACTGTCAGGACACTACTATTTTAAAGACAACTACTACGCGGAAAGCTCAGCCCTGGCAACCCTTTCGATTGCCAATATCCTCAGCAAAACAGGCAAATCCCTGTCGGAAATCGTTAAGCCTCTTAAGAAATACTGGAGTAGCGGCGAAATAAACTCCACGGTCAACGACACTCAAGCGGTCCTGGAAACCCTCAAAAAACAGTATTCCGACGGTAAACTCGAGACTATGGACGGAATAAGAATCGAATACTCAGACTGGTGGTTCAATGTCCGCCTCTCCAATACTGAACCGCTCGTAAGACTTAACCTCGAAGCAAAAACAAAAGAGATGATGG
>CAYSRM010000008.1:0-39848 GCA_964433435.1 uncultured Victivallales bacterium
GGGAAGACGCACGGCTTTATTTAAGCCGCGAGAGCTAACTCGTTGTCAGCAACTATTGTTTCCCTGGATGATTAACGAGGCCAACCAGGAGTCCTCGACGCGCAACTTCAGCTTCAACCATTACGTCGAAACCGTGTCGCCCCCATATCAATTATGGCTCATATTTCTATAGACTAGTGGAAAAGAACGAAGAATGCAAGGGATACTGTCAAAAATTGAATGAAAACGGCTGAGATGGGGAATGGGTGGACGATGACGGGCGACGATTACGGACCACGATCCTCCTTCGCTCTTCGGGCTACGGAGGACGCGGGTAGAGAATATCCAAACCCGCCTGCAACGATGTAGCACTGCGGGCAGGCCGTTTACCATTCTCGTCGCCGCTATGGTTCACCGAAAGCTGCCCGGGGCTATGAAAGGGATGCGAAATGACCGCGGTTATTCTCGCTCGCTTTTTGGGAGCAGGGCTGTTGCGACTGCTGCGGCTGCGAAGATTTTTATGGCGTCTACTGCAAGGAAGGGCAAGGTGCTCTTCATCAGCAGCTCGCTGATACCCGAATACTGACCGCTGATCCATACTGTCCACAAGCCGAACTGGAAAAGTCCGAGACCATGGATAAGCAGGTAATCCGCGGCAAGCATAATGCCGACCATAGGCCAGAATTTTCTTGCGCGAGGATAGCGATCTGTCATCGCTCCGACAAACAGTGCTGCAAGAACAAAGCCGGCTATGTATCCGCCGGTTGGTCCCATGAGTATGGCCAGTCCCCCTGCGGTTCCGGCAAACCATGGCACGCCTGCCATCCCCAGAAGCATATACAGACCCATACTGATTGCGCCCCAGTTTCTACCAAGAATGACCCCGGCCATCAGAACTGCAAATGTCTGGCCGGTCAGCGGAATAGGCGTCCACGGAAGCGGAATGCGGATCTGCGCCAGGAGGCCGGTGGCGCAGGCCATACCTGCCGCTATAAGCGTCTTCCTGGCTATTGAAGTGTTGCTTCTCCATGCAAAAGCTCTTTGCCGGATTTTTAAAAAGTTGTCTGTTAAAGTTGGTGTATATTGCATTTGTTGTTCTCCTGTTTAACTGTTAACCCGCATATTTCACACTCCTCCGGCAGAAACAATTGATAGCGCCATTATTGCAAGCCCAAATCGTTTTACCCGATCTTGCGGTGTGTTTACACAGCTTCGTCCGGTTAAACCGATTTTACACCGCACTAACAGCGCTTTGAACCGTTTCTGCTCGAAAAAGTGTGAGATAAGCGGGTTAAATATCCCAGAAACCTGTTGTCTGGTCAAGGGGAAGGTGCGTTAGCAATTCTCATTATGGCGTTGGCCCCCCATGGGGGGAAAGGGGAGCAGAGTGGATTCGCGGGAGTTCCGGCGAGTCAGCATGTCGAAAGCGTCCATAATGCAAATTGCCTATGTTTGCAGGCCTGTCAGGGATACATGCCCGGTTTATTCAGGCCTTCTGTTTCCGGCAGGCCGAAAAGTATATTCATGTTCTGAAGTGCGTTGCCGGCCTGTCCCTTCACGAGGTTATCAATGTATGAGACCACGCGCAGTTGTCCGGTTCTTTCGTCCACGCTTATTACGAGGTTGCAGAAATTTGTTCCCCGCACATGAACTGTACCTGTCTGTGAGGCGGCATCGTACACCCGGATAAAAGGTTCGTTTTTGTAGAACTCTGCATAAAGGCCGAAAGCGTCTTCCGCGGAAGTGTTTTTGCGGAGTCTTCCGTAGAGAGTAGACATTATGCCCCGGCAGAGTGGAACTACCTGGGCTGTAAATGTGATCTTCACGCTTTCGTCGGCAAGTGTTCCCAGCTCTCTTTCTATCTCGCAGACATGCTGATGTCCGGAAAGACGGTACGCATTCATGTTGTCGTGCCTTGCGGGATAATGAAATGTTTCTTTTGCTTTTCTTCCGGCGCCGGAAACGCCGGTTTTACAGTCGCAAATGATTCCTTCCAAAGATATGAGCCCGCTTTTTACCGCAGGGGCAAGGCCGAGGGTTGAGCTGACAGCGAAGCAACCGGGGTTCCCCACTATTTGTGCTTTCGAGTTTATGGCTTTCCTCTGCAGTTCGGGAAGCCCGTATGCGCTTTGCGCGAGGAGTTCCGGGCAGGCGTGGACGGGATCAAGTCCGATTCTTCCGGCATAGTCAGCGTATGCTTCTTTGTTGTTGAAGCGAAAATCACCGCTGTAATCGATCACTTTTGCTCCCTGCTCAACTTCTTTTGGAGCCAGGCTCATGCCTGCCCTGTCGGGGGTTGCCATGAAAACGACATCGCATCCGGTTTGCGCCCGGGGATCGTCCGGGGAAAGAATCGGCTGGTCACAGAAGCCGGTGAGATGCGGGAACACTTCGCTCAGGGTCTTGCCGTTGTTCTCGATGTCCACGATGGCCGAGGCCTGTGCCTGGGGATGCTGACGTAGAAGTTCAATAATTCCGACTCCGCCGAAGCCGCAGGCTCCGACTACTTTTGCCTTGATCATAACTGTATCTCCACATAGATTCACAAGTTTCAGGATTTAACCGGCATTGGCCTGTTCCTGCTGAACCGGAACGGTTTGATGCCTGCAGGGAACTATGCAGGGAAGCACACTTACTGTCCAGACGAAAAAGGCGGTTGACGGCATGAGGACTATAGATGTTGATTTTTTTGTTATTGGAAGCGGCATCGCCGGACTCATGTCGGCTCTGCATCTGTCGAAAAAGGGCAGGGTGCTTGTGGTAACCAAGAAAGAAAGAGCTGAAAGCAACACAAATTACGCTCAGGGCGGGATCGCTTGCGTCATGGAGCCAGGCGACAGTTTTGACAGGCACATCAGCGATACTCTGGAAGCGGGCGCCGGCCTCTGTGATGCGGAAGTTGTGAAGAAGGTTGTTGAAGAGGGGCCGAAGCGAATAGCCGAACTTGAAAAGCTTGGAATGAGTTTTTCAGAGCGGGCAGATGGTCCGCGCGGCGGGTATGATCTGGGCAAGGAAGGCGGGCATACCAGGAGACGTGTTCTGCATAGCGGAGATGTGACGGGCCGGACCATAGAAGAAGTATTGCTGGAGCGTGTGCAGGAGTCTCCGGAAATCACCACCCGTGAGAGATGCATGGTCATTGACCTGATTACCACCGGCTGGCTCGGGTCATCCGAAGAGAACCGCTGTGTAGGCGCCTACATTCTTGATTGCAGCAGTTCCGAAGTTTTTGCTGTGCGCGCGCCATTGACTGTGGTGGCAAGCGGGGGAGGCGGAAAGGTCTATTTGTACACGAGCAACCCGGACATCGCGACTGGAGACGGCGTTGCAATGGCCTGGCGCGCGGGCGCTAAGATTAAGAATATGGAATTCATTCAGTTTCATCCGACCTGCCTGTATCATCCGGAGGCCAAGTCTTTTCTTATCAGTGAAGCAGTCAGAGGGGAAGGTGCGATCCTTTTAGACAGCAAGGGACAGGCTTTTATGGAGAAATACGATTCAAGGGCTGAGCTTGCGCCTCGCGATATTGTTGCAAGGGCTATTGATCGGGAGATGAAGGTTTCGGGCGAGCAGTGCGTATATCTGGACATAAGGCATCGAGGAAAAGATTTTCTTTTAAGCCGTTTTCCCAATATTTACCGTACCTGTGCGCGCTTTGGAATAGATATGGCCAAGGACCTGGTTCCGGTTGTGCCGGCAGCTCACTATTTTTGCGGAGGTATAGACGCTGGAGTAGACGGTAGAACAAGCATCCCGGGAATGCTGGCCTGCGGGGAGGCCGCCTGTACCGGGCTGCACGGCGCCAACAGACTGGCAAGCAATTCTCTTCTTGAGGCGCTGGTATGTTCACACCTTATGGCTGATAGTGTGGACGCAGGAGTTTCTGAAAAAGATTTGCCGGAATTTCCGGAATGGGAAACAGGCGGGGCTGTGTCGAGTGATGAAGCCATTGTGGTTGAACACAACTGGAACGAGGTGCGGACTTGCATGTGGGATTATGTTGGAATAGTTAGAAGCAGCAAACGCCTTGAGCGTGCGAGGAGAAGGATTCGGACGCTTAGAGATGAGATTCGGGAGTACTATCTGGATTATCTGCTTACTGTTGATATTCTTGAACTCAGAAACATTGCAGCGGTGGCCGAACTCATTCTTCGCAGCGCACAACTGCGTAAGGAGAGTCGCGGACTTCATTATACGCTTGATTATCCGGGCTTGCTGCCTGAGGCACATGACACGGTCATAAGCGATGTGCCGGGAAGCCACAGGCAGGGGAGAGACGCATCTTTGCCCGGTTGGAAGGAGAAAAAATGGGAAAAGGGGTTGTAGAGAAGATTATTGCCGAACATCTGGTCGAAGGAAAGATGGAACCCGGGAATGAAATCGGTTTAAAGATTGACCATACTTTGACGCAGGATGCCACTGGCACCATGGCTTATCTTGAATTTGAGGCTATGGGTCTTGACCGGGTGAGAAATGAGCTTGCGGTAAGTTACATTGACCACAACACGGTTCAAGTTGGTCCTGAAAACGCGGACGATCATGCGTTTCTCAGGAGTGCAGCGGCGAAGTACGGGGTGGTCTTTTCCCGTCCGGGCAACGGTATTTGCCATCAACTTCATCTTGAAAGATTCGGGGCGCCGGGAAAGACGCTGCTGGGGTCAGATTCTCATACGGCTACCGGCGGGGGCGCAGGGATGCTGGCCATTGGCGCTGGAGGCATCGACGTTGCCGCGGCGATGGGGGGCAGACCTTTTTACGTGACAATGCCTGAAGTAGTGAAGATTGAACTGAAAGGTACTTTGTCTGCCTGGGTCTCCGCGAAGGACGTTATACTGAAAGTTCTGGATATATTTGGCACTAGAGGGAACGTAGGCGTTGTCTTTGAATATGGCGGTGAGGCTGTCGAGGGACTGAATGTGCCCGAACGAGCGACCATAACCAATATGGGCGCCGAGTGCGGAGTTACTTCCTCCGTATTTCCAAGCGATGAGCGCACGAGGGATTTTCTTGAGGCGCAAGGTCGCGGGGAAATGTGGCGCGAACTCAAAGCTGACGGAGACGCAAGTTACAAAAAGGTAGTGCAAATAGATCTTTCGGATCTGGAGCCGCTCGCAGCTACACCGCACTCGCCGGGAAATGTTGCAACTGTTTCCTCGCTTTCCGGAATCCGGGTTGACCAGGTTCTTATAGGTTCATGTACGAATTCTTCTTACCGGGATCTGAAGACGGTTGCAAAGATACTGGAAGGAAGGCATGTTCATCCTTCGGTAAGCTTCGGGGTCGCTCCGGGGTCAAGGCAGGCGCTGAAAATGATAGTGAAAGAAGGTCTGTTGACGACATTGATGGATTCCGGCGCAAGGATACTGGAAAGCGCATGCGGATTCTGTATAGGGAACTCCGTATCACCGGGAACCGGCGCGGTGTCGGTTCGCACTTCGAACCGGAATTTCGAGGGAAGATCGGGGACGCCTTCCGCCGACATATATCTGGTCAGTCCTGAAACTGCCGCTCTGACAGCGCTTTACGGGAGTTTTACAGATGCAGGTTCCGTTGTAGGTTTGGAATATCCGCGTGTGCTCATGCCGGAAAGGTTTGAAATTGATGATTCAATGTTTGAATATCCGCCGGCGGACGGCTCTACTGTTGAACTTGAGAAGAGTGAGAATATTGGCGATGTGCCCGTTGCTGAAGAACCGACGGATACGATTTGCGGAGTTGCGGCCATAAAAGTGGGCGACAAAATAACCACGGACCATATTATGCCTGCCGGGTCGCGCCTCAAGTACAGATCCAACATAGAAAAGTATGCTCAGTTTGTATTTGAAGGAGTTGACTCTGGATTTGTGTCCAAGGCGAAAGGTAATATGAAGGAAGGCATGGCGAACTTTATCGTTGCAGGTGAATCTTACGGGCAGGGTTCGAGCAGGGAGCATGCTGCCATGTGTCCGATGCGTCTGGGCGTAAAGGCTGTGCTGGCGAAGTCGATAGAAAGGATTCACAGGACGAATCTTATCAATTTTGGTATCCTGCCCGTCATCTTCGATAAAGCCTCGGACTATGAGGATGTTCAGGCAGGGGATCAACTTGAACTTGAAGGGGTAGTCGATTGCCTGAAGGAGGATGCAGGCCTGATTCTTCGAAACCGGAGTAGAGGAGTTGACATTGCTGTTAGCATTGACTTGAGTTCAAGGGAAAAAGATATAATGCTGGTCGGCGGATTGTTGAATTATGTGCGGAAGGTGGAAGCAAGCAGATGATTGATGTGCGGGTGTGTGAGCATGTGGGCTGATTAGCCATACAACTGGGGCAGAATTATTGACAGAACGGAGCCGGAAAGGGAATAGGGAAATGAAATATAATAAAATAGAAGTGCCTGCTACTGGTGAGAAGATTGAAGTGGGGCACGACGGGGCGCTGAAGGTGCCGGCTCATCCGATTATACCCTATATCGAAGGTGACGGGATTGGACCGGATATTACGGCTGCGGCCATGACTGTATGGAACGCGGCTGTGGAGAAAGCGTATGGAGGCGAGCGCAGCATTGAGTGGATGGAGATCTTTGCGGGAGAGAAAGCGACCCGCGTATATGGTTCTGATGTCTGGTTGCCGGAGGAGACATTTGAGGCAATAAGCGATTATCGGGTTGCTATCAAGGGACCCCTTACCACTCCTGTGGGTGGGGGCATTCGGTCTTTGAACGTAAGCCTGAGGCAGAAGCTTGATCTTTATGTCTGTCTGCGTCCTGTGCGATGGTTCGAAGGAGTGCCCACGCCGGTCAAGCGGCCGGACCTTACTCAGATGGTAGTATTCCGGGAGAACACAGAAGACATTTATGCTGGTATTGAGTGGGACGCAGATACGCCGGAAGCCAGGAAGGTGGTTGATTTTCTTCAGAAGGAAATGGGCGTGAGATCTATCCGCTTTCCTGAAACGTCGTCTATCGGGATAAAACCTGTTTCGCGCGAAGGCTCGGAGAGGCTCATAACGGCCGCAGTAAGGTATGCTGTAGATAACGGGCTTCCAAGCGTAACATTGGTTCATAAAGGCAACATAATGAAGTATACCGAGGGAGGCTTCAAAAAGTGGGGGCAGGACCTTGTTCGGCGTGAGATGTCCGATGTGGCGGTGCTCGCCGAAGACTGCCCCGACTCTCGCGGAGGTCGGTGGAATCCTCCGGCGGGTAAGGTGATGGTTAAGGATGTTATTGCCGACGCCTTTCTCCAGCAGATACTGACGCGTCCTGGAGAGTACTCTGTAATAGCAACTATGAATCTGAACGGCGATTATATTTCGGATGCCCTTGCTGCCTGTGTGGGGGGCATAGGCATAGCACCCGGTGGGAATATAAATTACGAAAGCGGTGTGGCGCTTTTTGAAGCCACGCACGGAACAGCGCCGAAATATGCCGGGCAGGATAAAGTCAATCCGGGTTCTCTGATACTGTCCGGAGAGATGTTGTTCAGGCACATTGGCTGGAACGAAGCCGCGGATTTGGTCTTGAAGGGTATGGGCGCGGCAATAAAGGCAGGGAAGGTAACCTATGATTTTGCGCGCATGATGGATGATGCTAAAGAGGTCAAGTGCAGCGAGTTCGGACGGGTAGTGGCGGACAATATGTGACCCCGCAGCAGCCGTTAATTCTTTTCTTTTGAAAAAGCATTCAAAAAAAAGTTTATTTTCTTGTAAAAAACCCTTTGACAGCGTCCCCGTGTCTGGTAATATTACGCGATTTTTGTGGTATTTAGCTTAGCGAATAAACATTTTTAATATCTCTTTGAGACAACAGAGTGGCGCTTGCGCTCATGTAGGCGGTGGTGGCGTTACGCTCTGTTGTTTTTGCCGTACAGGCTGGGTTGATACGGCAGGACGAGGAGCGGGACAGCCGCCCATGTAGCTCAGTTGGCAGAGCGCATCCTTGGTAAGGATGAGGTCAGCGGTTCAAACCCGCTCATGGGCTCCACGGGTACAAATGGGGATTAACTCATAAAGAAGAAAAAGTTGGAGGAAGACTGAGATGGCTAAAGAAAAATTTGAACGGACTATGCCGCACGTGAATGTAGGGACGATTGGTCATGTTGACCATGGCAAGACCACATTGACTGCGGCTATCACGAAGGTGCAGTCCCTGAAAGGCAAGAGCGATTTCATCGCATATGACGAAGTCGCGAAGGCATCTGAAGCGCATGGACGCCGTGATGCTACAAAGATTCTAACTATTGCCACATCTCATGTGGAATACAGTTCAGACAAGCGTCATTATGCTCATGTGGATTGCCCGGGGCACGCGGACTATGTCAAGAATATGGTAACCGGCGCGGCCCAGATGGATGGGGCGATATTGGTTGTGAGCGCAGCGGACGGTCCCATGCCGCAGACACGGGAACATATCCTGCTGGCCCGTCAGGTTGGCGTGCCCGCCATAGTGGTATTCCTTAATAAGGTGGACCTGGTGGATGATCCCGAGTTGCTGGATCTGGTGGAGCTGGAAGTCAGGGAGTTGCTTTCGAAATATGATTATCCGGGTGACGACATACCGATAGTCAGAGGTGACTCACTCTCCGCCACTAAGGTTGAGTCGGCGGATGATCCTGCTTGCGAATGTATTGGCGAACTCATGGAGGCTCTGGATTCAGCGATCCCGGAACCGGTGCGCGCGATCGACCAGGATTTCCTGATGCCTATAGAGGATGTATTCTCGATTGAAGGACGTGGCACGGTTGTTACCGGCAGAGTGGAGCGAGGCATTATTAAGACAAGTGAGCCCGTTGAGATAGTGGGTCTCAAGGATACTCAGCAGACAACGGCCACCGGCGTTGAGATGTTCCGCAAGCTGCTTGACGAAGGCCGGGCCGGCGACAATATCGGGGTACTGCTCCGTGGAACCAAGAAGGACCAGGTGGAACGCGGGCAGGTGCTTGCGAAGCCGGGATCAATTACTCCGCATACCAAATTCAGCGCTGAGGTCTATGTGTTGAGCAAGGAAGAAGGCGGAAGGCATACACCATTCTTCAAGGGATATCGTCCTCAGTTCTTCTTCCGGACAACGGATGTAACCGGGAATGTTACTTTGCCTGAAGGCGTAGAGATGGTTATGCCCGGCGACAATATCAGCATGGAAGTGGATCTGATACAGCCGATCGCCATGGAAGAAAAGATGCGCTTTGCGATACGTGAAGGCGGCCGGACGGTCGGGGCCGGAACTGTCACGAAGATTGTCGAATAGAAAATAGGAGTCGGTTGAATCCGGCGTGAGTGAAGATGAGGGACGGGATCAGCTATGCCGAGAGAGCAGGCCATACTGGAGTGTACGAAGTGCAAAAGGCGCAACTACACTACGACCAGAAATAAAAAGACGATGACGAATCGGCTGGAAATGAAGAAGTATTGCCGGTTTGACAAAGAACGGACCGTTCACAAGGAAATACGCTGAGTCTGGCTCTAGGCCAGTAGCTCAACTTGGCAGAGCACCGGTCTCCAAAACCGGTGGTTGGGGGTTCGAGTCCCTCCTGGCCTGCCAGTTATGAAAGGCGGCGGGCATTGTATCTGCCGGCCTGAGCGAGTGTTTTCCGGGTAGAAAACTGGGTGGGAAACGTGGTTTTCGGACAGTGTTAGATAAGCGGGAGAGACGGCAGTGGCAAAAGCAAAACAGGACAAGAAAGGGATCCTTACCGGTATTCAGCAGGTAATTGCTGAAACTGTTCTGGAGATGAAGAAATCAAACTGGCCCAACCGGGGCGAGCTTGCTGAATCTACTGTTGTAATAATTATTACGGTTTTATTGCTTGCAGGGTTTGTCGGGGTAAGCGACAAGTTTCTGCTTTTGTTGTTAAGGCTTTTGGTTCCGGTAAGTTGAGGTGAGATGTGCAGAAGCAGTGGTTTGTTATACATACGCTAACGGGTCAGGAACAAAAAGTTCGAGACAGCGTGAAACGTCGTGCTGAGCAGGAGGAGATGGGGGAATACATTGGCGAGGTCATTATTCCCACCGAGCGTGTCACTGAGGTGAAAAAAGGTGTTAAGTCGACGACGACCCGGAAGTTCTTCCCCGGATACATTCTGGCTGAGCTGGCGTTGTATGACGGCGATGGAGAAATTATCGGTAGAACGTGGACTTTTCTCAAAGAGACGACCGGAGTGATAGGATTTGTCGGGGGTGACAGGCCGGCGCCACTGCCTGCTGAGGAGGTGCAGTCGATACTGAACCAGGTTGAGGAGAAACAGAAAAAACCTAAGCCTAAGGTTGAGTTTGAGCCGGGTGAAAGTGTCAAGATAGTGGATGGACCGTTTCTTAATTTTTCGGGGGTGGTTGAGGAGGTTGATCCGAACAAGGGTAAGTTGAAGGTGTCGGTTGCTATTTTCGGTAGATCGGCTCCTGTGGAACTTGAATACTGGCAGGTTGAGCGAGAGTAGCACTGCCGATTTTGTAAACATTGTCGGGCAAAGGCATAAGCAATGGCAAAGAAGATAATAAGCACAATTAAGTTACAGATTCCGGCCGGACAGGCCAATCCTGCACCGCCAGTGGGCCCCGCGCTGGGTCAGGCGGGCATAAATATAATGGAATTCTGCAAAGCATTTAATGCTTCGACCCAGGATCAGTCGGGCATGGTTCTGCCGGTTATTATAACTGTTTACCAGGACAGATCTTTTACATTCGAAACCAAGTCGCCTCCCGCTGCTTTTCTTTTAAAAAAGGCTGCCGGGTTGGCCAAGGGGTCCGGGGTTCCGAATCTTGAGAAGGTGGGCAAGGTGACTAAATCTCAACTGGCTGAAATCGCTAAAACTAAGGAAAAGGATTTGAATGCCGACGATGAAGAAGCTGCGGCCCGGATCATTGCGGGAACGGCCAGGAGCATGGGCATAGAAGTAACGGATTGAGCGGTAGTATCCGAAAGGAATTCAGGATGGCTAATCACGGTAAGAAATACCAGGATATCTTAAAGAAGGCCCCGGAAGGGACTGTTGCGGTGGAAGATGCAGTTGCTTTTCTCAAGGAAAATAAGCGGGCTGGCTTTGATGAAACCATGGAGCTTGGAGTTCGGCTGGGAATCGACCCCAAAAAGTCTGAGAACACCGTACGAGGAACAGTTACGCTGCCGCACGGGACAGGTAAGGATGTAGTGGTTATTGCTTTTGCTTCCGGCGAGGCGGCGGAAGCTGCAAAAGAGGCTGGGGCTGACGAAGTGGGTATGTCCGATCTGATCGAGAAAGTATCGGGTGGTTGGACTGAATTTGATGTTGCCGTTGCTACCAAAGAGGCGATGCAAGAAGTCAAGAAGCTTGGACGGGTTCTGGGCCCGAGGGGTTTGATGCCGAGTCCAAAATCGGGGACTGTTACCGATGACATTGCTAGTGCGGTAAAACAGAGCAAGGCAGGAAGGGTTGAGTTCAGGATGGACCGGCATGGGAACATCAATGTGCCGTTCGGGAAAATTTCTTTTGAAGCGGAAAACCTTGCGGAGAATGCCAGGAGCATCGTATCGGCTATACAGGCTGAGCGGCCGGAAGGTATAAAGGGCACATATATAAAGAATGTGACAATTAGTTCGACTATGAGCGTTGGGGTCAGGGTTAACTTTAAGGAGTAGGCGCGGGTATGAGGCCGGAAAAAGAGTCAGTTGTACAGGAGATCAGGGAAAATTTAGACCGAAGCAGTTTCACGATTCTGGTTAATTGCCGTGGTTTGAACGTATCGCAGCTTGAGGATTTGCGTTCGCGCCTGAATAGATCCCGGAATCGACTGGAGTTCTTCAAGAACACATTTCTTAAGGTTGCATTGAGGGATGCCGGACTTGAAGGTTTGTCGGAGCATTGCTCGGGGCCCACGGCTATGGTAATGGGCGACGGGGACATGGCCCAAGTTTGTCGGGTAGTGCGGGATTACAGGAAGGACAATGATCTGCCTGAGTTTAAAGGCGGGAGCATGGACAGCACGGTTCTAAACGCCGAGGATGTTATGCAAATCGCCAATTTGCCACCCCGGGAGACTCTTCTGGGACAGGTGGTCGGAACGCTTGCTGCCCCCATGACTCAATTAGTGGGAGCGCTGCAGCAGAAAGTGTTGAGTTTGTTGTATGTGCTGAAAGCCGTTGAAGAGAAAAAAGGCGGCGAATAGTGCGTCGGTGCGATAACAGGAAACGGAAACAGGAGAACAGGTAATGGCGGAAGAAGAAAAAGTACAGGATCAGGCCGAGACTGCGGAAACTGGCGGCGAAAGCGGGCCCGCAGTTGAGGGTAAAATGGCTGAGTTTGTGGAATGGATTGAGGGAATCAGTGTGCTTGAGCTGTCCCAGCTTGTCAAGGCTCTGGAAGATCGTCTTGGTGTAAGCGCTTCTGCGCCGGTGGCCATGGCCTCCGCAGGCGCTGCCGCTGGTGGCGGTGAAGCAGGCGCTGCCGAAGAGAAGACCGAATTTGATGTGGTGCTTAAGTCGGCAGGGGCTCAGAGAATCGGCGTTATCAAGGAAGTGCGCGGAATCACGGGTCTTGGGCTCAAGGATTCCAAGGAGCTGGTTGAAGGCGCTCCGAAAGCCGTAAAGGAAGGCGTGTCCAAGGAAGAAGCCGAAGAAATCAAGAAGAAACTCGAAGAAGCAGGCGCCGAAGTAGAAGTGAAATAGACGAATCCGCGATTAATCCCCGGGTTATTGAGCGAGGTAACGAATGGTAATTCGAACGAACTTCGGAAAACTTAAGGCGGTGATGGAGCCGCCGGACCTGACAGAGGTTCAGACTAAGTCATATCATGACTTTCTGCAGGTTGGGTCCGACCCCATGAGACGAAAGCCGCAGGGGCTTCAGGGGATATTCAAGGAACTGTTTCCCATTGAAAGCTATGACGGGCGGTATGTGCTTGATTTCGTGAAATACGAACTAACCCCGCCAAAGGAGTCGGAGCTGGAATCCTTGTATGAAGGGCAAACGTATGCTGCTGCCCTGCACGTGACTTTCCGCCTCAAGGATGGCGAGGAGGTGCGGGAAGATACCGTCTACATGGGCGAGATTCCTCTTATGACCGAGCACGGTTCGTTTGTAGTCAACGGAGCGGAGCGAGTAGTTGTGAGCCAGTTGCACCGGTCTCCCGGCATATGTTCGGAACAGACCACACATCCGAACGGTGCGATCCTTTACTCTGTGCGGGTAATACCGGATCGCGGCTCATGGATTGAAATCCAGTTTGACTCCTCTGATGTAATATGGGTACTGATGGACAGGCGTCGCAGGCGCCGGAGGTTCCTGGCGTCCACATTTTTGCGTGCTCTTGGATATGGATCTGACGAAGAGATTCTGGGTCTTTATTACAGTTTTGAAAGCATTGATCTTTCCGGGAATATTTCAAGCGAGAGGCTTGTCCACAGGTATTTTCGAGAAGATGTTATAGATGTCGATTCCAAGACCGTACTGGCCCGGAAGTATGATCCGGTCAGCGAGGTTGTTATCAAGCAGATGCGCCATGCTGGTTTTACTAAGGCCGAAGTTGTTGACGCGAGCTGGGACGAAGGCATATTTCTGACAGGGGTGCGCGCTGATCAGGTTCATAGCACTGAGGACGCGCTGAAAGATATTTATCACAGGCTTCGACCCGGTGATCCGGCAACCGCATCAAATGCGAGGCAGTTCCTGAGGAGGCTGTTCTATGACCCGAAGCGGTACGACCTTGGCCTTGTGGGCAGGCATAAGATCAACCAGAAGCTTGAATTGAACGGGAAAGTGAGCGACAGTCTGAGAACGCTTGATAAGCTTGATATTGTTGAAGCGATTCGTCGTCTTATTGAAATTCGCAAGGGCAACGCGAACGTGGATGATATTGACCACCTTGGCAGCAGAAGGGTACGAACAGTAGGTGAGTTGCTGGAGAATCAATGCAGAGTTGGTTTATCACGGACCGAGAGGCTGATACGGGAACGAATGACGCTGTTTGATCCTACTTCGGGAGTACTCGCACCACAAAGGCTGGTTAATTCGCGGTCACTGTCGGCGGTTGTGCAGGATTTCTTTGGCAGGAGCCAGTTGAGCCAGTTTATGGACCAGACGAACCCGTTGTCGGAGCTGGCCCACAGACGAAGGCTCAGTGCGCTTGGTCCGGGGGGGCTAAGCAGGGAAAGAGCAGGCTTTGAGGTGCGCGATGTGCACAGCAGCCATTACGGCAGGATATGTCCGATTGAGACGCCCGAGGGACCGAACATCGGCTTGATATCATCACTTGGTATCTACGCCAGGATCAACGACTTCGGTTTTATCGAGAGCGCGTACCGAAAAGTGAACAACGGGCGTGTCAGCGAAAAGGTTGAATATCTTTCCGCAGATGAGGAAGAGAAGTATGTAATTGCTCAGGCGAATGCGCCGCTTGACGAAAATTCGCGGTTTGCGAACCCGACTGTATCAGTGCGGCATCAAAGCGAATTTCTGGAAGTTCCGGGCAACCAGGTGGACTACATGGACGTATCCCCGAAGCAGGTTGTCAGTATATGTGCCGGGTTGATTCCGTTCCTTGAGCATGATGACGCCAACAGGGCCTTGATGGGCGCTAATATGATGCGCCAGGCCGTGCCGTTGATAAAGACCGAGGCGCCTTATGCTTCGACTGGTCTGGAGGAAAGGGTAGCAAGAGATTCCAGGGTGGCAACTGTTGCCTGGGCTCCCGGCAAGGTGGCTTATGTTTCTGCAGATAAGATCATAGTTTCGTCTGACGGCAAAATTCCGAAGAAGAAATCCGAGCAGGCGAAGGCCCGGGAATACCGGTTGCAGAAGTTCAGAAGGTCTAATGCCGGAACATGTTTCAATCAGAGACCGATTGTGTCGGAAGGCCAGAAGATCAGTAAAGGTGATATTCTGGCCGATGGTCCTGCCACATCGCAGGGTGAACTTGCGCTCGGGAAAAATCTGCTTGTCGCATTTATGCCATGGAGTGGCTACAATTTTGAGGATGCGATTCTGTTGAGCGAGCGCTGTGTGCGCGAAGATGTCTTTACTTCAATTCATGTACAGGAGTTTGAAGTCGGGGCACGGGATACCAAGCTTGGTCCGGAGGAAATAACGCGCGATATACCGAATGTCGGGGAAGAAGCTTTGAAGGACCTCGGCGCGGACGGGGTTATCCGGCAGGGAGCAGAGGTACAGCCTGGCGACATTCTCGTGGGCAAGATCACGCCCAAGAGTGAAACTGAGCTGGCGCCGGAAGAAAGACTGTTGCGGGCCATCTTCGGGGAGAAGGCAGCAGATGTGCGTGACACTTCTCTGACAGTGCCCAGCGGGACATATGGAACGGTTATGGATGTCCGGGTTAAAGCACATCGCGAGGTGAAAAGGTCCGAGACCAGTCCGGCGGAAAAACGGAAGCAGGCCAAGGCTATCAGCGATGAGTTCAAGCGCAAGTCTCAGCAGCTTTCCGAGGATCTGACGGAGGCTCTAAGCAATATTCTACTGGGAGAGAAAATACCGCTTGATGTTGTTAATGCGGAAAGTGGCGAAACCATTATTCCCGCCAATCGAAAGATAACAAAGACGTTGTTGCGGAAACTTGCGGCGGCACATGAGCACGTTGAAATTGAGAGCAGCCCGATACAGATCAAGATTGATGATATTATAAACGATTTCGGGCCGAAGTTTGACGAGATTGCAATGGAACGCGAGAGGGGCCTGGATCGGCTGGAAAACGGTGACGAGGTCGACGCCGGAATTATCAAGCAGGTCCGAGTTTATGTTGCCGCCAAGAAAAAGCTTGCGGTTGGCGACAAGCTCGCCGGGCGGCATGGCAACAAGGGCGTTGTGGCAACTATAATGCCCGACTGTGACATGCCTTTTCTTCCCGACGGGACTCCGGTGGATATTGTTCTTAATCCGCTTGGTGTGCCATCGAGGATGAACCTTGGCCAGGTTTTCGAAACGCATCTTGGAGCTGCGTGCAAGGCGCTTGGAATGTACGCCGCGACTCCTGTGTTCGACGGCATAAGGGAAGCGTCCATTGACAATTTCCTTGAGGAGGCGGATCTGCCGATAGACGGCAAATCAGTGCTATACGACGGGCGCACCGGTGAACAATTTGATCAACGGGTGGTTATCGGTGAGATATACATGATGAAACTGCACCATCTGGTGAGCGATAAGATTCATGCACGGGCTGTAGGACCTTACTCATTGGTTACGCAGCAACCTCTTGGCGGAAAGGCCCAGTATGGCGGGCAACGGCTGGGAGAAATGGAAGTGTGGGCACTGGAGGCATATGGCGCGTCGTACGCATTGCAGGAACTGCTAACGGTGAAGAGCGATGATGTTCCAGGCCGCACAAGGATATATGAAGCCATTGTTAAAGGTGAAAATACTCTTGATGCCGGCATTCCTGAATCATTCAGTGTTCTCATTAACGAATTGAGGGGGCTGTGCCTGAACATGGGAATGGATGGCGGAAGCAATACTGAAAACAGACTTTGAAAGAAGTTAAAAGGAGTCTGACTTTGAACGAAGATGCTACAGAAGTAATAGGTTTGACCGAACCCGAAGAATTTGACTCGGTTTCAATTCATCTGGCTTCGCCTGAAAATATAAGGTCGTGGAGCAACGGGGAAGTGAAGAATCCGGAGACGATTAACTACCGGACCTATAAGCCCGAAACCGGGGGATTGTTCTGCGAGCGCATATTCGGTCCGACCCGGGACTGGGAGTGTAGCTGTGGTAAATACAAACGGATTAAGCACAAAGGGGTGATATGCGACCGCTGTGGTGTAGAGGTTACGGTTTCGAGGGTCCGGAGAGAGAGACTCGGGCATGTGGAACTGGCGGTTCCAGTATCTCACATTTGGTTTTTCAAATGCACCCCCAGCCGGATGGGACTGTTGCTGGACTTGACTGCGACGAGTCTCGAACGGATTCTCTATTATGAAGATTATGTTGTTAGTGATCCTGGTGAGACACCGCTTAAATACAAGCAGTCGCTTACTGAGGTTGAGTACCGCGAAGCGCGTGAGAGCTATGGCGATGCTTTTGATGCCGGTATGGGCGCCGAGTATATCCGCAAGCTTCTGGAAGAGTGCAATCTTGACGAGATGATGGTTAAGCTTGAAGAGGACATGGCGAAAACCAGGAGCAAGCAGACAAGAAAAAAGCTTTCGAAAAGGATGAAGATAGTCGAGGGTTTTCGAAGGAGCGCCACGCGGCCTGAATGGATGATTCTTAGCGTATTACCCATCATTCCCCCGGATCTCCGTCCGCTTGTGCCGCTTGAGGGTGGCAGGTTCGCGACATCGGACCTCAATGATCTTTACCGGCGTGTAATCAACAGGAATAACCGGCTGAGGAATCTGCAGCAGTTGAAAACCCCGGATGTCATCATCCGGAATGAGAAAAGGATGCTTCAGGAAGCGGTTGATGCTGTGTTTGATAACGGAAGGCATGGCAGGGCTGTGACGGGTGCCGGCAACAGGCCTCTGAAGTCTCTCAGTGACATGTTAAAGGGCAAAGGCGGAAGGTTCCGGCAGAACCTGCTGGGCAAACGTGTAGATTACTCCGGCAGGTCGGTAATTGTAATTGGTCCTCAACTGAAACTTCACCAGTGTGGTTTACCTAAAAAAATGGCTCTGGTACTTTTCGAGCCTTTTATTATCCGCAGGCTCAAGGAGATGGGTGTTGTTCATACGGTGCGCAGCGCGAAGAAGATGATCGAACGCCAGTCGGACGAGGTATGGGATATCCTTGAAGAAGTAACGCGGGATAAAACCGTTATGCTCAACAGGGCGCCTACACTGCATCGGTTGAGTATTCAGTCTTTTGAACCTGTTCTGGTGGAAGGCGAAGCAATTCAGGTTCATCCTCTGGTGTGTACCGCCTATAATGCCGACTTTGACGGCGACCAGATGGCTGTACATGTTCCACTTTCCATAGAGGCGCAGCTTGAATCCAAGTTGCTCATGATGTCGACGAACAGCATTTTTTCACCGTCCAGTGGAAGGTCCATCATGACTCCAACCCAGGACATTGCTCTGGGTATATATTATCTGACTTCTCATTCGCAGGAGTACAAACAGAAGATGTTTGCTCCTAAAGAGGAGGGCGAAATTGAGCATCTTCCTCTTTTTAATGATGTTAATGAGGTGAGGATGGCGTATAGGGAGGGGGCGGTAAAGACCCACCAGCGCATAAGGTTCCGGAATCCGGATTTTGAACAAGAGACGCTATACGGGGACCGGGAGAGCCGGGTGATCACAACTACGGTTGGCAGGGTATATTTTAATGAGATATGGCCTGATTTGCTTGGATTTGTAAATGATCTGGTTGACAAAGGCATGCTACAGGACATGATCTGGCATTGTCATCATCTTACCGGACAAGAAAGAACAGTCAGGGTTTTGGATGACCTTAAAGAGCTTGGGTTTACGCAGGCCACCCTCGCGGGGGCATCCATTGGAATGCAGGATCTCAGGATACCGAAGGAAAAGGAGAGCATTGTCTCCAGCGCCAGAAAGCAGGTTTCCGATGTGGATAAACAGTATAGGCAGGGTGTTATCACCTTTGGTGAGCGGTACAACAAGATAGTGGATATCTGGACTCAGGCGACTGAAGACATATCAAGCGCTATGTACTCTTCTATTGAGGAGAACGAGGGCAGTGATGAGACAAATCCAGTTTTCATGATGGTTGATTCCAAGGCGCGTGGCAGCCGGCAGCAGATACGGCAGTTGGCCGGTATGCGAGGGCTGATGGCCAAGCCGTCGGGTGAGATTATTGAAAGGCCGATTACCGCCAACTTCCGCGAAGGGCTGAGTGTGCTTGAATATTTTATTAGTACTCATGGCGCACGAAAAGGCCTGGCAGACACAGCGTTGAAGACCGCTGACGCAGGCTACCTCACTCGTAAACTGGTTGATGTGGCTCAAGATGTTCTGGTTGCTGAACAGGATTGCAACACCATCAACGGCATCGAGGTAAAGGCTATTACCGAAGGTGATGAAGAACTGGTTCCTCTCAAGAACAGGCTGATCGGAAGAACGGCGATCAGGGATATTGAGGACCCTATAAGTGGTAAAGTTCTGGTCAGGGCCGGAGATGAAATAGATGAAGAAACTGCAGAAGAGATTGTTGCAGTCGGCATAGATACTGTCCGTATAAGGAGCGTTCTTACATGTGAAGCCGATCACGGGGTCTGTGCCAAATGTTACGGTAGGGATCTGGCAAACGGAAAACCTGTTGAGCTTGGAACAGCTGTAGGGATAATTGCGGCGCAGTCGATAGGCGAGCCTGGAACTCAGCTTACGATGCGTACCTTCCATATCGGAGGGACAGCCAGCTCTGTATTCAAGCAGCCGGAAATCATTACCAAGAATGCAGGTTATGTGCAATATCGCGATTTGAGAGTGGTTCGCAACAAGGCTGGCGAGAACGTGGTGCTCAATAAGAACGGGAGCTTAACGGTTCACAACGAATCGGGCCACGAACTGGAGCGGTATTCAGTGCCAATGGGAGCTGTCATCCTGGTTGAGGATCGCGGTTGGATTGAGAAGAAATCGAAGATTGCCGCGTGGGATCCGTACAGTCTGCCCATCCTGGCCGAACAGGATGGCGCTATCAGTTTCCATGATTTCGTGGAGAATGTATCAGTAAAGCAGGAGATTGATAACGCTACCGGCCTTAGCGGAACCGTGGTATTGGAAACAAAGGAAGACATACATCCGCAAATAGTTGTGAAATCGGTCGAGGATCAAGAAGTGCTTGGCTACTACAGTATTCCATCGGGCGCCCATGTAATGGTGAAAGAAGGAGAAGATGTTACTTCGGGAACAATTCTTGCCAAGACTCCGCGAAAGGAATTGAAGACCAAGGATATTACCGGCGGTTTGCCCAGGGTGGCCGAGCTGTTTGAAGCAAGGCGGCCGAAAGACGCTGCGGAAATTGCGAAGATCGAGGGAACCGTTGATTTCGGGGCGAACCAGAGGGGCCGGCGTTGCCTGGTCATTCGTGATGAAGCTACCGGAGCAACCGAAGAGCACCTTATACCGATGGGCAAGCACATTGTTGTGTTTAAAGGCGACCACGTGGAGAAAGGCCAGCAGCTTACAGAGGGACCCATAGTGCCCCAGGAGATACTGGAAGTTTGCGGCCCGCAGGAGTTGCAGGAGCACCTTGTAAACGAGGTGCAGCAGGTTTACAGGCTTCAGGGCGTGGAAATTAATGACAAACATATTGAAGTGATTGTTAAACAGATGCTGTCGAAGGTCAGGATTACGAATCCGGGTGACACTGAATTCCTTTGGGGAGACCAGGTGGCCAAGAGGAGATTTCTGAAAGTCAACGAGGCTGCGATGGCCGAAGGTAAAAGGCCCGCTGAAGCGACGCCTGCACTGCTTGGAATTACCAAGGCTTCGCTTGAAACGGAGAGTTTCATTTCGGCGGCTTCATTTCAGGATACCACGCGCGTGTTAACCGATGCGGCGACTCTTGGCCGGAAAGACCATCTGAGAGGCTTTAAAGAGAATGTGATAATGGGACATCAGATTCCCGGTGGTACTGGGTTTGGCATGCATAAGAACATAAAGCTTGTGCCGCTTGGAGAGCCTTTGCCGGATGAGGAGTTTGTTTCGGAAGAAGAAAAGGAAAGTGAGGCTGAAAAGAAATTGCAGGATTTGTTAAGTGGTGCTTGAAACCACTGCAAAGGGTGTGGTAACGTTCAGCGATTTTTTGTTTCAGAATTAAGGAAAAAGTATGCCGACAGCAAATCAATTAGTTAGAAAAGGACGGAAAGCTGCGAAGAAGAAGAGTAAATCTCCTGCGCTGGCAAAGAGTCCGCAAAGGCGCGGGGTCTGTGTTGCGGTTAAGACTCAAACTCCGAAGAAACCGAATTCTGCTCTGCGTAAGGTAGCGCGTGTGCGTTTGACTTCGGGATACGAAGTATCTGCGTACATACCCGGAGTGGGGCATAATCTTCAGGAGCACAGCGTGGTGTTGGTAAGAGGAGGCCGAGTAGCGGATTTGCCGGGAGTGAGGTATCACATTGTGCGTGGTTCACTTGATACTCTTGGTGTAGAGGGGCGCAAAAGGGGCCGGTCCAAATACGGAGCGAAGAAAGAGAAATAGGATACGGAGATTGCAATGGCAAGACGACGCAGGGCAGAAAAAAGAGTTTCGCAACCGGACCCTAAATTCAATAGCGAACTGGTGACGAAGATAATTAATGCTATTATGCGGCGCGGGAAAAGAAGCACCGCTGAAGGGATAGTGTACGGCGCGCTTGACGAGATACAGCAGAAGATGGATCAGGATGCGATGGAAATTCTTGTCCGGGCGATTGACAACATCAAGCCGAGGGTGGAAGTCCGGTCTCGCAGGGTTGGCGGAGCGACTTACCAGGTGCCGGTGGAAGTGAGCCGAAACCGCCAGCTTGCTCTGGCTTTGAGGTGGCTGGTGGGTATTGCCAACAGCAAGAAAGGCGGAACGACGCGGTCCGCTCTGGCGCAGGAAATTGTCAATGCGTACAGGAATCAGGGTGAAGCGATCAAGAAGCGCGACGACATGCACAAGATGGCTCAAGCAAACAAAGCTTTTGCGCATTATGCTTGGTAAGTAACGGGAACCGTTTGAATGGGAGTAGCCGGACCGAACAGGTGATGATCCGGAAAAAAGAGATGGTAACAGTTTTGGAACAGAAGAAGAAAAGTAAAGCTCAGTCCGAAGACGTGGGGAGGGAAGCGTCTGATCGAGTGCGCAGCTTGCCTATGGTGAGAAATATAGGCATTGTTGCGCATATAGACGCGGGAAAGACCACTGTCACCGAGCGCATACTTTTCTATGCGGGTCGCGTTCACAAAATGGGCGAGGTTCACGACGGGACAACCGTAATGGATTGGATGTCGCAGGAGAAAGAGCGGGGAATCACCATTACCAGCGCCGCAACGACATGTTTCTGGGATGATCATCAGGTGAATATTATTGATACACCCGGGCACGTTGATTTTACGGTAGAAGTTGAACGTTCACTCAGGGTTCTGGATGGTGCGGTGGGAGTCTTCTGTGGGGTCGGCGGGGTTCAGCCGCAGTCTGAGACGGTCTGGAGACAGGCTGACCGATACGGGGTCCCGCGTCTGGCTTTTGTAAACAAAATGGACAGAGTGGGCGCCGATTTCAACTCTGTTGTACGAGAAATTCGTAAACGGCTGGGCTCGAATGCGGTTCCGGTACAGCTCCCGTGGGGTTCCGAGGATTCTTTCAGAGGAATAATTGACCTGCTTGATATGAAGGCCCTTGTCTACGATAAAGAGAGTCTGGGATCCAAGGTGAGCGTTGTCGAGATTCCAGCCGATATGCGAGCACAGGCAGAAGAGGCAAGGGCGGAACTTGTAGAGAAGCTTGCCGAGATTGACGAGGAGACAATGGAGGCATACCTGAGGAATGCCGACCTTACTACCGAGGTAATCAAAGCGGGCATCAGGCGTGCGGTTAGCAACAATTGCCTTATTCCTGTGTTGTGCGGATCGGCATTGAAGAACCAAGGCATACAGTTGTTGCTTGATGCCATAGTTGACTATCTGCCTTCGCCTCTTGACGTGAAAAGAGTGGAAGGAGTGAACCCGAAAACGGGCGAGCCGGAAGTCAGGGTTCCTGATGACAGCGCTCCTGCAAGCGCTCTTGTTTTTAAACTGATTACCGACTCTTACATGGGGCGGGTGGGGTTTGTGCGTGTGTACTCCGGCGGTCTGAAAAAGGGTCAGAACATTTTTAATCCGAGGACGGGAAAGCGGGAGCGTATCTTGAAACTTGTGATTTTTCACGCTGACACACGGACAGATGTGGAAGCATTGTATTCCGGTGAGATCGGCGGTATAGCTGGACTCAAGGAAGTCACCACCGGCGACAGCCTGTGCGCGGAAAATGCGCAGGTGGAGCTGGAGCGGATCAAGTTTCCTGAGCCTGTTATATTTATGGCGGTAGAACCAAGGAGTCGCGCAGATCGGGATAAGCTGGACGAGGCGCTGGCTGCACTGAGTTCTGAGGATCCGACTTGTTCGGTAAAAGTTGACCCCGAGACAGGGCAGACTATTCTGAGTGGGATGGGCGAGCTTCATCTTGAAGTGCTTAAAGATCGGATGTTGCGCGAATTCAAGGTCGAGGCGACAGTAGGAAAACCTGTTGTGGCTTATTATGAGACAGTGATGTCTTCCGGTGCGGGTTCCTGCGTCTTTGACCGTGAGATCGCAGGTAAACGGCAATGTGCCGGAGTGAAGGTGTCCCTTGCTCCAATGGACAGAGGGGAGGGCAATGCTGTTGAGTTCAAAAGTGCAGGCGACCTTTCCCTGCAGTTCAAGGAGAGCATACGCTCGGGGATACAGGATGGACTTGCGACCGGCTCGCTTGGTGTGGGGTCGCTAATTGATACCAGGGTTGTGGTAACGGGAGTTGAGGTGGATGACGAGGCTTCTACTGAGCTGGCCTTTCAATCGGCGGCGGTAATGGCCACACGCGATGCGGCCGCGGCGGCGACGGTTGAACTGCTGGAACCGGTTATGTCCCTTGAGGTTGTGGCGCCAGCCGAGTTTGTCGGAGATGTGCTTGGCGACTTGAACGGGCGAAGAGGCAAGGTTAACGAAATGGTGGCTAGGGGTGATATGCAGATTGTTCATGCGACGGTTCCCCTTGCCGAAATGTTTGGGTACTCTACGGTGATTCGGTCACTGACGAAGGGACGTGGGACTTACACCATGGAGCCCGAGAAGTTTGAGGTTGTACCTGAAGAATTAAAAAAGCAGTTGCTGGAGAAGTGAGGGGAGAGTGAACGGACAACGCATAAGGATAAAGCTACAGGGCTATGATCACGGGCTTCTTGATCAGGCGGTTGCTGATATACTGGATACTGCCAAAGGAACCGGCGCAAAAGTTGTCGGACCTACGCCGCTTCCTACGAGGATATCGAAGTTTACCGTAAACAGGAGTCCGCATGTTGATAAAAAGTCGATGGACCAGTTTGAAATGAGGGTCCATAAGAGATTGCTGGATATACTTGATCCGACTGCCAAGACAGTGGACGAGCTTAAAAAACTCAATTTGCCTGCGGGCGTTGACATAACGATAAAGATATGAAGATATGCAAGGCTTAATTGGAAAAAAACTAGGTATGACACAGGTGTATGACAGTGATGGCCGTAAGCTTGCGGTGACAGTCATACAGGCGGGACCATGCGTAGTGGTCCAGAAGAAAAATATTGAGACTGACGGCTACGATGCGGTCAAGATCGGCTTTGAGGAACAGAAGGAACATAGAGTGAGCAGGCCGCTGCTCCAGGAATTCAAGAAAAGTAGCCTGGCGCCATGCCAATGGATGAAGGAATTCCGGTTGGAAAGCGGTGATGAGCACAAAGAAGGAGATAAGGTTCGGGTTGATCTTTTTGATGGAGTAGGCTTTGTTGATGTGACCGGTGTATCAAAGGGTCGTGGTTTTCAGGGAGCCATGAAACGACATGGCTTTGGCGGAGGCCGGATGAGCCACGGTGCAGGTGCGAAAAGGAAACCCGGAGCCATTGGCCAGTGTGCGTATCCCGCGAGGGTGGCGAAGGGTAAAAAGATGCCTGGTCATATGGGCAACAGAAAAGTGACCCAACAGAATCTTCGAGTTGTCGGAATTCGCGTGGAAGACGATCTTCTTCTTGTTGAAGGGGCGATTCCCGGCTGCACTGGTGGAATGGTGCTGGTTAAAAAGTCTTTAAAGAAGGGTGAGCGCAAATGAGCGCAGTAAAGATATTCAATATCGTGGGAGAGTCCGTTGGAGAGTACGCGTGGCCCGACGACTTACTGGAGCTGCGAAAGGGCGGACAGGCTGTGAAGGATGTTGTGGTGGCGCATCGCATTGCGTGCCGGGCAGGGACTGCATCAACATTGAGCAAGGGGCAGGTAGCAGGTAGCAACAAAAAGCCATGGCGTCAGAAGGGGCTGGGTAGAGCAAGAGCAGGTTACAAGCAGTCGCCGGTATGGCGGGGTGGTGCGGTTGCATTCGGGCCGAAACCCGGGATTCGGAAGCTTAAGGTAAACAAGAAGGTTGCGTCGCTGGCATTCAGGCGGGCATTGAGCGACAGGATATCTGCGGATCAGGTCAAAATTGTGGACAAACTTGACGGACTGGAGATGAAAACCCGAAACCTCGTTGGTTTGCTGGAAGCGCTTGAAACGGGCCGAAGGGCTTTAATTATTGCATCCGGCGGGAATCAGGAGCTGAAGCGGGCTGTGCGGAATCTGCGTGGAGTGCGTCTTGCAAAGGCGGATGATGTCAGTACGTTTGACATAGTTGAGAGTCCTTCGTTGATTGCCACGCAGAAGGCCATGGATGTTCTTAAAAGAAGGGCTGGCGGTGATACGGGGGCCGGGGGGGAGGAGAAATGAAAGATCCGCACTCTGTAATAATAGGTTTGCAGGTAACCGAGAAGGGAGCGGTGCTCGCCGAGCACGGCAACAAATACATGCTGCGTGTGGCGCCGCAGGCGAACAAGGTTGAGATTCGCAAGGCGATTGAGTTGATGTTCGGTGTGTCTGTTCTTTCTGTTAACACCTGCAATTATAGTGGCAAGAGGAAGAGGGAGAGAACGGTTCAGTTTGGAAAGAGATCGGACTGGAAGCGTGCTATTGTCACTCTCAAGGAAGGCGACACAATAGATTTAACGTAGGTGTAATTATGGCTATAAAGAAATACAAACCGACAAGTCCGGGGCGAAGGTTTGCTACGGTTTCGGAGTTTAATGAGATAACCCGGACCGAACCTGAGAAGTCGCTTGTGGAAAGTTCCGGAAAGCGAGCTGGCAGGAGTTCATCGGGACGGATCAGTACCAGGCACCGCGGTGGCGGACACAAAAGGAAGCACAGGGTTATAGATTTTCGGAGAGACAAGACTGATATACCCGCAAAGATAGCCGCTATTGAATATGACCCTGGGCGATCTGCGAATATTGCCCTGCTTCAGTATTCTGACGGTGAGAAACGATACATACTTGCTCCTTTCGGAATCACGGTTGGCGAGCAGGTAATGTCCGGTGAGAATGCAGAACCCAAGCGGGGCAATGCTCTTCCGCTGGCAAGGATTCCGATGGGAACTTTTGTTCATAATGTTGAACTTACACCGGGCAGGGGCGGAAAGCTGGCGCGCGGGGCCGGTGGATCTGCGCAGCTTATGTCTCGCGAGGGTAATTTTGCGAATCTCAAGTTGCCTTCCGGAGAAGTTCGGCTTATAAATACAAAATGCTTTGCAACTATCGGAAGGGTTGGCAATCCGGAGCACGGTACGTTCAGCGACGGAAAGGCCGGCAGGAAAAGATGGAGAGGAGTAAGGCCTACAGTCAGGGGTGTAGTGATGAATCCGGTAGACCATCCCATGGGTGGCGGCGAAGGCAGGAGTTCCGGAGGGGGGCATCCCGTTTCGCCCTGGGGCAAGTTGGCCAAGAGCGGAAAGACCCGGAAGAGAAGCAAAACATCGAACAAGTTTATTGTTAAGAGGAGAAAGTAGATATGGCTCGCTCAATAAAGAAGGGACCTTTTGTTGACGAGAAATTGTTAAAAAAGGTTGAAAAGATGGAGCGGTCGGGAGGAAAGCGTCCCATAAGGACGTGGTCCAGGCGGTCGATGATTGTGCCGGAATTTGTCGGGCATACCTTTGCCATTCATAACGGAAGACAGCATATTTCGATTTTTGTAACGGAGAATATGGTGGGGCATCGCCTTGGTGAGTTTGCGCCGACGCGTACGTTTCGCAAACATGGTACGCATACGGATAAAACCGTGTCGCTTAAGTAGTATTGGGGAATTATGGAAGTAACAGCGAAATCCAGGCATGTAAGGTTGTCGCCGAGCAAGGCGCGGGACCTGTCCAGAAAACTGAAGGGTTGTTCGGTTTCAGACGCGTTGAAGCTGACAGACTTCAACAAACGGAAGGCCGCTAAATTGATCGGCAAGACATTGAGGTCCGCGATCGCCAACGCTGAGAATAATGCGCAGCTACCGCTATCGAGCCTCAGGGTGAAGAATGTGATAGTTGATGCGGGACCTTTTTTTACAAGGTACTGGCCGAGGGCCAGGGGGATGGTGAGTGTAATACGCAGACGTACAAGCCACATTACGGTTGTTCTGCACAATGACAATAAGTCGGAAGCTGTGGCCGAGCCTTCTAAAGAGGCACAAAGTGCCGGGGAGAAGTAGTTTTGGGACAGAAAGTTAATCCAATTGGAATGAGGGTTGCGGTGGACAAGAACTGGCGGTCGCGCTGGTTCAGCCGGAAGAATGGGTTCGGAGCATCTCTGGTAGAAGACCAGAAGGTTAAGGATCTTGTAAAGAAGCGTTTGGAACATGCGGCAGTGTCCAAAGTTACTATTGAGCGGTATGCCAACAGGATGCGCGTGACAATTTTCACTGCCCGGCCTGGCATGGTAATTGGAAGGAAGGGACAGGATATTGAACGTGTGCGGACCGAGCTTTCGAAAATAACTTCGAAGGAGGTGTACATTGAAATCAAGGAGGTTAAATCTCCGGATCTGGATGCCAAGCTTGTGGCCGAAAACATAGCATTACAGCTTTCAAGAAGAGTCTCATTCCGGAGGGCCATGAAGCGCTCCATTAAGCTGGCCATGGACCTGGGCGCAAATGGCATCAAGATTCGCGCAGGCGGGCGGCTTGGAGGTTCGGAACTGGCCAGGGTTGAGTGGTACAAAGAGGGTAAGATACCGCTGCATACTTTGCGCGCTAATATTGACTACGGATTTGCGGAAGCGGCGACAACGGCCGGAAGAATCGGAATTAAGGTATGGATATGCAAAGAAAGGGAAGAGGCGCAGGCGTAAGTCTGGCGTAACTGAGAATACAAGAGGGGACTGAAAACAATGGCTTTGATGCCTAAAAGAGTGAAGCACCGGAAGGTGCAGCGAGGAAGCAGGCGCGGGAAAGCTGGATCCGGTACCAGTCTGGCCTTTGGAGAATACGGGCTTAAAGCCCTGGGCAGGGGTTGGATTAAAAGCGAGCAGATTGAGTCATGCAGAGTGGCAATGGGCCGGCATATGAAAAGGAAAGGTCGTGTGTGGATAAGGATTTTTCCAGATAAACCTATTTCGAAGAAGCCGATTGAAACGCGGCAAGGTAAAGGAAAGGGAAACCCGGAGCATTGGGTTGCTGTTGTCAAGCCGGGCATGGTTCTCTTTGAGCTTGGAGGTGTGACTGAGCCTATTGCCAGACAGGCTTTGAGGCTGGCATCGGCTAAACTCGGTATAAATACCAAGTACATCGAAAGACATTGATGGGAAGTGGGGATTGAGCGGATGAAAGCAGAAAATCTGAGAGAACAGACAGACGAGGAGCTTGGGGGAGTCCTGGATCAACTTGGCAGCGAGATGTTTGATCTCAGCCTTAAGAATAAGATGGGCGATACTTCTATTCAGCCATTGCGAATACGGCAGATCAGGAAGGATGTTGCCAGGGTTAAGACGGTGTTAAGGGAACGTAAGAGCGGCGTGGAGTCGAAGTAATAATTGCAATTCTGGAAGAGACGGTGTTCGTATGATGGCTGAAAAAGAGGCGGATAGACGTACCGAAGCTGTAAGGAAAGACAGGGACGGTGAGGTAATTGGCAAAAGTGGCGATAAGACGGTTGTGGTGTTGGTTCAGCGCCGCACTCAGCATCCGCTGTACGGCAAGACGCTTACCCGGCGCAAGCGGTACCATGTTCACGACGAAAAGAATGAGTGCTCAGTGGGGGACCACGTCAGAATTGTGGAGACCCGGCCTTTAAGCCGGACGAAGCGGTGGCGAGTTGCTGAAATAAGATCAAAGTCCTGAACGGCTAAGGAAAAAAAGATGATATCCGAAGAGACTGATATGGTTGTTGCGGACAATACTGGTGCGAAGAGAGTGCGGTGTTTTCGCGTGCTTGGGCAGAGAAAGAGATATGCCAGGCTGGGGGACATTGTCCAGGTTTCAGTTAAAGAGGCCCAGCCGGGCGGCATTGTCAAAAAAGGCGAGGTGTGCAAGGCACTCATTGTCAGAACAAAGGCAAGGGTAGGCCGGCCGGATGGCTCCTATGTGAAATTCGGAGAGAATGCCGCGGTCTTGATTGATGATACGATGAATCCGATCGGTTCGAGAATTTTCGGGCCGGTTGCCAGAGAGTTGCGGGACAGGAAATTCATGAAAGTAATTTCTCTTGCTCCGGAGGTCTTGTAGAGGACAGAAGGACGTACTTAGAATGAGTAGAGCGACGATAAGAAAAAATGATAATGTGATGGTCATTGCAGGCGCAGACCGCGGTAAGACCGCGCGTGTTCTTGAGGTTGTGCCTGAAAAGGACAGAGCACTTGTCGAGGGTGTCAGGCTGGTAAAAAAGACGCTTAGGAAAACAGAGGATTCTCCGCAGGGTGGGATTACAGAGAAAGAAGCTTCGGTGCACATTTCTAACCTGCAGATATACTGTCCGGACTGTAAAACTGGCGTCAGGGTCAAAAAGGAAAGAATGGAGGATGGCGTGCAGAGAAAATGCATAAAATGCGGCCATTCTTTTGATAAATAGGTGGGGCGATGTCGGATTTGAAAGAAAGATATATTAAGGAGATAGCTCCCGGATTGAAGGAACAGCTTTCATGCAGGAACGTGCGGCAGGTTCCGAGGGTTGAGAAGGTAGTTATTAATCTCGGCTTTGGCAATGCTATAGACAAAGATCAGATCCAGGGTGTAGTGTCGGATCTGGCTAAATTGAGCGGGCAAAAGCCTGTAATCACGCACGCACGGAAGAGCATCTCCAATTTCAAGGTCCGGGAGGGAATGCCCGTGGGGGCGAAGGTGACTCTGCGCAGGCAAAGGATGTACGAATTTCTTGAGAGGCTTATTGGCGCGGCGCTTCCCCGGATACGGGATTTCAGAGGCGTATCTGCGGGTGCGTTTGACGGGCGGGGGAATTATACGTTGGGGCTCAACGACCAGTCTATTTTTCCTGAAATAGATCCTAATGAAGTGAAGGTGACTCAAGGTATGGACGTTACCATAGTGACGTCAGCTTCTGATGATGAGTCTGCGCGTGAATTGTTGAAAATGCTCGGGATGCCATTTTCCAAGAACTGAGGAGGTAACTGTTGGCTAAGAAGTCGCTTGTAGAGAAAACAAAAAGAGGTTCGCAATTTCGTGTGAGGAATTACAACCGGTGTGAAAGATGCGGGCGTGCCCGGGCGTATATGCGGCGGTTCCGGTTGTGCCGAATATGTTTCCGGGAGCTGGCGTCGAACGGCGAGATCCCGGGTGTGACCAGGTCCAGTTGGTAGGGAGATATTATGACTTTAGCTGATCCAATTGCTGATTTATTGACAAGAATTCGTAATGCGTACAGGGCTGGACACGAGGTTGTAGAGATACCGCATTCAAAGCTCAAAGCAGAAATTCTGCGGGTAATGAAGAAGGAAGGTTTTATAAAGGACTACGCGGTTGAAAGTGGAGAGAAGAAACTCATTAGAGCTTATCTCAAGTATACTGAGAAGGGTGAACCTGCTTTAATCGAGATAAAGAGGGAAAGCAAGCCGGGACTGCGGAGTTACGCGCAGTCCGATGATTTGCCCAGGGTTCTCGGGGGGATGGGAGTAGCTGTAATAAGTACATCATCCGGGGTGATGACTGGCGCCGAAGCAAAGGCTGCGGGTATCGGAGGCGAAATACTGTGTTCAATTTGGTAGGAAGGGATTGTCAATGTCGAGATTAGGGAAAAAGCCGGTAACTATTCCAGAAGAAGTGGCGGTTGAGTCAGACGAGTCTGGTGTTCGGGTAAAGGGTTCCATGGGGGAGTTGTATTTTCCGCTTTCCGGGAATCTTTCGTGTGAGATTTCCGGAGGTCAGCTTACTGTAAAAGCTCCTGATGAGTCAAAAGATAGCAGACGCATGCTGGGTCTTACCCGGAGCCTGATTGTGAATATGATTGAAGGTGTCAGCAAGGGTTTTCGCAAGGAGCTAGTTCTGGAGGGGGTAGGTTTCAGGGCAGAAGTGCAGGGACAGAAACTCAAGCTCAATGCCGGCTTTTCTTCGCCGAAGGAGTATACCGTGCCTGAGGGTGTGAAAGTGGAGGTAAACAATGGCACTGAAATCAGTGTCAGCGGGATAGACAAGCAGAAAGTCGGAGATGTTGCGGCGACGATCAGGGGCTTCTGTCCGGCTGAACCTTACAAAGGCAAGGGTTTGAGATATAAAAACGAGATAATCCGGCGAAAGGTTGGCAAGACGGTGGCGTAAGGACGGCCATTGGCCAAATTGGTAATTGGTTAATTGAATTTGGAAACGGGTTAATAAGTCTGTGAATTGGGAAGAGGAATGAAAGCAACCAGTCGGAAACAGAAAAGAAGAACAAGGCATGAGCGGATCAGACGCAAGGTCTCCGGGACCAGCGAAAGGCCGCGAATGAATATAAGTATCAGTAACAGGCACGGGGAAGTGCAATTTATCGATGACGGGAACGGCGTGACCCTTGCGGGCGTGGGGACGGTTGGAAAATCGGATGTTCGACTGAATATGTCAACCGCCTATGAGCTGGGGAAGGCCGGGGCCGAAAAGGCGAAGGCCAGCGGTATAGAGGAAATAGTAATTGACCGCGGAGGTAGGAAGTTTCACGGAAGAGTAAAGGAAATTGTGCGTGGCGCGCTTGAAAACGGGCTTAAGGCCGGCGAAAGCGAGGCACCTGCTGCAGAAGGCGGCAAGGATAAGGAGGAGCAGTGAGGTCCGAACCCGAAACAAACGAAGTTCAGGAACTGGAAGAACGCGTGGTATTTATCAACCGATGTTCAAAGGTTGTGAAGGGCGGTCGCCGTTTCAGTTTCAGTGCGGTGGTCGTTGTTGGCAACAAGGCTGGTTCGATGGGATTCGGACTTGGCAAAGCCAACGAGGTAGTTGACGCAATTAGAAAAGGCGGCGAGATTGCCAGGAAATCGATGTTTCCTGTGACGCTGCGGGGCCGGACGATTCCGCATGTTGTTACTGGCGAATGCGACGGGGGCAAGGTGTTGCTGCGTCCTGCTGCTTCGGGAACGGGTGTAATTGCCGGCGGGGCCGCCCGGGCGGTTCTGGAGGTCTCGGGAGTGAGAGATATTCTCGCAAAGTCTTTGGGCAGCAATAACAAGCTTAATGTGGTAAAGGCTACGATAGACGCGTTGCAGAGTCTTCGATCCAAAGAGGAAATTGACGCTATTCGCAGTAGCTAGTAAATGTTTTTAACAGCGGGCAGTTTAAAAGAGGGATATCTGGATGGAATTGTATTCTCTTGAAAAATCAAAGGGTTCCACAACCCGGCGTAAACGTGTAGGCAAGGGTAGAGCGAGCGGGAAGGGTAAGACTTGCGGTCGTGGTCAGAAAGGGCAGATGTCCAGGAAAGGCAGCAAGCATAAACCCGGATTTGAAGGCGGTCAAATGCCTTTGATAAGGCGAATCCCCAAGCGGGGGGCGTATAACAAACCGCGGCACAGCTACATTGCAGTGAATGTCGGAGAATTGTCGGTTTTTGAAGAAGGCGCTGAAGTTTCTGTTAAGGACCTGCGGGAACGAGGGCTGGCGAAAGGCAATGCCGACGGGGTAAAGATTCTCGGTCAGGGGAGTCTGGAGAAGAAGCTTGTGGTAAGGGCGCAGCAGTTCAGCGCTACCGCAAAGGCCAAGATTGAAGACGCAGGTGGTCAAGTGGAAGTTGTAAAGAAGTAGCCATGTTTTCTGCCTTTGCAAACTCTTTGAAGATACCGGATCTGCGGCGCAAAATAATGTTTACACTCGGTATGATTTTTTTATGCCGTCTTGTAGCCACTGTACCTGCTCCCGGGATAGATACTGCCGCTCTGCAGCGGATTATCAGTGAGATTGAGAGCCAGGTCGGGGGTGGCTTTCTTGGATTCCTTGAGCTTTTCAGTGGCGGCGCTTTGAGTCAGTGCGCAGTGGGAGCTCTCGGGATTATGCCTTATATAAGCGCATCGATCATCCTGCAGTTGCTTACAGCCGTTGTGCCGGCCCTTGAACGCCTGGCTCGCGAGGGAGACACAGGCAGGCAGAAGCTGAGTCAGTATACAAGGTATCTGACTCTTGGTATATGCATTATCCAGGGTTATGTGCTTGCCACCTTGGTGGAGAATCTGCATAACATCGACGCAAGCATCACCGAGCCGCTGGTAGCTCATCCGGGGTTGGGTTTCCGCCTTATGACGGTGCTGGCAATGACAACGGGCACAATGATGCTTATGTGGCTGGGTGAGCAGATCACCGACAGGGGCATAGGAAACGGGATTTCTCTTGTTATTACCATAAATATTGTAAGTAGGCTGCCTGAAGCGCTTTTTGTTACCGGCGGTCTTGTGACCGGAGGCGAGGGTGTGACCGCGTCGCTGAACATTTTTGATCTGGTTCTGATGGGAGCAATGATTCTGGTTGTAATTGCGGGCACGGTAATGCTTACCCAGGGGCAGCGTCGGGTGCCAATTCACACCACAAAAAGGGTTGTAGGCAGGAAGGTATACGGGGGGCAAAGCACCTACATGCCTCTACGTGTCAATTATTCTGGCGTGATGCCCATCATTTTCGCGAGCGTCATGCTTCAGTTTCCCTCCAAAATTCTTGAGAAGATACCCTTGACCAAGGGGCTGGGCGAGGCTCTTAGAATGGGCGAGCCGCTTTATCTTGCGCTGTACGCTGCGCTGATTCTGTTTTTCTCGTATTTCTGGGTGGCTACACAGTTCAACCCGATACAAATTGCTGATGACTTGAAGAAGAACGGCGGCTATATTCCGGGGATAAGACCTGGACGTCCGACGGCCGAGTTTCTTGACAAGACGATGACCAGGATCACGCTGGTAGGCGCCATATCTCTCACGATCATTGCGGTGCTGCCGTCTATAGTTGCCAAGCAATTCGGGATACCGTGGCTTGTTGCTTCGTTTTTCGGGGGCACCAGTCTTCTGATTATTGTGGGTGTTATGCTTGACACAATGAGGCAGATTGAATCGCATCTGTTGATGCGTCATTACGATGGATTTCTGAGGAAGGGTAAATTGCGAGGTCGTCGCAAATAAGTTTGCTGCCGATTCAGGGGATTATTGAGGAGAGTTATTGATTATGGATATTGTAGTTTTACTGGGGCCACCCGGCGCCGGCAAAGGAACATTAGCCGAGATTATACGGGATAAAACCGGGTATGAACATGTGGCTACCGGGGACATGCTGCGCGATGCCGTGCATAGGGGAACCGAGACAGGCAAGAAGGCCGAAGGTTACATGAAGAGTGGCGAACTGGTACCCGACTCGGTCATGGCGAAGCTTGTAGAGGATCGGCTTGATTCCGGCAGCGGTAGCGGGCGTTACCTTTTTGATGGGTATCCAAGGACTGAACATCAGGCGGAACTCCTGGAGAAGAGCGTTGCTGAGAGGGGCGGTCAGATATCCAGGGTATTCCTGCTCGAAGCTTCGCGGGAAACGTTGATATCCAGACTGACCGGACGCCGAATCTGCAGGAAGTGCGGGCGCAATTACCATGTAGTCAACCGGCCGCCCAGACGCGAAGGCATATGCGACGAGTGTGGCGGTGAATTGTACCAGCGTCCTGACGACAAGAAAAAAACCATTGAGAACCGCCTTGATGTTTATGATGAACAGACAAAAGGACTTGTTTCCAGGTATGAGTCGCAGGGCAAACTCGAGCGCGTTAATTCCGATCAGGATGCTGATACGGCAGCGGACAAGATTGTGGAATCAATGAATAGAATGGGAATATTGCGGGATACTGAGTAAGAGGAGTGAGTAGACGCGGAATAGTCATAAAAGATGAGCAAGCGCTGAACGGTATGCGTGAGAGCTGCATGCTTGCAGCCATGGTGCGCGATAAGGTTGCCGATGCTATTGCACCCGGAGTAACCACCGGAGAGCTGGCGGTATATGCTGATGAGCTTATAAGGGGGTTTGGTGCGGTTAGCGCGTTTATGGGCTACATGGGTTATCCAGGACAGATATGCGTGTCGGTAAACGAAGCAGTGGTTCATGGCATACCCGGCACAGAGCGCATTGCGGCGGGCGATGTGGTCAGTCTTGATATCGGTGTTGAATATGGTGGATATATCGGGGACACGGCCAGGACTGTCATGGTCGGGGTGAGCGACAGCGAAGTTATACGGCTTGTGCGCACGACTGAGAAGGCCTTGTATGCAGGCATCAGCAAAGCAAAGGATGGTGGGCGGCTCTCGGATATTTCGAACGCTATTGAGGAGGTTGCGTTGGATGGCGGTTTTTCAGTGGTAAAGGATTTTGTGGGTCATGGTATCGGACGGAAGATGCATGAGGAGCCGCAGATTCCGAATTTCGGGGCGGCGGGACGCGGACCGAAATTAAAAAAGGGCATGACATTAGCCTTGGAGCCAATGTTGAATATGGGGCAGGGCGCTGTCGAGGTACAGGCGGATGGTTGGACGGTTCTGACAAAGGACAGGAAGCCTTCGGCGCATTTTGAGCATACTATAGCAGTGACGGACGAAGAAGCTGAAATATTGACTGTAAGCGATGAATCTTAAAGTTAGTATTAAAGTTATGTGTTTGTGAAATTGTGAAGGTAATGAAGAGATTATGGAAAGAAAAGTAAGTTCAGGCACTTTTTTATGTGGACAATGTATGTGTTGGGCGGTATACTTTCCGCTTTTTGTGAATTAATGGTGATTATTTATGAAAGTGCGGACATCAGTAAGAAGAATGTGTGAGCGTTGTAAAGTCATTCGGCGCAAGGGAGTGGTGCGCGTAATATGCGACAATCCGCGCCATAAGCAGCGACAGGGCTGAAGAAAAGCCCGAAAGAAAGAGGTGACCGATGCCGAGAATTTTGGGAGTTGATATACCCGGGAACAAGAAGGTGAGATATGGTCTTCGGGCTATACACGGAGTGGGGCCGGCCAGGGCGGATAAGATACTCGGGGAGGCAAGCGTTGACCCTGACAAGAAGGCCGATGAACTGACGCCTGACGAATTGAGGAAACTCATGGGCGTGGTGCAGACTAATTACAGGGTTGAAGGGGACCTGAGGCGCGAGGTGAGTCAGAACATAAGGCGTTTGATAAGTATAGGGAGTTACCGTGGGCTGCGGCACAGGCGTGGTCTTCCGGCGCGGGGGCAGAGAACGAGCACGAACGCGAGAACTAGAAAGGGCCCGAAAAGAACTGTGGGTGCAGTGAGAGGCAAGGAAGCGCGAGCTGCAATGAAGCAGGGCCGGTAGTATACCCAGGAGGAGATTAACTTAATGGCGGACGAAAAAATGAACGAGCAGGCTTCGGCCGAGGAAGCTGAAAAACAGGTAAAGGCGGAAGAGCCGCAGCCGGGGATTGATGGAACCGCCACTGAAGCCGAAAGCAATGTTGAAGAGCCCGCAAGGGCCGGCAAGGGCAAGAAGAGACGCATGGTGCCTTCTGCGGGTGTAGTGCACATCAAGGCTACTTTCAACAATACTCAGGTGTGTATTGCCGATACAAAGGGCAACGTGGTGGCGTGGAGCAGCGCAGGCAAGGTTGGTTTTAAGGGCTCGAGAAAAAGCACTGCATTTGCTGCAACAATTGTGTGTCAGGATGCTGCACGCGCTGCGGCGGCGAAAGGCATGCGCGAGGTGGAGGTAAAAGTTCAGGGTGCCGGGTCCGGCAGGGAATCCGCAATACGCGCTTTGCAGAGCGTGGGTATGAACGTTAGTGCAATTAAGGACGTGACGGCGATTCCACATAACGGCTGCAGGCCAAGAAAGCGCAGGAGAGTATAAATGGGTAGATACACGGGACCTTCTTGCAAACTATGTAGGCGTGAAGGAATGAAGCTTTTTCTTAAAGGATCGCGGTGCAACATGGCCAAATGTCCGATAGAACGAGGCAGGCCGGCGCCGGGTATGCATGGACAGCGACGTTCACGAAAGCCGTCTGATTACGGTGTGCAGTTGAGAGAGAAACAGCGTCTGCGCAGATTTTACGGATTGCAGGAAAACCAGTTCCGGTTGTTCTTCAAACGTGTTGCAAAGCGGAAAGGCATAACCGGCTTGATGTTGCTTCAAATGCTGGAAGCACGGCTCGACAATGTTGTGTATCGGCTGGGCTTTGCTCCTTCGCGGGCTACGGCAAGGCAACTGGTGCGGCATGGTCACGTTATTGTAAACGGACGCAAGACTGACATACCTTCGATGATTCTTAAAGAGGGATCGGCCGTGTCCGTAAAAGAAAGGACTTCCAGCAAAGAACTGGCCAAACGGGGGCTGGAAACGACTGAGGGACGGGATGTTCCCGCATGGCTGTCGCGGGATCCGAAAACGTTGGCAGGGAAAGTGGAGCGTATACCAGACCGGGAAGAAATAGCGCCGATTGTGGATGAGCAGCTTGTTGTTGAACTTTATTCCAAATAAGCGGTGTTGGAATTGATTAATCCCGTTCATTCGTGATTACGAAAGGATAGGAACTATGCCTATAAGATTAAGCAGATTCGAGATGCCCAAACGGGTTGTAAAAGATGATGAGAATGCGACTGACAAATACGCAATGTTCAGTGCTGAGCCCTTTGAAGTGGGTTATGGCAGGACTATTGGCAACTCGCTTCGAAGAGTGTTGCTCTCTTCTATAGAGGGAGCTGCCATAACTTCAATTCGTATAGAAGGTGCGGAGCACGAGTTTTGTTCTTTGGACGGCGTTGTTGAAGATGTGACTGATATTGTATTGAATCTTAAGGGTGTCTTGCTCAAGACTTACGTGCGGGAGCCCCAGATTCTTAGCCTGAAAGTCAAAGGGCCGGGCGAGGTTACGGCCGGAGACATTGAGTCGGGCGGGGGCGTGGAAGTGCTGAATCCTGATATGCACCTTGCGACGCTTGCGGCTGACGGAAAACTGGAGATGGAAATTGAAGTGAAGACCGGCCGCGGGTTTTGTCCGGCCGAATGGAACAAGGAGCCGGAACAGGAAATCGGAAGGATACCGATTGACGCAATCTTTTCACCGGTGAGGAGGGTCAACTTCAGAACAGAGAACACACGGGTCGGGCAGAGAACCGATTACGACAAGCTTATTCTTGAAGTATGGACCGACGGCCGGATTGATCCCGGCGACGCGCTCATGATGGGATCGGCGATCCTGCGGCATCACCTGGACGTATTCGTGGATTATGACAGGGAAGTAGTCCAGTTCGAGGAAACAGAAAAGAAGGTTGACGCTGAGAGGGAAGAACTCAGGAAGAAGCTGAATATGAGCGTCAACGAGATAGAACTGAGTGTTAGAGCTGCGAACTGCCTCAACAACGCAAATATAACAACTGTTGGTGAGCTTGCGCAGAAGAGCGAGCCTGAAATGTTGAAATACCGTAATTTCGGGAAGAAATCATTGAATGAGATTAAGGCTAAACTAACAGAGCTTGGTCTCTCGCTGGGCATGCAGCTTGATGACTCTCTGTTTGAAGAAGAGTCGGAGTCGGAATAAGCTTTTGATTAGTATAAGATTTCAAGGGAGTCTGAAAAATGCGGCATAGAACCAGCGACAAGAAACTGGGAAGAAGTTCGGCGCATAGAGACATGGCAATAGCTGCCACTGTGTGCAACCTTGTGAAGCGAGGACGGGTGAAGACAACGTTGAGTAAGGCCCGCCAGGCTCGCAGTATGGCCGAGAAGATGGTGACGATTGCGCGCAAGGGCGGCCTGCATGAAAGGCGTATTCTCGTGTCGCGGCTGAGGGATAAGTCATGTTCTGCAAGGCTTGTTGACGAGATTGCTCCACGTTTCGCGGAAAGAAACGGTGGATACACAAGGATTGTAAAGCTAGGTTCGCGCATGAGCGATGGTTCCGAAATGGTTTTGCTTGAGTGGACTGAGTCGGTTCCGCTTTCCGAGCCGGGCCCCGCAGTATCCGCACAGAGCGGTAACTAGCCCTGCCCGTTAGCCATAAGTCAGTTTCCATCAGCAGGCCGGGTAAGTCTACGGATTCGGACACTTAACCGCCACACCTGATCGAATACCCTTAATCGACTCACTTTGTTCCTCTCCGTTTAGCGGCTTCCATCAGCAGGCCGGGTAAGCGGGTCGGGTAAGTGTATCCGACACCCTTAACCGCCACACCTGCTGGTGCATTTCCAGTTTGCATTTTCTGTTTACCATTGATAAGTTACTAATGAGCTTAAGGGAGAATGGATATGGGTAGATTCAAGTACTTGGCGATGGATTCGGGAGGTAACGAGACCGAGGGCGTCCTTGACGCGGACAACCAGTCGCAGGCGGTGGCGATGATTCGCGCGAAAGGTCTGTTCCCTACTAAGGTCAGTGAAATCGGCGGGAAAAGGAAGCAATCAGCTTCCGCACAGGCTGGGAGAGGGTCTACAAGGCAGCAGGGAAAGGGTCTCAAAATGGAGATCAAACTGCCCGGGTTCCTTGCTCCGAGAGTTAAAGCCAAGCAGCTTATGGTTTTTACACGGCAATTGGCGACCTTGGTTGATGCAGGCCTGCCGCTGTTGCGGGGGCTGAGGATTCTTCTAAAGCAGGAAAAGAATCCTGCGTTGCGCAAGGCTCTCACGGAAATGGGCGAGTCTGTGGAAGGCGGCAGCACTTTTTCCGAGGCCCTGGAGCAGCATCCCAGGATATTTGACAACCTGTTTATCAATATGGTCAGGGCCGGAGAAGCCGGCGGTGTGCTTGAAGTTGTTCTTAACCGGCTTGCTGAGTTCATGGAGAAGGCAGAACGGATCAAGAACAAGATCAAGAGCGCAATGATTTATCCCATAGTGGTGCTTATTGCTGCGATAGGTATTCTGACATTTCTTATGATTTATGTCATACCCAGGTTCAAGGAAATATTTAATGACCTGTTGGGTGACGAGGGACTCCCTATTCTGACTGAGATTGTAATTGCCATCAGCAACTTTATTGCGCGGCAGTGGTATGTATTTCT
>CAYSRM010000009.1:0-33278 GCA_964433435.1 uncultured Victivallales bacterium
TGATTGCTGAACAGACTGGTTTGCCTGTTCATCTGGCTGATGATCCGCTCAGCGCTGTAGCGGAAGGCACTGGTGTTGTTCTTAACGAGCTGAATTTCCTGAGGAGTTCGGCTCGCGCAACCAAGGCTTGACGGCGCATATCTACTCCGGGTTCATTTTTTTTTGCAGTGCTTCGCGACGGTAATTCATCGTGAGCCAGAAAAGATATTTTGTATGGTTGGCTTTGCTGGCCATAGTTGTCCTGTTGAACCTGCCGGTTCCGGCTTCCAGGAAAGTAAGTTCGACATCCAAAGACGGCATAGCGCCGTTTCAGAATGTGATGTCGCTTGTCATAAACAATGTCCGCAATTATTTCCGTTCTTTGACCAGGGCCAACCGGGCACTGGAAGAAGTTCGCGAGAAGAACCTGGAGATTGCCCGTCTCAAAACCAAGATTGAATCTCTGGAGAGGGTTGTGAGAGAAAAGGAGAGGTTGTTCTCTCTGCTGGCTTTCCTGCGGGAAAGTGAACATGAACTGGTTTTGTGTGAAGTTGTAGCCAGGAATGGAACTGCCGGGTGGTGGCAGACCTTGCAGCTCAACAGGGGCGCGAAAGCGGGTATCAGGAGCGGACTTGCCGTAGTGACTGCCGATGGTGTTGTAGGCAAAACAGTCGGTGTTTCCGATCGTACTGCCGATGTGCTTCTTATTACTGATCCAAATTGCAAGGTATCTTGTGAATTTGGTGAGTCTGGTGGATTTGGAATTATGCGTGGTGGCGGGGTGGACCTTTCAGGCAAAGAGAAGCTGGACCTGTTGTACAATCCTGCGCCGGGGAGAATGGAGTACATCGAGCGGGATCGCGTTGTCAAGCTGCATGACGAGGTTATAACTTCCGGTCTTGGCGGTATTTTCCCGCGCGGCATGAGGGTGGGGTATGTTTCTGGCGTGGATGTGCATCGTTCGGAATTATACAAGATTGCGGAGGTTGTGCCTTCGGCTGATCTTGGAAATCTGCGTTACGTTTTTGTTGTTGAAACCGGCAAAGAGGGACAGGATAAAGATATGGGGGCGGCGCCGTGAACTGGGTGGTTATGTTGATTTCGCTGGCGGGCGCTGCTTATCTTCAGCTTGTGCTGCCTGCGTACTCTTTCTTCGGTCAGGCGAAATTCCCTTTTTTGCTTGCGGTTGTGTTGTATTACGCGTTGAATCGTGAAACTGGTATTGCCATGATTGCCGGTTTTTTTGCCGGAGTGTTTCAGGATTCTCTGAGCTTGATTCCTCTCGGTTTCAGTTCGATGATTTTCTTTATGGTAGTCTGGATCGCCGGCCGGTTCAGGTCGGTTATAATGCTTGGCTCCATGTTTACACCTGTTCTTTTCGGGGTCGTTACTGCTCCGTTGGCTCTTTTGAGTATGTATGTTCTTTTGCGCAGCCAGGATCTTGTGGCTTACGGTTCGGGGTGGTTTCTGCTCAAGTTGTCTGGAGGAGCGACCTTGGCCGCTGTTGTCACGCCTGTGGTTTTTTGTGTTATGCGACGATTTGAAATGTGGGTAGGCAACATTGATGGATTGGAATTTCGATGATACAGGGCGGCAGATACGGCGAAGACACCACGAGGTTGAAGTTCCTGTTCGGGGGGATGTTGCTGGCGCTGTTTTTTCTTGGCGCAGTTTTGTGGAGACTACAGATTCTGCAAGCGAACCGTTATATTGGCAAGCAGCACCGGCAGAGTGTTAGAAGGGTACGTGTGCCGGGTAACAGGGGACGGATTTTTGACAGGAACGGGGTTTGCCTGGCAAGGAATCGGGTGAGCTTTTGTATAGCCTTTTATCTTGAAGAATTGCGCCAGCCCGGAGGCTGGGCTCGCACTGTGGATCATGTTGATCGGCAGATTGAAAATATGGCGGAGTTCCTGGGGATTGCGAGGGATACGACGCGCGAGGACATTGTCCGGCATGTAAGGCTGCGTTTGCCTCTTCCTTTTCTGGCGTGGACCGATTTACCGGAAGCTGTTGTGGCGAAGCTGGAGGAATCGGGCAAGAGGATAGCCGGTGTGGATATATATGTGCGTCCGGTTCGCGTGTATCCTTATGGCAGGCTGGCTGCACATATTGTGGGCTATGTAGGCAAAGCCGATTTTTCCTCAAAAAGGCACGAGGTTCCTGATTACTATCTGCCGGAAATGGAGGGTAAAAGGGGGCTGGAGCGAGAGTACAACGGGGAACTAGCCGGACTTCCGGGGGCGGAGCTGATAAGAATTGATGTTTCGCATTACAGACGTGGAATATTGGAGGGCCTGTCAAGACATCCTTATCCGGGGGAAGACATCTATACTGTGCTTGACGTCGGTATACAGGAACTTGCTGAGAAAGCGTTGAGGCAGAGTCCGGACTCGGAAGAACTGCGGAGGGGTGCGATCGTGATTATTGATCCGCGCAACGGTGATATTCTGGCGATGGCAAGCGGTCCTTCTTTTGATCCCGGGACGTTTTCTCCTTCTATATCAATCAAGGACTGGGAACGCATAAGGACTGATACTGCGCGTCCGATGTTGAACAGGGCCGTTGCCGGGACATATCCGCCCGGCAGTATTTTCAAGCCTGTTGTTGCACTCGCGGTGTTGGAGAACGGGAAGGTTGACGCTCATCGTCGGTTCAATTGCCCGGGATATTTTGCCTTAGGTAGCGCGGTTTTTCGTTGTTGGAAGAGGAGCGGGCACGGACGGATTGCGATGAGAAAAGCTATTGAGCAGTCCTGTAACGCATATTTTTGTGAGATTGGATTAAAGGCAGGGCATCGCTCGATTGTTCACATGGCCGAATCAGTTGGACTCGGGAGTAAAACCGGGATAGGTCTTGGTTCGGAGAAAGCCGGGATTGTTCCTGACGATGCCTGGAAAAGACGAATATACGGTGATTCCTGGCGCTCCGGGGACACATGTAATATTTCCATCGGGCAGGGCGCGTTAATGGTAACCCCGTTGCAGATGGCTGTGTACACCGCGGCCCTGGCCAACGGCGGCACGGTATATCGCCCCCGCCTTGTTAAGAGACATGGCACGGACGGGGAAGTCCTCAACAGGTTGTCGTGGAGCCGGAGTACCCTTGAAGTTGTCAGGGGTGGAATGCGGGATGTGGTGAATGCTGAAAGTGGAACGGGTAAGCGGGCGAGAATTGGCGCTGCAGTTGTAGCGGGTAAAACCGGAACGGCCCAATACGGCCGGCCGGGCCAGAACAAAAAGCATACCTGGATGATTGCTTTTGCGCCATTTGAAGACCCGAGGTATGCGGTTGCCCTGGTTATAGAGGATGGAGTCTCTGGGGGGACTACTGCGGCGCCTCGTATAGGCATGCTTATGCAGAGTATTTTCAATCTTGAATTGAAGGCTGGAGCGAGGGGTTAGAGCTATATGGCCGGCATACTGACGAGACTGAAAGACTTAAGGAAGATGCACTGGGGGATCAACCTGGTGATACTTGTCATGGTAGCGGTTGGTGTAATGTTTATACACAGCGCTGTTAACGGCAGTCTTGATCCGGACGCATGGAAGCTTCCTTACAAGCAGATTGTCTGGTTCACAATAGGGGCCGCCGTCTATCTGTTTTTAACACTTTGCGACTATCGCGACTTCAGCAAGTTCGTGTGGTTAACTTATGGCGCCACTCTTTTTCTTCTTGTTCTGGTTCTGCTGGTAGGTGGTGGCGCCACAGGCGCAAAGCGATGGCTGACACTTTATGGTGGAGTTACCTTGCAGCCATCCGAGGTGGCAAAGCTTGCCCTGGTCCTGGTATTGAGCGTTATTCTCAGTCGGCCCGACGTAAACCGGCGGAGCTTCAAGCTTGTGGCCTGGCTGATTCTGATTGTCAGTATTCCCTGGTTTCTTGTTGTGGCTGAACCGGATTTAGGCACCGCAATGGTATTTTTGCCCACGGCTTTCATCCTCATGTATGCGGGCGGAATATCTCTGAGGATGTTGGGGGTTATGGTTGTTTTCGGGGCACTGCTTATTGGCATTGTTCTTGGTTTGTTTCTTTTGCCGGAGAAACTGGGGGCCAGTCCCGAGAGGCAGGACGAGATAGTCAGAGCCATTGGATTAAATCCGTACCACAGGGACAGAATTGTTTATTTTCTGAATCCTGAGAAAGATCCCAGGGATGCCGGCTGGAACAAAATCCAGTCTGAGATTGCGGTTGGCTCCGGCGGTGTATGGGGCAAAGGTTGGAAGCAGGGGACACAGAACATACTTGGTTTTCTTCCGAGGACAGTAACCCCAACGGATTTCATTTATTCGGTTATTGCCGAGGAGAAAGGTTTTGCCGGCTCGTTTGCAGTGCTGATTCTGCTGGGTTTGCTCATTGGTTTTGGCGGACAGGCAGCGTTTATGGCCAGGGACATGCTTGGCAGGCTGTTGTGTGTGGGTGTGGTAACGCTGATTTTCTGTCATTCATTCATAAACATTGCGATGACCATCGGATTGATGCCTATTACCGGGTTGCCGCTTCCGTTATTAAGTTATGGCGGCAGTTTTATGGTGATGACAATGGCAGGACTCGGCATAATTCAGAGTGTGTATTTAAGATCGCTGCCGCGGAGGCAGGAATTTATTGACTAGTCTGTCTGAAGAGGAGAAAGGACAGGGAAGTAAAAGAGGTGAAATGGAGATGTTTAAGTTGAGAAAGAAGTCACAGATGAAGAGAGAAATAATTATTAATGCGGAAAGACTGGAAACCCGTGTTGCTGTTGTAGAGAATGGTTGTCTGGAGGAGTTTCAGGTTGAACACCCTTCCCGCGAGCGGGTAGTGGGCAGTATTTACAAGGGCAGGATTCAGAATCTGGAACATGATTTACAGGCTGCTTTTGTTAATATCGGGATGAAGAAGAATGCATTTCTTCATTACTGGGACATGATTCCGGATATTCCTGAGCTTGATCTGGACGACAGTGACAGGAGGCGTAGATCTTCGAAGCGCAAAAAGCTCTCGAACAAGGAGATAGAGAAGATGTTCCCTGCCGGTTCAGAGATTGTTATTCAGGTTACCAAGGGGCCGATAGGCACCAAGGGACCTCGTGCTACGGCGAGTATAAGTATACCCGGCAGATATCTTGTTTTTATGCCGGGTTGCAATCTGAGGGGTGTTTCAAGAAAAATAGGGGACAGAGGTGAAAGGCAGCGTTTAAAGAAGATTCTGGACAAGCTTGCGCTGCCTGACAATGTAGGTGTGATTGTGCGTACGGCTGGTGAGGGTGCAAGCAAGCGGAGTTTCGTCAGGGATTTGAAAGCCTTGACGGCGATATGGGAGGACCTTCAGGAGGCTATTCAGGCGCAACCGCCGGCAACATGTGTATACCAGGAGCTTGATCTTGTGGAAAGGGTGGTTCGAGACTGGCTTACCGAGGATGTAGACAGGATTATTGTTGACAGCCGGGAGCGGTTTGAACGTTTACGGAATCTGGCCGGGCGCATATCGCGCAAATCAAAATCCCGAATACATCTGTATGAAGGTGAAAAACCGGTATTTGAGTATTACAATGTTGAAAAACAGGTGGAAAAGGCATTTCAGCGGAAAGTAAAGCTGGATTGTGGAGGGTATATAGTTCTTGAAGAGACTGAGGCGTTGATTTCCATAGACGTCAATACCGGCAGGCATAAGGGTAAGGGTTCGCAGGAAGAGGCGATTCTTAAGGTTAACAACGAGGCGGTGGAAGAAGTTGCAAGGCAGTTACGGGTGCGCAATGTTGGGGGTCTGGTAGTTATTGATCTTATAGACATGAGGTACAAGAAGCACCAGAACGCGGTATACAGGGCTATGAAAAATGCATTAAAGAGAGATCGTGCCAGGACAAATGTTCTGCCTATTTCCTCACTGGGCATCATGGAGATGACCAGGCAGCGGGCTGAAGAAAGCATTTTATCGTCCATGTATATGGATTGTCCTTACTGCAAGGGTCGCGGCAATGTTAAATCTCATCTGGGAATGAGCGTAGAGATACAGCGTCATCTTGCGGCTATTATGCGAGGCGATATGCGGGACCAGAAGAAAAGGGATTTACAGGTTATTGTACATCCGGCCATTCTTGACAGGTTGCGTAGCGAGGACGAGGTATTTCTTGTAGAGTTGGAAAAGAAGATGGACGGGAACCTGAGTTTCAGGAAAGATTCGGGCAAGCATATTGAAGCCTTCGAAATCAAGGATGCGGGTACAGGAGAAGTGCTTTATGCTGCTGTGGAGAAGTAATTGTCTGGCTGCCGACAGGAGGAGCACGGCTTTTGACTAAGTATCTGATTTTAACTTTTGCGGGAATATTGTTTTCGGTTTTGTATTCCTGCGGGGCGGTTTCTGCCGCCGGGACTGGTTCGGAGGCAGATGATCCGGCCGATAAAGCGGGGATTCGGGTTTCTGAACAACCAGTTGATGTTACTGCTGACCGGTTGGAATATGACGAAGAGACCGGTTGGGTGGAGGCTATCGGGAATGCGTTTATTCGTCGTGGGGAAGAGACGCTGACAGCCGACTATGTTCGCGTTAATGCGGGCACCGGTGAGGCCTATGCTGTAGGGGATGTCGAGCTGATTGATGCTGACGGCGGGGTATGGCGGGGAAGCAAGCTCAGGCATAACTTCAAGACCCGGGAGGGCGAGGTGGCCGGCCTTACATTGAACATGATGCCTTTCCGGCTTCTGGATTCGAGCAGGGCGAAGCGTGAGAGCGACAGCGCTATTGTTGTTAATGATTCTATTATTACTACCTGTACCAATGCGCCGGATCATGTGCATTATCGAATAAAGGCGAAAAAGTTGACCTTTGTTCCCGATGAGTATCTCAAGGCGAGGCATGTGGTGTGGTATTTTGGCAATGTTCCGGTGATGTACTTGCCATACTGGAAACGAAGGCTTGACGACAGTGGTTTAAGGATGTCGGCAGGCTATACGAGCGAACTTGGAGGTTTTCTGCTTCTGTCCTATAGAGCGAGGCTTAATGAACACGTAGATTCTGAACCGCATCTGGACTATTACTCCAGCCGGGGGATAGGCATTGGTGAAGGTCTGAAGTGGCGGAGTGGAGACCGGCAACATACCGGCGAATTTTTCGGATACTACATAAACGACCGTGATTTGGAAGGAGAGAACGATCCGGATATTGATGATAACCGGTACAGGTTGCGAGTCCGGCAGAGGTCCACTCTCGGGCAGCGCGATTATGTAATGGGTCAGGCGCAATACTGGAGCGATCGCGCAGTTCTTGAGGATTTCTTTGAGGCTCAGTATAAAAAGACTTCACAGCCGGAAAACTACATGTGGTACAACTACAGTGGCGACGGGTATCTTGCAAGCGTAATAGCGCGTTTCAGGCTTAATGATTTTCACTCTAATGTGAATCGTCTTCCTGATGCTTCCCTGGATATTTTTGAACGGAAGCTTGGCGAGACCTCTTTTTACTACAAGAGCAGAAATTCGGCCGCTTATCTTGAGAAGCTTCATAAGGAATCATCTACAGCAGATGACTATTCTTCGTTTCGATTTGATTCTGAACACAGGATATTGCACAGCGGAAAATGGTGGGGGTTTCTTAACCTTGTGCCGAGAGTGTCTTACAGGGCTACTTATTATTCAAGGACACGGGATTGGTTCAGTGAGGTCACCGGCTCGGGGACGAACGAGACTGTGTCGACAGTTGAGACGGAGGAAGGACCGGAGCTTAGGAATGTGTTCGAGCTTGGTCAGAAGGCATCTTTCAAGGCGTTCAAAATGTTTCAAGGTGATAACATGCGCCATGTTGTTGAACCCTATACGGACTACACGTATATTCCTGAGCCGAATGTTTTGCCGGACAACATCTATCAGTTTGACGGCGTGGATTCGCTTGACAGCAGACATGATCTCAGGATCGGTATGCGCAACAAACTGCAGACAAAACAGGGTGACAGACCGTTTGATCTTGTTGACATAGATGGCTATACTGTTTACAGGATTGAACGCGATGATGGTGAAGCGGCTTTGAAATATTTCTGGTTTGATACGGAAATCTGGCCCTCTCAGCGGTCCAGCATTGAGTTTGACGGACGGTGGGATCTGGAGGAGTCGCAGCTTGATAGTTTCAATGCACAACTTAAGTTGCGCAGTCCAGAGGACAGATGGCATGCATCGGCGGAATACAGGTACATCAATGACAGTCGAAGTCTGTTGAGTGGTATTTTCACCTTATGGCCGCGGCAGCAATGGACTCTTGAAACGGAATGGCGTTACAGATTCAAGGAGAGCCGGATAGAAGAACAGTGGCTTTATGCACAGAGAAACCTGGATTGCATGAGTATAAGAAGCGGTTTCGGGGTTAAACCAGGTTATACAACCGACAGCGGGGCTGAGAGGGAAGATGAGTGGCGGCTGATTTTAGAATTCTGGCTGACCGCTTTCCCCGATGTCAGTCTTTCCAGTGTTCACGGCAACTAATCAGATCTATTCATGAAAAGCGTCAAGCAAGCTACAATTAGTTTGGCGGTGCGGCAAACCCGGCGTGTGGATAGATCAGGCTAACCTTATATTGAATAAGGAATTACTTATGGTTACAGATGGTTTCAGCGGCGGGGCGACTGACAAGATACACCGGTGCAATATGGAAGGTATATTTCTTGAGAATGGTTCTGTTGCAGAATCTCTGCTGTCCGGCCGGACTTGTCAGACCGGCATTGTGGCTGTTGAATATGTCCGGGGAAAGGAGGGTTGCGGAGACCATCTGGTTCTTTTTGGCAGGGAAGAGGAGCGTGTTGTTGCGAAGGAGGCGCCTTTCCAGCCGTTCATGATTGTTTCTCACAAGGTTCTTGCCGGGATGCCTGTCAAGCATGAGTGCAGGTCCATGAAAGGGGACGCTCCGCTTGACACCAAGGTTTATTTTACAAACTGGCAAGATTGTCTGAGCGCCAGGAAATGGCTTGCCGGTTCGACTGGGTTTTCTTCCTCGGCGCCCGGGGCGCCTTACCTGTGGATTTCTGATCCCGTGCAGCTTTATCTCATGGATACAGGTTTGACTTTATTCGGAGGTATGGATTTTGGGGATGTAAGAAGGCTTCAGATTGACATTGAATGCGCGACTGCCGAGGGTTTTGAGTTCTGCAATGCGGACAGGGATGAGGATCAGATCATTGCCATAGGCCTGGCGGACAGCTCCGGGTGGAGACAGGCGCTTTCAGTTGTTGAGATGGATGAAGCTGAAATGCTCCGCCGGATGGTTGAACTTATCGTAGAGAGAGATCCTGATGTCATAGAGGGTCACAACATTTTCAACTTTGATTTGCCCTATATAAAGAAAAGGGCCCAGAGACACGGTGTTTCGCTTTTGATGGGACGGGACGGGAGCGCGCCGTCTTTCAGGCCAAGCCGCTTTAATATTGCAGAGCGGGCGCTATCTTATGAGCGCTGTGACATTTTCGGCCGGCACATAGTTGACACGCTTTTTCTTGTTCACGCTTATGATGTGACCAGCAGGGTGCTGGGCGGATATGGTTTGAAGGAGGCCGCTTTGCATTTCGGTCTCGCTCCGAAAGGGAGGACTTATATAGAAGGAAGCCGGATCAGTGCTGTGTTCAAGGATGACCCTGACCTTATACTCAGGTATGTTCTCGACGACGTTTATGAGACTGGCGCTCTTGCAACCCTGCTTTCAAGGAGCAATTTTGTCCAGGCGGGTCTCCTGCCGTACAGTTATCAGAACGTCTGTGTGAGGGGCAATGCCACCAAGATTGATTCGTTGATGCTCCGGGAATACATGGCCTCAGGTCGGGCAATATCTCTACAGGATACAGCCAGGAAATTTGAGGGTGGTTACACGGATGTTTTTGTCAAGGGCGTAGTGCACAACGTTCACCATTGTGATGTTCGTTCGCTTTATCCTTCCTTGATGTTAACCAGAGGGATAGGTCCTTGCCGCGATAAACTCGGTGTTTTTCTTTGTATGCTGAAGGCGTTGAGGGATGTGAGATTCAAGGCCAAAGACATGGCCCGCCGGGCGAAAACAGGTTCCGAAGCCGGCTACTGGAATGCCGCGCAGTCGGCTTTCAAAATCCTGATAAATTCATTTTACGGGTATCTTGGTTTTTCGCAGGGTCATTTCAACGACTATGATGCGGCTGCCCGCGTTACCCGCGAAGGGCGCGAGCTTCTTCAATCCATGATAGAATGGATGCGCAGTCGCGGTGCGAGGCCTGTTGAAATAGACACCGATGGCATCTATTTTGTACCGCCAGGTGGTTCTGAGGATACGGACAAGCAGAAAACGGAGTGTTTTCGCGGGGAATTTCACAAATGGCTTCCCGAAGGAATTGAAGTGGAATTTGACGGCGAATATAAGGCCATGTTCAGTTACAAGATGAAAAACTACGCGCTTCTGACTCACGATGGCGAGGTGATAATCAAGGGCGGTGCCCTCAGATCCCGCGGACTTGAGCCGTTTCAGAGGGATTTCATGAAGGATGCCATACGATTGTTGCTGGAAGGAAAGGACCAGATGGTGCCGGCGTTAAAGAAGAAATATGAATCCGCAATACGTGAGAGCCGCTGGCCGATTGAAAGGCTTTCAAAGACGGAAATGCTCCGGGATTCTCCGTCGGTTTACAGGAACAAGGTGGAAAAGGGCAAAAGAGGCAGAGCCGCAGCTTATGAGCTTGCTTTGCGTTCGGACAGAGAATACAGGGCGGGCGATCAGGTTTCGTACTATGTGACGGGAACAAAGAAAAACGTAGCTGTACATGAGGCGGCTAAGCTTGTTGGCGAGGCCGAGAAAGGGTGCAGGGACGAGAATGTGGATTTTTATATTGCCAAGCTTGACTCGCTTGCCGGAAAATTCATTTTTGAAGATCGACAAAAGGAGTTGGGATTATGAAAAAATTTTTCTTTGGGCGGCCTGCCGTAGATGGCTTCACTTTCCTGGAAGTCCTTGCGGTGATCGTTATAATAAGCATTCTTGCAACAATTGTGGCAGTGCGGGTGGGCCAGGAGCCTGCCAAGGCAAAAGTCGTTGCAGCGAGGGCGCAGATTGAGATACTTGCCAACGCTGTTGATCACTATACCATGAACCATGGCGCTCCGCCTACCCAGCGCCAGGGCCTGGAAGCTTTGTGCAGGCGGCCTGACGCAGAACCGGTGCCGTCGGACTATCCTTCCGGGGGGTATCTCAGGAGCGCCAATGTGCCTAAGGATCCGTGGGGAAACGAGTATGCGTATCTTGTTCCAGGCCCAGAGGGCCATTCGTATGAGATTATAAGCTACGGCGCGGACGGCCGGCCGGGCGGCGAAGGGGTCAATGCGGACCTTTCGAACCTTGAATAGCCCCTATTCCTTCTTCGATGACAGCTTTCAGCGCGTCATGTATTCTGCCGTTGGTAGACATGAATGCTTTTCTATGTGGCTGGGTGGTTATTGTTGCAAGCGTTTCTGATTTTCCGCCCGCTTTTTCCACGATCAGGCCTCCTGCTGCTATGTCCCATGTGAAGATTCCAGCTTCGAAGTAGCCGTCGGATTGTCCTGCAGCGACTCTGCAAAGGTCAAGGGCTGCGGCCCCTGCCACGCGCACTTTCTGCGAAGCCATTGCTATTGCTTTTGCAAAATACATGGGTGGCAGGTTGCTTACTATATTCTGGTCGAGACCGGTAAGAATCATTGAATCAGTCAGTTGCGCGGTTTCGGACACTGAGATTGGCGAGCCGTTGAGTTTTGCCGGCTCATCGCGGGAAGCCGTGTAGAGTTCGTCTGTCTGGGGCGCGAATACTGCTGCGGCAATGGTATTGCCCTTACTGTCCTGCACGGCTACTGAGCTGCACCAGAAAGGGAAGCCATGGGAGAAGTTCACAGTGCCGTCTATGGGGTCGACGATCCAGAGGTACGGGGAATCTTTCCGGCTGTTATGTCCCGTGTTTTCTTCGCCAAGGAACGAATGATCCGGAAACGTTCCGGTGATAATGCCGGCTGCGATTTCCTGGCATTCGAGATCAAGCTCGAGTTTGACATCATGAGAAGTTCTGAGAACAGTATTTGCTCGTCTGCGAGAGTTTGACAGTGCGTGTTGGCCGGCTGCTTGAGCCGTTTTAACAGCGCAATCAAGAAGTTTTGAGGTGTCAGTCATTAAAACATCCCTTTTATTTCCGGCAGGGTCAGGTTTCAATTTGCGCTTCTTCGGGTACTGGATTTTCTTCGTGGTCTTTGAAGCGCATCGACACGATTCTGGACACCCCTTTTTCCGGCATAGTCACGCCGTATATTGTATCTGCGGCAGCGATAGTTGTACGGTTATGGGTTATCACTACGAACTGTGACTGGGCGAGGAAATTTTTCAGTATTCCGACAAACCGGCCGATATTGGACTCGTCAAGGGCCGCGTCGAGTTCGTCAAGCAGGCAGAATGGGCTTGGTTTAATCATATAGATGGCGAACAGCAGGGCAACGGCAGTAAGGGTTTTTTCGCCGCCGGACAGCAGGGTAATGTTCTGCAGGCGCTTGCCTGGAGGCCGGGCGATAATTTCAATGCCGCATTCCAGAACATCTTCTTCGTTTACCAGGACCAGTTTAGCTGAACCTCCGTTGAAGAGTTGTTTGAACATTTTCTGGAAGTTGGAGTTTACCTGCTCGAAAGTCGACCGGAACATATCGGAACTTGTTTTGTTGATTTCTCTTATTACTTTAAGAAGCTGATCCTTTGCTTCCGTCAGGTCGTTTTCCTGTTTCGTGAGGAAGGAGTATCGTTCTTTCAACTCCTCGTATTCTTCTATGGCTACGAGGTTGACAGGCCCCATGGCTTCCAGCTTGGTACGAAGTTCTGTAGTTCGGGTTTCAGCGGTTTCTTCCGAAGGTTTTTCTCCTTCCCAGTCAGGTTCAGGTTCTGCCATGAGCGCTTCTTCGGATATATTATAATCCCCGCAGACTTTTTCGAAGCCGTTCTGCTTTTTCATTGATGCCTGGTTGTATTTAAGGTCGAGATCGCCTTTTGTCTCCCGGAGTTCATCGAGCAGATTTCTTTTTTCAGAGACTGAATTTTCGAGGCTTCTGAGTTGGGTGTTCTGTTGTTCGAGATTTATTTTAAGGTTTTCGGCTTTCTGCGCGTTATCTGCGGCGGCTTTTTCGAATGTTGCGATTTTGTCTTGTGCTCCGTCGATTGATCGGCGGAGGTTATTGATGGAATCGGCGTAGCTCGAAGCATTGCGGGTTCTCTCTTCCGCCAGGTTTAGCAATTCGTTGATGCGCTTGTCAGTTACTGCCTTCTGGTTTTCGAGCATGTCGAGTTTCTGTGAAGCTTGCGCGGAAGCGATGCGTTTTTCGGTCAGAACTGACTGGAGCTGTGCCTGGGCATTCTGCATTTCGTGCAGTTCAGTTGTTCGTTCGGCTATTGAAGAAGAGAGTTTCCCGCGGGTTTCTTCCATCTCTGAAATCTGTTGTGTGATGGCCCCGGAATCATCTGTTTCACCGGAGGAATCATCGCTGGCAAGGGAATTGATTTCCCATGTGACGGTGTTGAGACGTTTGCCGGCCTGTTCGGCTTCTGAGGATACTACCTGGTATTCTCCCTGTTTTACTGCCAGTTCATGGTGCTTTTCGTCGTATTCCTTTGTTTTGTTTTCTATGCGGGTTTCGAGCTTATCCTGTTCAACAGATGCTGTGGAAAGTTCTGTTTGGAGAGTTTCGAGTTTTGAAGACAGTTCTTTTATTTTCTCCGTTGTATTTTCCAGTTCGCGTTTTCTGCGGACTGCTGCGGTTTCCTCTGTTTCTGCGAAAACGAATATTCGCCCGTCAGGATGCATCAGCAAGCCGTCAAGTGTTACAAAGCGGGTCCGGGGCGGATGCTCTGTTGGGACTTCGGATAATGAATTTATGATGTATAAATCTGCCAGGAGCCGTTTCATTACTGGTTCAATGTTTTCCGGGCACTTGACATATTTTGAAAGCGGGTCAAAAGGCAGTCTGGAGTTTGGGCCTGGCGGATTATAACCGTTGACTGCTATCAGTCTGGCGGGAGCTTTTTTATCTGTGTTGAGTTGTTGTGCCAGCGAAACGGCTGTTTGAGTGTTTTCCACAAGCACTGCGTTGATCCAGGAGGAAAGGGCTGCTTGCAGCGCGGTTTCGTAGCCTTCTGAAACACTGATATGGGAAATCAGTTTCCCCATTATTCCGTTTGCTTCTGTTTCAGTGTGAACGCTCAGGGGTAAATCCATCTGGAGGGACTCCTGAAGCATTTCTCTTCGCGCGTTGGCGGATGTCATATGCTCGCGAAGTAAAGAAATCTTCTGTTGAATTTCAGATGTTCGGGATGAAGCAGAAGCGAGCTGGTTTTTCAGTTCGGATAATTCAGAGCCGTGTCGGGCTGATTCCTTTTCTGCTCCGGTGAGTTCCTGTGATGTTTTATCTTTTCGGTTCAGGTAGGAATCAAGGACTTTCTGAAGCTGTGCCTGTTCAGCGAAGAGTCTTTCTTTGCGGGCGGCTTCTGAATGCTTTCGGGATTCCAGTTCCGTGCGCCTGTTTTCCAGGGATGAGCGCCTGCTTTCCATTTCTATTGACTGGCCCTGGAGTTTTTTCAGCAACTGCTGGAGTTTTTCCATCCTGGAGTTATGTTCTTCCAGGCTTTGCCGGGCTGTGTCGGCAGCCTGTTCTGCGTTGGTTTTTCCAGCGGTTGCCTCTTCGATCTTCTGTTGCAAACCCGCAAGGCGTTGTTCAAGTTCGGATATTTCATTCTGGGCGCGCTGGATTTCCTGTTGATCCCTGTGGGAAAGCGCAGCGTATTCCTCGATCCGGTTCCGGTTCATGGAAATCAATTCTCTGGTATGTTTCAATGAACTACGTGCTTCCACTTCTTTTTCGTGGCATTCGGCAATTTCTCTTTCGGTCTGCATTACGCTTTGTCTTATTGAAGATGTGTCTTTTTCGATTTCCCTGATTTCGTCCTGGATTGATGTTCTGTTCTGCTGGATTTCGAGCAGTTGTGTTTTAATTATATCCATTTCTTTGTCGAATTTTTCGGCGCGGCGTATTGCCAGGAAGATATCGAGTTTTCGCAGTTCTTCTCGCATTGCCTTGTATCTTCGCGCCTTGCCTGCCTGGCGCTGAAGCGAACCTATCTGTCTCTTTATTTCGCGGATAACATCTGCGAGCCTGATGAGGTTTGCTTCTGTCTGTTCGAGCTTTCGGATTGCCTCTTTCTTGTCAGCTTTGTATTTCATTATGCCGCTGGCTTCCTCAAAAACGGCTCTTCGATCTTCGGGCCGCGAACTGAGGATTCGGTCGACTCTTCCTTGTTCCAGCACTGAATAGGATGTGGTGCCGATGCCTGTATCCATGAATGTTCTCTGGATATCTTTCAATCTGCACGGCGTTTTATTTATGAAATACTGCCCTTCTCCGGACTTGAATACACGGCGGGTGATGGTTATTTCGTGATAGTCGGTTCCTATGGTGCTTTCGCAATCGGCGAAGGTGATACTCACTTCCGCCATACCCAGCGGTTTTCTGGAATCCGTGCCGTTGAAAATGCAGTCTTCCATTTTGGAGCCTCGGAGAGCTTTAGCGCTTTGTTCTCCCAGTACCCAGCGAATTGCGTCGGATACATTGCTTTTACCGCATCCGTTTGGGCCTACTACGGCAGTCATACCGGGCTGAAAATGCAATACGGTCCTTTCCGAGAAGCTCTTGAAGCCGATCATTTCGAGAGTCTTAAGGAACAATGTTAGAACCTTTCTTTTTCGGGTGGTAGTTTTGAACTTTGAATTTTGAACATCTATATCATGTGGTTGTTGGAGATGCAACCACTATATATAAGGAAAAATAGGTTTTTGAAGCCCCTGATTTCAGATTGGCCGCATCTTTCGTCGCAAATCACCGGCGGCGGTATGCCGCACCGGCCATTTGTTTGCTCAGCACTGTATCTTTGTTGCGATAGCTATCCGGATCGTTGTCGATCCTCCTCCTCATCGCGATCCTTGTTGATTGTTCTCATTCTCACGAACTCACGCACTAACATACTCACACACAGGGCTCGTGGAGAGGCCATATGCTTTGAAAGGGGTTAACCCGCATATCTCCACACTCCTCCGGCAGAAACAATTGATAGCGCCATTATTGCAAGCCAAATCGTTTTACCCGATCTTGCGGTGTGTTCACACAGCTTCGTCCGGTTAAACCGATTTTGCCCCGCACTAACAGCGCTCTGAACCGTTTCTGCTCGAAAAAGTGTGAGATATGCGGGTTAATTCTGAATGTTGTTTTTCTTTGCGGCTAGTCCTGCAATAAAGAACAGGCCGTATGTAATATGTGTAGACATTATACCCAGGGAAGTGACAAACCATTTGGCGGGTTTTGTACTTATGGAAAAGAGAAGGACTGTGAGCACGTACATGCCAAGAGTTGAGATATAAAGTGAAAGGATTAAATTTGATGTTAGGGAAAGCAATGCGCCAAGAAAGATACCTGCAACCAGCAGGGATGGAAGGGCATAGCTCAGTTTGCCGGGTATTTCCGGAAGGGTTTTTACGAAATACCCCCTACACAAAGCCGATCGGGCAGTCTGGCGGAGATGAGGCAGAAAAAGTTTTTCTCGATGGCTGGCGACTTCTATTCTGGGATCGTAGAAGATTTTTTTAAGTTCTTTGTTAACTATGTCCCGGCAGAGCATTGTGTCTTCGCCGATCCGGCGGTCCGTGCGGAATCCGTTGAGTCGTTTAAGAATATCTTTTCTGACAAAAAAATTGCAGCTCTGGAAGTCTTTGACCTGGATAACACGAGTTGGTGTGTAGTGGAACCTGCGCCGGCCTGATACAAGTATGTTAGAAAAAACACGTCCACTCATCCTGGCCATAAACGAATCGCTGTTGAATGTTGTGCGGGGGCCGCCGACGGCGCCTGTCGAGGGTGAAGAAAAATAGGGTACAGCCTGTCTAAGCCACTGTGGGACCGGGGCTGTGTTGTCGTCGAGAAATGCAACAATGCTGCCGCTCGCTTTTTTTATGCCCATGTTCTTTTTTTCAGCGCGGCTTACCTTGCCTGTAGCAAGCACTTTGACATTTGGCGCCTTGGTTTCTTTGTCTTCCGTCTGGTCCGGCAAAAGTATCACCTCCCAGCCGGTGTAAGTCTGTTTTGCTATTGAGCGCAGGCATTCATCGACCAGGATGCTATGCTGGCGGTAAGCTATCAGTATTGAGACCATCGGTGATTCTGCGGGCATCTCCATTCGCGGAATGGACTGATAGTATTTCAGTATCCGGCTCCGGTAGAGAATTGCGAGGGTATCAATTATTATTTTTTTTACTGCCCGGGGCCTGACGCATCCGAAACGGAGGTGGAAATCAAGGGTGACCGGCGACTCGCTTATTTTGAAGCCTTTTTCGTCGGCAATTACCAGCATTTCCAGATCGAATGCAAAGCGTTTAACAAGCATTCTCGCGCGCACATATTCCAGGGCCTCGCGGGTCAAAAGTTTTATTCCTGTCTGAGTATCGTGCACTGACAGGCCGAAAAACATTTTGACGATAAAGTAATAGATGGAGCTGATTATTTTTCTATGCCACGGGTAGTTAATCTGTGATTTCTTGTGTCGTTTTGATCCGATGACAATATCGCTATTGTCATTGAGCATGATTTCGAACATGCCGCGCGTTTGCTGGGGCGGCAGATCAAGATCGGCGTCCAGGAACAAAATGTGGCTTCCGGTCGAATTGTGGAAACCTTCCAGGAGAGCATGGCCCTTGCCGCAATTGGTTCCCAGGAGCACAGGGATGATTTCAGGGAATTTCCCGGCCGTTTTTTTTATTTCACCCGCAGTTTTGTCGTCACTGCCATCGTCTACGGCTATTATTTCGAAGGGTATGTGATCTTGGAATGTATTGCGCACGGTCAAAAGATTTTCGGATATTTGCTGTTCGAGATTGTGCGCCGGCATTATGATGCTGAGCTTTTCATTTCTCAAGACGGTCTGGGCTGCGTGCCAGTCGGGACTTGGAGCTTTTGAGGTATTCATTGCCGTCTTCCCGTTTCCGGGTTACGAGAAATTGTCCTGGGAATTGAATGTTTCCGAGTTGCTGCCGGAAGCCACGGTTTCCTTGATGAGCATGACTGGGATTCCATTGCGCACGGGATATTCAAGAGCGCATGCCGGGTTGGTACAGGTTACTGTGGCGCCGTGTTCTCTCACAGGGGCCTTGCATTTCGGACACGCCAGGATAGCCAGCAGTTCAGAGTCTATAGATTCCATATTTCGGCCTTTTTTAAAAGATATAATGATAGTGTCTTGTTGTGGTTTGACAGGCAAGGATTTTTTTTGGAGCATTCTGTAGAGTTTTTTTGTAGTATGGGGTTATTGCGCTGTGGGAAAAGACCGGGACGGAGAGTAATGAGCATATATAGACGACGGGTTGCGGAAATTCTTCTGAACGAGGCGGGGCTGGCATCCCGTAGCGGAGAATCAGCGAAGGATGCTTTAAATCTACTGATTATAAATCTTATATGGCCGCGTCCGGCTATTGTCGAGCGGACCGCTGCACGATTTCTGCCGATAGAAGGCGCGAAACGCCTGGATTTGAGTGACAGCGAATGGGTAGACAGGATATTGTTCAAGGAAACTGTGCAGGGTCCTTTTGCCTTGCAGGCGAGCGTGACTGAACCGTTGAAAGGCGAGCGGATCGGGGAGGCGATGGATATCCTGGGTAAATTCGCTTTACGCTTTGCAAGGGACACTGCAGGCGACATCGTTGGAGGGGGCATTCCGGGCCGGTTGGCGGAGGTCCCTTTCGAGGGAATCGCGGGGTTGTTGAAATCGGGTAATTTTGGTCATGCGGAAATTGTGGCCTCAGGTTCTGTAGGGCTTTGTGCGGATGCAGACTGGGCGGAAGGTGATTTGAGGTATATTAAGGTTCCGCTTTGTGTTCCCCGGAATGTATATGCAGTGAACAGGACAGAGGAACATGGAGAGAGCAGAGTGCAGAGAAAGGTGGCTCTGGAAAAGGGTCAAAACAATGGTTTTGTTTTGTTGTCAATGAGGATGTATAATTAGTCTGGAGTTTTGCATTGTGGCGGGCAGCAGGCCGGCAATCCCTGCGGGGTAGGCTGTGTTGTGTAAAGATCAGTCTGAAAAAGAGGTTTGGATGATAATTTTGAGACGAAAAATGCGTTACAGGTTGTGGCTGATTCTGTTGAGCGGTTCGATGTTAATTGTGGCGGGATGCTGGCCAGGTTCTTATGGCGGTGAAAAACTAAACAGGGGCAGGTCTTTTGTCAGGGAGGCGCGCAGCCATCAGCAGGGCGGCCATTCTGATAAGGCGCTTGGCGCTTATTTGAAGGCGATTAAAGCCGATCCGGACTACGCGCGAGCGCATTTTGACTGTGCTGTTCTGTTGCAGGACGATTTTTCCGATTATGTGGGGGCGATCTATCATTATCGGCGGTATCTTGATTTGAAACCGGCCACGGAGAAGCGGGAAATGGTAAAGGAACGTATTCGAGTTGCTTCGCAATCGCTTGTCGGAAAATTGTCGGGGAGAGGAAACGGCAATGAGGAGAGCAGGCATGAGTTCATGCGCAAGTATGCGCAGCTTCGCAAGGAAAATGAGCGTTTGAAAGATGAAATTGCAAGCCTGCAGGCGAGACTGGAGCGGTTTAATGGAGGAGAATTGAGCGTGGACCGGTCAGTTGATGGTTTTTCTTCATTGCCTGGAGACGGGGCTGTGCCAGACGACCGGTTGTACAGAGTGAAGGCCGGAGAGACTCTGTCTAGGATTGCAATAAAAATGTATGGTAATGCCGAAGGAAGCGAACGGATTTTTGAGGCGAACAGGGACCGGCTTGACAGTCCCGACGACCTGAAAGCAGGCCAGGTGCTTGTGATTCCCCATGAGTAGGCACGGACTATTAAACAGTTTTTCTGCGAGAATGCCAAAGGCGGGCGGGGCAAGGCGGGTTTTGAGAGAACTACAGATACTAATCGGAGGCGAAAATGAGCACAGATTTTTTTGATGATGACTTGTTGCAGAAGGATGATGACTCTTCTGAAGGGACAGAAGACGCTGCTTCCGGAAATGAAACCAAGAAAGAGGCATCCGTCGAGGAGATGGAGCGGCACAAAGAGGAGCTTTCTTCCAAAATGGCCGGTACTATGCAAGAGCTAGAACTTCTTCGTCGGAAACAGGAGAGTCTCGAGAAAGACAAAAGCGCTCTTGAGGAACTTGCCAGAAAGCAGGATGTTTATGACCGCGACAAGAAGGCAATGATTGAAAAATTGCGCAAGGGGATTGTGCTTCTTGAGAAGGAGAAGGTGCAGGCTTCTCGAATGGAGGAACTGTTCGGGGAGACGCGGAGGAAATTCAAAGAAATACTTTCCGGGATTGAGGGAATTGACGAAAGCCAGTGGTCTAATGAGGATTTCGGTTCGGAGCTGGAGAGCTCTCTTTCGGTTGTAGAGAATGCGCGCATGGCTTACAACAAGGCCTTGTCGCGGATTGAAGCCACGAGCTGGCACAAGGGCGCCGTCAACGCGCCGCCCAGTGCGGAAGTAGCGCCGCAGGCGAGCGTGAGCGGGTTTCCCGGCAACAGGTTTACAACCTGGTTGAAACTCGGCATAGCTTTTACCCTGCCATTGGGAGCGCTGCTGGCGCTTTTCTTTGTGGCCTGGTTATGGGCATCGGGCTTTTTGCGAATATAACAGGGTGACGGGATTATTTTTGTGTAAACGAGGTATTGGAAGTGGATGGATTATTCGGAAAATCTTCTGAAGTGGGAAAGCGAATCAAGGGTATAGAGAAAAGCATGTCTGCGATAGATGTGGAAATCCGGGCGCTGTCCCGGGAATTATCCCGGGAGCAAAAGAAGGACCCTGACGGTAAGGGCGGGAACAGTCCTGATGCTGGCGGGGGCGAGTTTAGGCATGCGGTTTCTGTGGGCCAAGGAGAACCGCGTTCAACCGGGCGGGAAAGTTTCCCGAAGGACCGTCGACAGAATACTGATGCAGAAAGTAACCGTGGCGGAAATAAAAAGTTCCGCCATCAGGCAAACAGATCAGAAAATCCTGCCGGCGACAAAAGACTGATAACTTATCTGGCCAGCAAGGATTTTCAACCTTCGCGTCCTTTGAAGCATCAGCGGAGGATCCAGCGCAACAGGGCGATAATAATGTTGCTGATTGTCGGCGCATTGCTTGTTTGGATCATCGGCAAGGCGTTTCTATCCTGAATAGATCAGGCTATAGGAATCTGTAAAAAGACACGTACAGCCCGTCCTGTTCTGATATGGGTTGTTGAACGGTGACCCTTTTGCGGGCTGTGCCGGGGCTGTTTTTCAGTAACAGGGTATATTCGTCGAGGTTGTCGGGGCAATCGACTCTTGCCACTTGGCAGGAGAGTGGCAGGGAACTCCAGTGACGGAGATCGGGAATTTCCAGTGAGAACAGGATCAGCCTGAGAATTTCGCCCAGGAAATCATTTTTGTCCCTGACCGCATCGCTGATGGCATCTTTTGCTATTATGCGGGCAATTTTTTTTGTTTCTTGCATCGCTGCTATTTTCCGGTTGGTAGCCTTGCGTAGTTCGTAAGTATTGACCAGTTCGTGGGAGCGGCCGAGGTAACGCCCGCGGTAGAATACTTCCGCGTATTCTGCGGACGGTGGTTTCAGCGCATTATCTGTTTCCGAGGCTGCTTTTCCGATGAGCACGAAGCACACCATCTGTTTTTGTCCCTTTTTGTTGTTAATCGGGCGGTTCGTGGTGTTGAACCGGCCGTTTGTCGGATCTATGGATGGCTTGTCGATGAGTTTGGCTGTTTTTCTGTACTGGAAGACCGCGGCTTCGTATTCGCGTGACAATTCAAAACAGACACCGGCAACGTATCTACTGAACGGGTCGTCAGGGAAATCCTCGAGACTGTTGAGTCTGTACACGATGTTGCGGGCTTCCACTGCGGCATCTTCCCACATTCCTTTTGCCAGGTAGTTGAATGACAGGAATGTTCTCAGCAAGGTGCGTTCGTATGGGACTCCCCTGTAGGCGATTACAGAATCATTTATAAACATGCTTTCCGTGCTTCGAGACAGGCTGTAGTAGTCAAGTTGCTCTGCCAGGGTGACTGCCTTGAGCCATTGGCGAGTGGACTCATTATACATATGGAGCGCCTGAAGTGCAGATCCTTTTTCCATCAGCCACAGAACTCTGTCGGTTTTTCCCGGCGGCTTATTGGACAATATATTGCTTGCCGCCATGAAGTTTCCGGAATAATACTGTTGTCTGGCTGAGGCAAGACGAGATCTTGCTGCGCAACCTGCGGACAGGAACGCGGCTGTCATGGAGGCTATCAATGTTGTCTGGAATATTGCTGTGGACGGTGAGAATGCTCGCCGCCGGGCGGCAAATCTGTTTGCTGTGCTGTGCATGCTGCTGCCGATGCGAAGGCCTGGAGTTTTACCAGCCGATAATTGGTTTACTTGCCCGGCGTAGTCTCTGCACTTGTTTGCGCAGTTCGATAACCCCTGTTTCGAGGTCGGTAATCTCCACTGTGAGCTGATAGAAAACATCTTTTTTCTCTGATACCCGCACCTGTCGAGGGGAGTTTTTTTCGATCTCCGTCAGGGACCCGGTAAGCATGTAATCTGCTCCGAGCTGCTTTCCGACCTGGACACGTTTTTCTTCGGTAGCATTAGCAAGCTGGTATCCCTGTTCGCGGAGCAGTTCGTTCCGGCGGCTGGTGTTGACGAAGCGCAAGGATGTGTTATTCATCAGCTTTGTGGTAAGAGTATCGGCCAGAGCCTTGGTGTCAAGGTGGGATTTGGTTCGATTTTTTATGCCCAGTTCTGCTACGAGCGGTTTGTCTGTGGAATTTTTCGGGAAGGGATGTGAGATTATTTCCCGGGCTGTTTTTTCTGCAAGGGAGAGAAGGTCCTGTTGGTCGTATTTAGCGTCCAGCGGTTTGCTTTTTTCAGGATTAGTTTCTCTGACAGATGCTCTGAAGGCGGCGCATCCTGTTCCAAGGCCGGCGCAGAGGGCTGCGCAGATGGCGGTTTTACCCAGTAATACTGTAATATTCATAATACACCTCTCTTAGTGTCTGGCATTCAATTATTTATTAATCATATCACAAAGTTCCTGCCTGAGGGAAGCAGAATGTGAGAGCGAAGATGTCGTGTTATATGCTCATGCATAATTGCATATGCCATGAGATATTGTTTGTGTTTTCAGTAGAACAAAGAATGCCCCGTTGTTTTGGCGGGGCTATTTGCCGTCAAACGCGCGGGAGCTTCTGGTAAACATTTTTGTGTGCAGACAGGTTGTCCCTCCAAGAGAGGAGCGGACGCGCGGCGAAGACTTTGCCGGTGCTTTGTTGGCAGGCAGGATGTTTTTCATTCTCGTTTTGATGCCGGGTACTTTTTCTTGTTTCCCGGCTTATTGTTGATTAAGTTATTTATTTGCGGCGATAAACGTAAAGGGAAGTTTTATGGAAGAATACAGCAATCGCGTAAGCGGCAAGATAGATGTGGCATATGTTGCTAACCTGGCTCGGGTTGAACTTACGCCGGATGAGGCGGCAGAGTTTGAAGGCCAGTTGAAAGAAGTTGTCCGATATATGGCTAAGATTGGCGAACTTGATCTTTCCGGTGTGGAACCGACTTCACATGCGGTCAATCTCGAGAATGTTTTGCGTGAAGACCGGCCGGAATTGAGTCTGGACCGGGAACGGGTTCTTGCAAACGCTCCCGAGCGGACTGAAGAGCATTTCAAAGTGCCCAGGATTGTTGAATAGGTTTTTCTGGAGGATTATAGCATATGGAACTGGCTGAGAAGACATTAACCGAGGCATTATCTCTGCTGGCGGGCGGAGAATGCAGCTCTGAAGAGCTTGTGGACTCGATATTGAACAGCATTGAAGCCGGGGACAAAGAAACCGGCGCATATCTCAGGGTTGATGCCGACCAAGCGCTGGAAGCCGCAGTTCAAAGCGATCGAGCAAGGAGTATGGGAAAGGCTGGGAAATTGGAAGGCGTTCCTGTAGCTATCAAGGATAACATTAACGTTCGCGGTTCCGAATGCACGTGCGGTTCCCGGATGCTTGCCGGTTATGTATCGCCGTATGACGCCACGGCGGCAGCAAAGCTTCGCGAGGCTGGTGCAGTGTTGCTTGGCCGGACCAATATGGATGAATTCGGGATGGGGTCTACTACGGAGAATTCCGGGTATCAGCTTACCCGGAACCCCTGCGATCTTTCCCGTGTTCCCGGGGGATCGAGCGGCGGATCGGCTGCTGCTGTAGCGGGGAATGAAGCCATTTGCGCTCTTGGCAGCGATACTGGCGGTTCACTGCGTCTTCCCGCGTCTTTTTGCGGTTGTGTAGGGTTCAAACCTTCTTATGGCAGGGTTTCGCGCTATGGCCTCACGGCTTATGCATCCTCGCTTGATCAGATAGGTCCGGTTGCGAAAACTGTGGCTGATGCTGCTATTCTGCTGGGAGTTATTGCCGGGCATGATCCCAGGGATTCATCTTCTGTATCCGTGGAAGTTCCTGACTATGTTCGCCATTTGGAGGGTGACATGCGAGGTGTTAAGATTGGTGTTCCCCGCGAATATTTCATGGATGGTTCTGATCCTGAAGTTACACGAATCGTAAGGAGCGCCATAGACTCCTGTTCTGAAATGGGAGCTGAGGAGGTGGATATTGAGCTTCCTCATACTGAATATGCGGTTTCCGCATATTATCTTATTGCTGCAGCGGAGGCGTCAGCGAATCTTGCGAGGTTTGACGGTGTTCGTTATGGTCACAGGCGGGGTGGCTGCGCTGATCCGATTCAGATGTATATTCGTTCAAGGGCTGAGGGATTCGGCAAAGAGGTGAAGCGGCGGATAATACTCGGGACGTATGCATTGAGCAGCGGGTATTACGATGCGTATTATCTTTCTGCCCAGAAGGTTCGTACTCTGATAAGGTCTGATTTTGAGGAAGCTTTCAAAAAGTGCGATGTTATTATGGGGCCTGTAGCCCCGTCGCCCCCATATACAATTGGCGAAAAAGTTGACGATCCGTTGCAGATGTATCTGACGGATGTCTTTACTGTGCCCGCCAGCATGGCGGGCATTTGCGGGATCAGTGTGCCGTGTGGAAAAACCGGTGCGGGTCTTCCTGTGGGACTACAGATTCTTGGCGGTGCTTTTTGCGAGGATCAGGTGCTTGGTGTTGCGGCCGCCTTTGAAAGTCTTATGGAAAAGGGGGCTCAGGAATGAAGGCGGGTGAGAATTTACGGTATGAGGTTTGTATAGGGCTTGAGGTTCATGTTCAGCTCAGAACGAGGTCTAAGATGTTCTGCGGCTGCAGCACTGACCACGATGCGCCGCCGAATACAAATGTGTGTCCTGTCTGTCTGGGCTATCCGGGTTCATTGCCGGTTATAAACAGGGAAGCGATTAAACTGACTGTTTTTTCTGGTTTGATGCTGGGCTCCAGGATCAACATGCGCAGCAAGTTTGACAGGAAAAGCTACTTCTATCCGGACATGCCCAAGAATTACCAGATATCGCAATATGACATGCCTTTCTGTGAAGGGGGAAGTGTCACGATTGGTTCTGCGGAGGAGCGTAGAATCAGTATTAAGAGGATACACCTTGAGGAGGACGTTGCAAAGAGTGTTCATTCCGGAGGATACAGCGGGGTGGATTTTAACAGGGCCGGTATACCTCTTATGGAGATTGTCAGCGAGCCGGAACTTGATTCGCCGGACACAGCTTTTGCATATCTGCAATCCTTGAAGGAAATACTCATGTATGGCGCAGTCAGTGACTGCAACCTGGAGCAGGGGAATATCCGGTGTGATGTCAACTGCAGTATTCGGCCACCCGGAACAGAAAAGCTTGGTGTTAAGACAGAGATAAAGAACCTTAATACTTTTCGCGGAGTTCACGACGCGCTAGTCTACGAGGTCAGCAGGCAGATTGAGATGCTTGACGGCGGCGGCACGATTAACCAGGAGACCCGGAGGTGGGATGCCGAGGCCGGTATGACTTTTTTGATGCGTTCCAAGGAATACGCCCATGATTACAGGTATTTTCCTGATCCGGATTTACCTCCCGTCTGTCTTGCTCAAACTGATGTTGATCGGTGGGTTGCAGAGGTGCCTGAGCTGCCCAGGCAGAGGCGCGAGCGGCTGATTCGGGAGTATCTCATTCCTGAATATGATGCCGGCGTGCTTGTTGCCGACAGGGATCTGGCGGATTTCTTTGAGCAGGCCGCATTGGCATGTGACAATTTCAAGGCTGTTTCCAACTGGGTAATGACAGAGATGAGCAGGATGCTTTCTGAATCCGGCAAAGAGATTCGGGAATTGCCGCTGGAGCCTGTGGGTCTTGCAGAACTGGTTAAGCTGGTTGACAACAAAGTGGTGAGTTCTACGGGAGCCAAGAAGGTTTTTGAAGAGATGTTTAACAATGGGGGGAGTCCTGCCGGTCTTGTGGAGAGTCTGGGCGTCGAACAGGTTAGCGACGAGACCGAGATAGAGAAATTTGTTGATCAGGCCATGGAAGAAAACCCGAAATCCGTTCAGGATTACAGCGCGGGGAAGAAGCAGGCGGCGAAATTTCTTGTTGGCCAGGTTATGAGGCTAAGCAGGGGAAAGGCCAACCCGCATCTTGTTAACAGGTTGATTGAGAGCAAGATGAAGCAATAGATTTTTTTGCCTGCGGTTGGCCGGCATTTAGAGTTTGAATTTTTTGAATTGATTGTGCATTATCAGGCTGGTCAATATGATCAACTTCGGAAGTTGCTAACTAGACCAGATCCGAAAAGGGTTCTGGAGCCGGCGGTCCCCGCCGGTAAAGCGAAAAAGATGCGCACGTCAGGCGATGGTCGAGCGACTTTGCGCGGTTTGAGTAACAACGGTGAACCGATATTGAACGTTAACGGCGGAGACCGCCGTCTCCAGGTTCCGGTAACGCGCGATATGGTTGGGATCCCCTTTTCGGACAGGGTCTGAGTAGATCAGTTTAGCTCAACAGGTAGCGCTGAAGGCGTGAGGCGAATAATACAGGTCGGCGGGTAGTATTCGAGCGGTTTTAGGGAGGAATATTTTGACTTCCAATGACAATTATGTCCTTGAGATCCTGGAAGAAAACGGTGTTTTGTCGCCAGAACAGATTGCCGAAGCCAGGGGTGTGACCAATGGCGATGGAAGCAGTGTTCTGGATCGGCTTATGCAGGATTCGGTGATTACCGAAAAGGAAGTACTTGCCATGCTGGCGAATCAGCTTGGCATGGAGCTTGTGAGTTTGAGAGGAATACAGCTTTCTCCTGATGTCAGGGACAGTATTCCGGCAAACATAGCCCGCCGTTACAAGGTTGTTCCCGTTGATGTTCAAGAAGAGACTGTTACCGTGGCGCTTAGTGACCCGCTGGATTTTGATACTCTGGATACTTTGCGGTATCTTTTGAAGAAGGATGTTGATGGCGTGGTGGCTTCTCGTGCGGAGATCAAGGTTACTCTGGACAAGTTTTATGCTGCTGAAGAGACGATGGCAGCGATGGTAAACGAGGCCACTGATGAGAATGTTGATATTGAACTGACCGGTGGAGAAGATCTTGTTGATCAGGCCGACGCAACGGAAACCGATGCGCCGATAATAAAGCTTGTGAGCCTGATTATTCTGGAGGCTTTCCGGAATCGAGCCTCGGACATTCATCTTGAGCCGTTGGAGAAGAGATTTCGGGTGCGGTATCGGATTGATGGTGTGCTTCATGAGGTTGACAGTCCTCCCAAGCGTCTGCAATCGGCTATAATCAGCCGGGTCAAGATAATGGCTGACATGAAGATTTCCGAAAAGCGTATTCCTCAGGATGGCAGAATACAGGTTAACATTCTTGGCCGTGAACTGGATCTTCGTGTTTCTACGGTGCCGACGAATCACGGTGAGAGTGTGGTTATGCGTATTCTGGACAAGCAGAATCTTGCCCTCGGGTTGCCGAAGCTTGGTTTCCTTTCTGATGATCAGCAGACTTTTGAGAGGCTGATAAGTTTGCCGGACGGCATTTTTCTGGTAACGGGTCCCACCGGATCCGGCAAGACCACTACGCTTTATGCGTGTCTGGGGCATATCAATCGGCCGGACAGAAAGATCATCACTGTTGAGGATCCTGTGGAATATCAGATGTCAGGAGTTAACCAGGTGCAGGTTCGTTCGGGCATAGGACTGACGTTTTCCTCTGCTTTACGTTCGATTCTGCGCCAGGCGCCTAATATTGTGATGATAGGAGAAATTCGCGACCTTGAGACTGCGAACATAGCTACGGAGGCTTCTCTGACGGGTCACCTTGTTTTCAGTACACTGCACACCAATGATGCACCCAGCGCTGTGACGCGGCTTCTCGATATAGGTGTCAAGCCGTTTCTTGTTGCTTCATCGATTCAGGCGGTTATGGCTCAACGGCTGGTCAGGACGATTTGCGAGAACTGCAAGGAACCGTATGAGCCGGAGTCTTCCGAGATTGAACTTCTGGGGGCAGGAGCTGTACAGATGGAGAACGCGCAGTTTTATCATGGCAGGGGCTGTGAAAAATGTTCGCTGACAGGCTATCAAGGGAGGAAAGGCATATTCGAGATTTTTGAAATGACTGATGAGATTCAGAACATGATTTTCGAACAATTGCCCGCCTCGCAGATGAGGATACGCGCCAGGGAAATGGGCATGAGGACGTTGCGTGAAGACGGTTTGAGAAAGGTGGCTGCCGGGTGGACCACGCTTGACGAGGTGTTAAGAGTAACGATGGGGGATCTAGACTGATGAGTGAATCTGTTGAAATGAATGATTTGTTGGAGCTGGCTATAGAAGAGGGCGCCTCGGACATTCACTTGAGTGTAGGCTTGCCGCCGCAGTTCAGGATTCATGGCAGGCTCGAGTCGATTGATGTTCCTTCCCTTGCTGCGGAAGATACTGAGCGGCTTATGCGGAGTATTACCTCGGCGGACCATCAGCAGAAGGTTCGGGAGGGAGGCAGCACTGATTTCGGTTTCGGATACGGGGAAAAAGCTAGGTTTCGTGTAAGCGTCTTCAAAAGCAAGGGGAATTTCGGGATTGTGCTGCGCCTGATACCCTCGGAGCTGATGACCCTGGAGCAGATAGGTCTGCCGCCCCAGGTCAAGGAGCTGCTTTTCCGGCCGCGCGGGCTGATTCTTGTGACCGGCCCGACCGGATCCGGTAAATCGACTACGCTTGCAAGCATGATAAACGTGGTCAATCAGCAGCGTGACTGCCATATAATCACTGTCGAGGACCCTATCGAATATTACCACAATCACAACAAGTCCATAGTGACTCAGCGCGAGGTGGGCGTTGATGTGAGCAGCTTCAAGGAAGCTCTCAGGCGGGCTTTGCGTCAAGACCCGGATGTTATACTCGTTGGTGAAATGAGGGACCTTGAAACCATGGAGGCGGCGATTACCGCAGCCGAGACCGGGCACCTTGTCTTTGCCACACTCCACACGACCGGCGCGGCCAGGACAGTAGACAGGATTGTGGATGCTTTCCCTACTGACCAGCAGGAGCAGATAAGGACTCAGCTTGCCGTGGGGATTATTGCGGTTGTATCGCAGTTGCTGCTTGTCAGGGCTGATGCCCCCGGCCGTGTTGCCGCCTTTGAAATAATGATATCGACCCCTTCCATACAATCACTGATTCGTGATAACAAGACTTACCGTATCAGTTCGGATATACAGACCGGGGCCAAGCACGGCATGATTACTCTTGACGCGCATCTTCTTGCTTTATACAAGGCCGGGCAGATAAGTTACGAGGACATGATCACGAAGGCTCAGGATGCCGAAAGTCTTGTGCAGAAACTTCAGGATGCGCAACCAAAGAAGAAAAAATAGATGAGGAGCTATGGTAGAGACCACAGATATTAGTCCTTTGCTTCGTCTACTCTCGGAACGGGAAGTAATTGACGAGCAGAGTCTGCAAGAGGTGCAGGAAGAGCACGAGCGAACTGGCAAACCCGTGCGCAACATTGTAATCGATCTTGAGCTTATTTCGGAGGACGATTTGTTGGAGATAATAGCCGGTTACCTTGGTACAACAGTGATAAATCTTCCTGCCCAGGATATAGCGCGGAGCACTATCCACAGCGTATCGCCGAGTATTGCCAGGTTGTACAACGTTGTTCCTGTGGAGGCTACGGATGATTCCGTTGAGCTTGCTACGTTCAATCTGGTGAATCCGGAAACTATGGATGAACTGATGTTTGCGTTGACAAGGGAGGTAAGTTTTGTTCTGGCTCGCGAAGAGGATGTGAAGGCTTGTCTGAATCAGTTTTATCAGGACGACACTGCGGCGGTTAACGAAATGCTTGAGGCTCTCGGGACTGATATTGATAACATGGACGGCGGTTTAAAGCTTTCGGAGGATGTCGATGAAAAGGGCATTGAGGAAGCGGCGGGGTCGACCCCTGTTATCAGGTTTGTGAATCTTGTGTTGTATCAGGCGGTTAACGACAGAGCTTCGGATATACATTTTGAACCGTTTGAAAAGGAATTCAAAATAAGGTACCGGGTTGATGGAGCGCTTTACGAGATGGCTCCTCCGCCCAAGCGTCTTGCCCTTCCTATTATTTCGCGAATCAAGGTTATGTCGGGTTTAAACATTGCCGAGCGGCGTCTACCGCAGGACGGCAGGATACAGTTGAGCATAAGCGGCAGGCTGATTGATCTGCGTGTTTCCACGCTGCCCACCCAGTTTGGCGAGAGCGTGGTGCTTCGTGTACTGGACAGAAGCGTGGTTTCTCTGGACCTTGAGAACCTGGGCATGCCCGAGGATGTATACGAAGGATTCAGCCAGGACGTATTGAAGCCCAATGGTATCATAATTGTCACTGGTCCGACAGGGTCCGGCAAAACGACCACTTTGTATTCCGGGTTGAGGAAGATCAACACCATAGACCGGAAGCTGCTTACTGCCGAAGAGCCGGTTGAGTATGACATAGAAGGCATAATTCAGGTTCCGGTAAATGAACAGGTCGGCAATACTTTTGCAAATATCCTGAGATTTTTTCTGAGGCAGGATCCTGACGTAATGATGGTGGGTGAGATACGTGACGCGGAGACTGCTACGATCGCAATTCAGTCTTCGCTGACGGGGCACCTGGTTTTTTCCACGCTTCACACTAATGATGCGGCCGGAGCTATTACAAGGCTTATAGATATGGGAGTGGAACCTTACCTTGTATCTTCAACTCTGGAGACGGTTCTGGGTCAGCGTCTTGTGCGCACGGTCTGCAGGGAATGCAGGAGAGAGTATGTGCCCGACGAGAACATACTCAAGAGTCTGGGCTTAAAACGGGAAGAAATCGGTGACAGGCCCTTTGTTTACGGCGCCGGCTGCGCGAACTGTAATGACACTGGTTACCATGGTCGCCGGGGTATATATGAATACATGGGTATTAGCGAGGCTATCAAGGAAATGATTAACGAGCGGCAGCCGACTATGGTGCTTCGGAATAAGGCTGTTGAGCTTGGCATGAGAACGTTGCGCGAAGACGGCATAAGAAACATCCTGGACGGGCACACAACTGTTGAAGAGGTGTTGAAGTATACCTGATGTTTCCGAGGGTGGTGTTTCCGGTTTTTCCACACTGTGAGTTGCGTGGTCAGCGGCGGAAACCGAAAATTTTCCGGGTTTTTCCGAAGGCACTGGAGGGGCGAAGCACATGGATTGGTATTTTTCGAGGCTATGAACTCTTTTTCGAGCAGAATGAGGCGACGGATCGCCGATGACTGGTCCTCCTATTTACGGTTGCTTTCTTATGCGCGGCCTTATGTTGGCCGTCTGGTTGTCGGTGGGTTATGCGGAGTTATCTGCGGCGCATCCATGGTTGGTTTCCTTCCTGTGATAAACCGTCTTTTCCCCCAGGTGTTCAATTATGAGACAGGGGGCATATCACAGGTTTTCATTTTCATGTCTCTGGTTATCGGGTTGGCTTTGTTGATGGGAGTTGCCCAGTATTTCAGCGATTACTTTATTCGATGGGTGGGACACCGGGTGGTCATGGACCTGAGAATTAAGGTTTTCTCTCATCTGCAGAATCTTTCTGTAGCATATTTTGACAAGAACAAGACCGGTGAGATGATTTCGAGGACGATAAACGACAGCACCTTACTTGAGAGCGCGGTTTCCCGCGTTGCCACAGACTTGTTCCGGCAGCCCGTAATTGCTGTTGGCACGGTGGCATTTCTTCTTGTCCTCAGTTGGGAGATGGCGTTGATCGGTCTTGTCCTTTTGCCGTTATGTATAGCTCCGGTGTTGCTGTACGGCAGGAAGGTGAGGCGCTCAGCAAGGGAGGCCCAGCAACGGCTTGCGGATATCGTCTCGATAATGCAGGAGGGTATATCGGGAGTAAGGGTGGTCAAAGCTTTCAGGATGGAGAAGCGTGAGCTTGATCGGTTCGGGAACCAGTGCCGGTCATTTTTCGGCAGGATGATGCGCGTCGTGCGTTCCAAGGCGATAATCGAGCCGATAATAGTTCTTATTTCCGCGACAGGGGTGTCTTTTACTCTAGCCTATGCTTATGCAGCCAAGGTTGAGTGGAATGAATTTATGACTTTTGTTGCCGGGCTGGTGATGCTTTATGACCCGGTAAAGAGGCTCAGCCGGTTGAGGTTGAATGTTGACCACAGTGCGGCGGCTGCTGACAGAATTTTTGAGATTCTCGACACGGAGAATGCTGTGCGGGAAAAGCCCGGAGCCATCGAGCTTGCCCCGCCGGTTGACAGTGTGGAACTCGAAGCGGTCAGTTTTGCTTACAAAGACACCCCTGTGTTGCGTGATATTAATTTGACGGTACGCTCCGGTCAGAGAGTGGCTCTTGTCGGCAGTTCCGGCGCCGGTAAAACTACGCTTGTGAATCTTATTCCGCGTTTTTTCGATCCTTCTTCCGGCAGAATACTGATCAACGGAACGGATATCAGGGATGTCACTTTGAGTTCTTTAAGGGGGTTGTCAGGTCTGGTTACCCAGGAGACTTTTCTTTTTAACGACACTGTTGCCAACAACATTGAATACGGTGTGCCGGGGGCGCCGAGGGAAAAAATTGAGGCGGCGGCGCGCAAGGCTTATGCGCATGATTTTGTTAAAGAATTGCCGGAGGGCTACGAGACGGTGATAGGGGAAAGGGGCACGAGGTTGTCGGGAGGGCAGCGGCAGCGACTGGCGATTGCCAGGGCGATACTCAATGATCCGCCAATTCTGATTCTTGACGAAGCCACCAGCGCGCTGGACACGGAATCAGAGAGACTTGTACAAGCTGCGCTTGATGACTTGATGGAGGGGCGCA
>CAYSRM010000010.1:0-31543 GCA_964433435.1 uncultured Victivallales bacterium
CTTCCGCCGGATGGCGGACAGGCTACTACGAAATCCTGTGAGATATGCGGGTTAATCATAACTTGTCCATGGAAGTGCACTGTAACACACCCGTAATCATCGGCCGAAACTGCCCGAAATGTCCTTGACATAACAGATGCTTCTCTACAACACTCTGCCCATTGAACCATCAACATCTTGTCATTATATCACAATAAGGTTCTGTTTTATGCCTGATCTAAAATCTCCAACCCCGGCAACCGAGTCCTTTGCAACAGAGTGGTTCCTCAAAACAAACAATAATTCTGTATTCGGCCCGGTTGACCGCGCCACACTTCAAGCTTGGGCCCAGCAGGGCAGGATAGCCCCCGGCAACCAGGTTTCTACGGATAAAAAGAAGTGGGAAAACGCTAAAAGTGTACCTTTCCTGGAAATGCAGTGGGTAGTACAACTGCCTGGCGGAACTGAATACGGCCCCCTGAATATCAACGCTCTCAAAGAGCTTGTCCAAGACGGCACGGTGCCTGTGTCGGCGATAATAAAGAATATCCATAGCAACGAGACGGTAAGACTTGAGGAAAAGACAGGTGTATCGTCCAACAACAAAACGGCGCCGAAAAAAGAGGCTCAAAGCACCGTGCCGGAAGCGCAACACCCCAGCCATGGACCTGAACCGGAAAAGAAAACGGTAAAAAAAAGCCGAAAAACGCGGATAAAACCTGAAAACTCCGGCATCAACTGCGACAAAAAGAAAAAAAAGACCTCACAAAACGAACAACGCCTGAAACAGGAAATTAAAACAACAAAGCAGGAGTTTTCAAAGCTGCGGGAAAGCTTTTCCAGAAGCAAGTCAGAAATGGAGAAAAAAGAAAAGGAATACCACTCCCGCATAGAGCAGCTCGAATCACAGTTATCCAACGCTTCCAAAGAGGCTAAGGAAGCATACGAGAAACTTGAACAACTGGAAAACAAGCACAACTCCCTTCTTGAACAGAAAAAAGAAAGCGAGCAGCAGCTTAAAGACCAAATCGATAAACAGTGGAAACAAGCCGAAGAACTCAAAACCGGTAATCTGCGGTATCGTGAAGAACTGGCGCAAAAAGAAAAACAGTTGCGCCAGGGCAAAGAGGAATATAGCCGTCTTCAAAAACAAGCCGTACTCCAGGAACAGCAGCTCAAAGCGGAAATCGAACAGCTCCGGGAAAAACTTGAATCAACAAGTCGCAGCTGCCATAAAGAGCTTGATGTGAAGATCGACACACTGCGGAAAAAGGTTGAGACCGCTTCCGCCGCGCTTGAAGACGCCATGCGCCGGCTTGCAGAAAAGCAGCGTGAGTATGATGTTCTTCAAGCCAGGGCCGAGCAAGAAAAACGCGAGCTGTCAACAAGGCTGGAGGAATTCAAACAGCTTCTGGCGGAAGAATCAGAAAAAGCACGGCAGGAACTGGAAGGCGATAGATCCATCTTCGACATTGTCAGGGCATCCTGCGAACAGAAAACACACAACTACAATCAACGCATTGAGCGACTGGAAAAGCTGATAGGGAATGATACGGAGGGACAGAACACATGTTTCCCGGGAACCGACCAGCGTAACGGCAAACAAGACTCGGACTGCCGGACTGCTCGCAATATCATTGAAAACCCGACATTGGAACAGTCAGCAAGCCCAGGCTCTCCGGCCGACAGCAACGGGGATAACGGAAAGCTGACTCGCCTGAAAAGCCTTGAGACCGAGATTCAGCAAGAACTCGAACAGTGGCGGGAAAACAAGCGGAGAAAAATGCCAGAACGAAAATTTCCTCCGAAAGCGATATTCCGGGCAAAACCGTGGATGAAAATGAAGTGATCACGCTTTTTTGAACTCTGCTTTTTGCATAGATACTCTGCGCAAGTTCGGGCAGATGTAAGTTGGCGCGCGAGTTTGTGAATGAGTGAGTGCGGTTGCCGCCGAAGGCAGCCTTGGGAGAAAAACACCAGCAAACAAGGATTTACAAATTAAGCATTTTGTCTAACAATAAAGTACCCAGATAAAGGATACAGTTTATAGTGCCGCAAAATACACTGAACAACAAATTTAATGATATGCAGGAACCAGCCAATGTTCCCCGCAACAGAAACAAACGCGCCCCGCTCGCTCAGCAGCATGGGCCAACCGGGCCAAACTCCGAGACATGGCAAATTGCCCGCCGGGCCGGCATGGATCTGGCCGAACAGCCGGAAAGCCTGCCCGTACTGGAGGCTTTCCAGGAATTCCTGGATCAGGAAAGGCGCCGCGCCAGAAAAACCCTCTTCAGTGTGTCCCTGTTTTTTCTTCTTCTGATGCTAGGAATAATTGGAGCAGGCGGTGGATTTGCGTACATATTCATGCAGAGAGTAGAAAACAATGTAGGCTCGATGAAATCCAATCTTTCAGAACTGGACGAAGCATGGAGACAAGATCGGCAGGGAATCGAGTCATCGGTTGCCAAAGCGCTTGCGGATACCAGCAAACTCGAACAAAATTTTGAAAAAGAACAGGACACGTTGAAACAACTGGAAAATGCGCTGAACGCCCGTTCCGAAGGGACGGACAGCCAGATGAAGAAACTGGTCCAAGCCCTGCTGGCGCTGAATAAGAAAAACAAGTCCCTTCAAAACGCCCTTGCCGACGTGCGCCGAAAGATCGATATTTCCTCCACAACAGAAAAATCTGCGGGTCAAGCAGGATCTATCGGCGCCCGCCCTACCCGACAACCGAAATGCGTAGAGGTTCCAATCGCTTTAAACGGTTCGCTTCAGATAATGAAGTGGCGTATCCCTATTCCGGAATAAACAATTTCCGGCCTTTGCGGATATTGTCCGGATCCTTAAGATTGTTTGCATCCATAATGGCATTGATAGAAACACCATATGCAGCGGCTATTTCCGACAGGGTCTGTCCTGCGCGGACCTCGTGTTCCCTACCTCTGAGGTTCTGTCCGGACGATCTTGACCCGGTCTCCCGCAGAAGGCCTGCAATCTTTGTGGTAAGCTGGTCCACTATCTCTTTCTTCATTCTTACCTGCCTGGCATCCAGAGTTTCCACTATCTCTTCGATTTTCACCAATTCTTTTTCGATTTTCACCAGTTTCCGGCCATGCAGCTTTTCCAGTCGGTCAATCTGGTCGTAAGCCTCCTGTAGAGACTGATTCAATCCCTGCACACGCTTTTCCAACCTGTCGGCGCTTCCCTCGAGGGAAGACAAACGCGATTCGTAACGAACCGCCTGCTTACGCCTCTGCGGAACAGTGGTAGTACATCCGATAAAAAGACAAGTTATCAGAATAAGCAACATCACGTTTTTCATACCACGAAAATAGCATCACGACAAACTTAACTCAATCTTTTTTCTTGCTCAACAGCCCTCATAAATAATAATGCAGGGCTTATGCATATTGAACCATACCCGTTGATGCTTCAGCCTGTATATAAGAACTATATTTGGGGCGGCAACAGAATCAGTGAAGTTTTCAGAAAAAAACATGTGCTCGAGAAATGCGCCGAATCCTGGGAAGTGGCCGACCGCCCTGAGGGCGCCAGCACGATAACCAACGGACCTTTAAAAGGGAAATGTCTAGGTGCTGTTGTATCGGAAATGCAGGAGAAGCTTCTGGGTAAAAGCAAAGATTACTCTGTCTTTCCGTTGCTCGTAAAGATCATCGATGCAGCTAAACGGCTGAGCGTACAGGTACACCCGAACAATACCAACGCCGCGGCTACCGGAGGCGAACCCAAAACGGAAATGTGGTATGTCCTTGCCGCGGAGCGCTACTCTTTCGTCTATGCAGGCCTGAAACCCGGAGTGGGACCTGAGAAATTCAAAAAACACCTGGATCAAGGCAGTCTGGAGGAACTGCTCCAGCGGGTTCCAGTCAAAGCAGGGGACGCCATCTTTATTCCCGGCGGATGCGTACACGCCATAGCAGAAGGCTGCCTTCTTCTTGAAATACAACAAAACTCCAATACGACTTACAGGGTATATGACTGGGGGAGACTTGGAAAAGACGGAAAACCACGACAGCTCCACGTTCCCGAAGCGATGGCAACTATAGACTGGAAAGATACTGCCGACCCCAAAGTAAGAAACTTCCCTTCCAGAACATGCGGTGACTCTGTTATCGCAGAGATCATCGCCTGCCCGTATTTCCGGGTCGAAAAAATCCATCCGGGCAAAGCTTGCAGAGTCCAGCCTGACGGTTCAACTTATCATATCCTTTTTGTGTCTTACGGCAAACCCAGGTTATTCGCAGACCGCGAATACCAATTGGCGCGTGGGACATCATGTATCATTCCCGCGGCCCTGCCGGCCTACACACTGAAAGGCGGAACGGATACCGAAATCCTCAGGATCACTGCACCCGCATAATGCCGCAGTTTAGCGGATTGAGCTGTTCACCCGGATAACAAAGCTCGATGCCTGGCAAGATGAACAACACCTTCGGGCCCGGGTCTGCTCTCAAAAAGAGTCACCGAGTCCACCTTCAGGACGCCCAGCACAAGGCCCTCCATCTTATGTGTCTGCTCAACAAGTTCCTGCGCGCCCTTTCGGGATTTAATCCTGCCCAAAGTAAGGTGCGGCCTGAAATCCTTGCGGTCAAAACCAATCTCTGCTTTCGTGAGTTCAGTTTCAAGATTGCTCCTGATCCGGCGCAGGGAATCAATCTCTCCGGCCAGACCCGCCCAGATAACACGCGGCGAGCGAGGCGAGCCGAAAAAGCCCAGGCCGTTCACCCTGCATTCAAAAGGCGCCGTGTTGCTCACGCTTCTGTTGATAGAGTTTTTCACGCGGTCAAGTTTTTCTGCCGGTGTGCTTCCAAGAAACACCAGAGTCAGATGCATCCTTGAAGCATCAACCCAGCTAACGCGGGACCGGACGTGGCGAAGACTGTCAATTGCATCTTCAAGCCTCTTCTTAGTCTTATTGTCTAGATCTACCGCAATAAAAAGCCTAAATTGTTCTTCTTCACATTTCATATAATGACGGATCCCGACCGGGTTGCGATCTGTGTTTTTCCCCGCCACCCTTTTTCTGTCTCTGTTCTTTCAGTGTAAACGGTTCTTCTTCGTTATCCAGCAGTTCGCCCATTTCTGATTCTATAGCCTCAGGATCTTCGCCCGACTCCATTCGATGCAAAGCCTCCTCCATGCTTGCTCCGTATTCGATACCCATTTCCCCGGAAAGTTTCCTCATCAGACGGGCAGCCTGCTTTGGGTCGTCCTCGCTGATGTTCTCCGCCTCATTGGCCAGCGAAGTCAACGCCTTCTCCATCCTTTCATCATCAACAGGAAGATCTTCTTCTGCTTCTTCCCCCTTTCTCCCGGTTACGGCAAAGGACGAAACCTGTCTCCGAAGCCGCCTATTGCCGCATTTCGGACAGGAAGGCCGTTTATCTGTAGTAACGGACTTCGAAAAGAAACTGTATATCATGTGGCATTGCGAACAATAGAATTCATATATAGGCATTTTATTCCCCTCGTCGCCGGTAACATCCACACTTTGATAATTCAGAAATGCTATTCCGCTGAACTCCAGTCTATAACCTTTTGCTTCTGCCCGCAACGTTTTCAAGCACATCAACGACACGCTGCGCTGCGCAATTATCCGCAGCGGCGGCCAGTGCGCGTTTCATGCTCTCCCTCAATTCATTGTTTTCAACAAACTCCCTGATGACACGGGCCAGTTCAGCGCAATCAGTCTCGCTTTGGTCCAGAATTCGTACACCGCCTTGATACTCGAGCCCTTCAGCATTCAAACGCTGGTGTGCGCTGGAAGCATAGGGATAAGGTATCAATATTGAAGGCACACCAAAACGGCATATTTCGGCGCAGAAAGCTGCGCCAGCACGTCCTATTGCAATATCTGCGCAGGTATATACTTTGTACATGTCTTGTATAAAATCCACTACATCAGCATGTATTCCCGCCTCGGCATATTTCCGTCTAATTGCAGACACATCCCCTTTTCCGGCGATATGAATAACATAAAGCGCAACTTCTCCGGAAAGCGAACATGCCGCATCGGCTCCCGTGCAATTCAGAAATTCGGCGCCCTGGCTTCCTCCGGTCACGAGCACCGTAATCTCATTTCCCGCCGGGCTACACATAAAAGAATCTGCAGGACGTGATTCAGGCAGCGGGAACCCTGTAACTTCAGTTCGCCTCGCATTAAGAAAGCCGCAAGCCGAGGCATAAGCAACAGCCACACAGTCAGCGTACGGAGCCAGAAGCCTTACCGCCTTGCCTGGTACGGCGTTGCCTTCATGGAGAACCAGAGGAATCTTTCTAAACCTCGCAGCCGCCGCGGGCGGGGCCGATGCATAACCACCCATTGCCAGCAAGACATCGGGACGATCTTTCTTGAGCAATAAGATGCTCTTTCTGCATGACAACAGGAACTTTGCAAGCGACGCTAACCCGGACGGCGTAAACGGGCGCTGAAGCCCGGCTGCCCTGACCTTCAGAACAGGCCCGTCCCAGTTTCCAGATAATATCTGTTCTGTATCCCGTCCAGTAAGCCACAACCTGACCCCATGCCCTCTCCGCTCCAACTCTTCGGCAACGGCAAGTCCCGGTAATATGTGCCCTCCGGTTCCGCCACAGGAAATATCAACTTTCATAGTAACCCCTAGCCTCGCCCGATATTGGGAAAAAGTCAAACCCAAGCTCCTGGCCGACAGCTTTAGCCGCGCTACTCTCTGCCTAAAAAAGTTGTATCATACCGGCTTTTGTGTAAAATTTCAGAATCATGGAAATAAAGGGTTTCAAAGTCAACGAGTGTATTTATGAGGGGAAAAACTCCACCATCTGGAAAGCCCATCAGATCAGTCTGGGCCGTCCTGTAGCTATAAAGGTCCTCAAGCCCGAGATCGCAGCAGATCCCGAGCAAAAAGCCGATTTCCTGCGAGAAGCCAGGATCACAGCCAGGATAAAGCATACCAACCTTATACAGGTTTACGACATCAGCGACGAAGGAAACTTATGTTATTACACAATGGAATACTGTGGCGGTCCTAGTGTTGAGCAGATCATAAAAGAAGAAAAGAATCTTTCAAACAAAATGACTCTGGATATCGCTCTACAGGTTGCGCACGCACTTCAATGCCTATGGCAGGAAGAACGCATGGTTCACCGGAACATCAAGCCCGGCAATATTCTCACCACAAAAGACCATACCGCCAAGGTATGCGATTTCGGGCTTGTCAAAATATGTTCAGATGGGGCACAACAAGACAACGAGACACTCGCGGGCACGCCGAACTACATGTCTCCCGAACTCGCAGCCGGAAAAGATATTGATTTCCGCTCTGATATGTACAGTCTGGGGACGCTGATCTACCACATGCTTACAGGGCAGGCGCCCTTTCATGACCGTAGCAACGCTGACGCTGTTCTCGAAGGTCAGCGCAAAGACCAGATTGTGAATCCTAAAGAGTTGGTCTCAGGTACAAGCGTCAGCACCATCAACCTTCTTTCCAGGCTTATGATGAAATCGCCGGACTATCGGTACAAAAGCTGGTCCGAAGCAATTGATTCCATAGACAAGGCAAAAAAAGGCCGTCTTTTCCTGATGCAAAAGTCGCAGGCTTTGAGTACAATCGGGGATTTTGAGTCATCCCGGCCATCTGAAAAAACAAAGGAAAACACTTATAAGAGCGAGGTTTTCATGTTCCCGCTATGGCTGCACGCGGCTTTGTTGCTTATCCTGATATTATGGTGGACAGGATCGGCAATAGTGCTTATGCGTGAGCCGGTTCCTGCATCTTCGGAAGAGGCGGGGCCGGCATTCGCGGATATTTCCCTGGATGATACGGAAGAGAACAGACAGGAACCTTCTGTTCCCGCGGATTCTGTATCTGAAAATAACGATTCCGGCGACGTCGCCGGAAAACGCGCCGGACGGCCTATTGAGCCAGAGACCGAAGAACCACCAGCAGAAAATGCAGAGTTCTCTCAACCTACAGAAAACACCGAACTTGTAATTACTCCGGAATTAATAACAAAAGTGGTTGAAGGAAAGTTTGCCGAAGCACTTTCAAGTCTCAGCGAAAAGTCCGTGGCACAGGAGAGCAAGGAAGAGGACCGGTTGAAGGCTATGCAAGAGGCTATGAGAAAGCTGTCTTCTATTGACTCGAAGGTGGCACAGGCTTTCGCTGAAAAGGTCGGCTTGGATGTCACTATTAATCATGGGGGCAAAGAGATTCCTGTAACAATAAAATCTGTGATTAACAATATGATAGTCGCCGAAACCGTGGGCAAAAATGAGAGAGAAGTAACTTTCCCTGTATCCAGGCTGGAACCTTCGGAAAAAGTCCGCTGGCTGGGAAGAGCAAGATCGGATGCTGATCATGCTGTCCGTTTTTTTCTGTATGCCATGGACGGCAACAAAGACAAAGCCGAAAGACACGCTTCAGAAAGTGGATCCCTTTCCGGTCCTCTTAACGACTTTCTGACTGCACGGTAGCGGAGCAAAGCCGGAGCGGCTCAGCGGAAGTGCAAGGCTCTCGCGGAGCGGCAAACCAGGGGCTTGAGCTTCGCTCAAAACAGAGTCTCGGAAAATGCAATGAATGGCGTATATAAAACAATTCTGCGGCTCAGAGAAGAAATCAGCCGCCATGATTATCTGTATTATGTTCTTGCCTCTCCCGAAATAACAGATCGCGAATACGATTCTCTTTATAAAGAACTGCAAGAACTTGAACAGTCAAACCCCACCCTGATTGCATCCGACTCCCCAACCCAGCGCGTAGGCGGAGAACCGCTGGAAGTGTTTGAAAATGTCGAACACACCCTGCCGATGATGAGTCTAGACAATACCTATTCAAAAGATGAGGTGCTCTCTTTCGATAAACGCACACGGAAACTGCTCCAGAAAGAGCAGTTAACCTACGTTGTCGAACCCAAAATAGACGGTGTTGCCGTGTCTCTTCGCTACGAAAACGGGAAACTGGTCACAGCAGCAACACGAGGCAACGGCAGGGTTGGAGACAATATAACTGCAAACATCAGGACTATTCGAAGCATTCCTCTTCAGCTTAGAGGCGCGCATTCCAGGTTTCCCATATTTGAAGTAAGAGGTGAAGTATTCATGACTAAACCCGGTTTTACGGAACTGAACCGCAAGCGGGAAGACGCAGGACTGGCGCCTTTTGCCAATCCTCGCAACGCAGCAGCCGGCTCTCTTAAACTGCTAGACCCGGCCATGGTAGCAGCCAGGCCGCTTGACGCGATAATATACGGGGCAGGATTGATTGCAGGCCAGACCGTGCCCACCCATTCCGGCTTCCTGAAAAGTCTGAAAACTGCCGGGATCAAGACTGTGCCTGTCTACTGGGAATGCGAAGATATCCACACGGCTGTCAAACGGCTTGAAGAACTGCACGCCCTCCGCCATGATTTTGACTTCGAAATAGACGGCGCAGTTATAAAGGTAAACGAAGCCAGCCTGAGCCGTAAACTCGGGGCAACCGCGAAGAACCCGAGATCCGCGATAGCTTACAAATATAACCCCGAACAGGCCCGGACAACTGTGACCGGCATCAGAGTCCAGGTTGGCAGAACAGGTGTACTGACCCCGGTAGCCGATCTGGAACCTGTCGCGGTATCCGGCTCGGTTGTCGCAAGGGCGACACTCCATAACGAAGACGAAATAGCACGCAAGGACATAAGAGTTGGAGACTCCGTCTTGATTGAAAAGGCCGGAGAAATTATACCCGCCATAGTGAAGGCACTCCGGGAAGAAAGAACCGGCTCAGAATCGGTGTTCCGTATGCCATTTCGCTGTCCGGTGTGCTCCGGACCGGTAAGAAGAAGGGAAGGAGAGGTGGCGCTACGGTGCGAAAATCTGCAATGCCCCGCGCAACTCAAGAGGCGAGTGAACCATTTCGCTTCCCGGGAAGCAATGGATATAGAAGGACTCGGAGCTTCCCTGGTGCAACAGCTCGTTGCTAATCGACTTATCACAGATCCGGCCGATATCTATACACTACGGATACAGAGTCTGCTCCAGCTCGAACGAATGGGATCCAGATCGGCTGAAAAACTGGTTGAAAATATCGAAGAATCGAAAAACCGCGAATACCACCGCGTTATTTTTGCTCTGGGAATACCCCATGTCGGATCTCAAAATGCACAGTTGCTTGCGGCAGAATTTCCGTCGATAGATGAACTCATGTCTGCCTCGCCCGACCGACTGGAACAGGTACCCACCATCGGCCCGACTGTCGCAGGCAGCATAAACAACTTCTTTGCCCACGAGTACAATATACCGGTAATCGACAAGTTGCGTTCGGCGGGAGTTCAAATGAAACAAACCAGAAAACCATCCGAAGCACACCGATTGGAAGGAGTCAGAGTCGCGCTTACTGGAACGCTGCCGGGTCTAAGCCGAAAAGAGGCTACAGAGCGAATCAGGAACGCAGGAGGAACAGTGTCCTCTTCGGTGTCGGAAAAAACCGATTATCTGCTGGCAGGCAATAAGCCTGGTTCGAAAATGGAGAAAGCAAAGAGACTGGGTACAAGAATACTTGACGAGGCCGAATTTATCCGGTTGCTGAAGCAATGATCGAAGCAATTTCATCTTCTGAGGCATCGGGGTTAAGCGCCGCGGGCAACTCATAAAGCTCCCACTGCTCGCGGTGAATTACAGTCCTGCCAGGCTGCAGAGAAGTTAATGGGCCCAGACTTTCCATCTCAACGAAATGCTCGTTCGCAAATGCCTCAAGGTTTACTCCGCCATCCGGATAGCGCACTGCTGTCTGACGGCTAAATCTTTTGACAAACAGTTGCTTTCCAACGCAGTAGCAGGCGTAACCGTTATGCGCAAAACCCATCTTCGTCGGACCCTTCTTTGTGTCATGGCGCAAAACAACAAACTTTGAACCGAAAAACCACCTGTCGTCCGAAAGGTCCGTGTACGGCCATATACTCCATTCCTGATTGTGTGTCAGCCTTTCTGTGTGAGGGATCTTTGCAGGCAGAGGAATTATTGCTGTCCCTCCTTGCTTCAAAACAGTAATGGCCCATGGGGAGAGATCCATACTCATTTCGCCCTGATTGGTCAACGAATGCTCAATGGCCACACCGCCCTGCCCATCGCACAAACAAATCTCCATGGTTTTGGCCACACCGCTTAAACTTCCCTTCTGTTGACTGAGCTTAACACCTTTCTCAGTTTCCTGAACGTCAACAGGACCGTTGTCCGGCTCATATGTAAGCGGTTTTTGCTCCGGAGATATCCACAATCGGTGCCCGCCCCTGATCTTCCAGTCGATCTCGTCTTTCCCGCCCTGCTCCCCGGCGACTTCTTTCAGCACATTGGGTTGGCCCGCAAACCCATAGCGCATAATCCGGGGTCCCACATCGGTGGTCGCCACTACTTCGATCCTGCCGTCAGAAAGTCGCACACAGTTCGGCCACCCGTTAAATTCCATCTTTTCCATATCTTCACCCTTTTCTACCGGCGCGTTCTGCCCTCACACACCGCGTTCATTATTTTTCATAAAAACCCTTAACAGCGCCGACCTCCCCGGTCCATGTCCCGGGCACGCTTCTTCTCCTTGCGGGCAATTGTCCAGATACACAGTTCGTACAGCAATGCAAGCGGCAGCGCAAGCAGAAGCTGGGTTATGGGATCGGGAGGAGTAAGAAACATAGCCGCCGCCATAAGGGCAACCCACACATACGGACGTTTGCTTTTCAGTTGCCGCGAATCCACAACCCCCATCGCCGACATTGCAAGAACAACTACGGGAAGTTGAAATGCCAGCCCGAAAGCCAGCAATAAACGAATAACGAAAGCCACATAGTCCCGCACATCAATAAAGTTGCATTTCAGTCCAAGCCAATCGTTAATCCCTATCATAGCTCTCAGCGCAAAAGGCAAAGTCGTGAAATAACAGACGGCTACACCAAGAAAAAAAAGAACCACTGCATAACTACCGGAATTCGATACGGCGTGTTTCTCACCAGCGGTCAATGCAGGAAAAATGAAACGCCCGGCAACAAGAACAATGAAAGGAGCGCTGAGCATCAGCCCGCCCCAGAGTGAAATCTTTATGGCAACGCTGAAACCGCTTCCAACACTCAGTGGCACAAGAAATTCTTGATAGTCAATGCCTATTACACTCAAGGGCATCATTGCCAGTTTCAGCACAAACGGCGTTAAAGGAACCATGAGGATAACGCCACCTGCCAGGAGGAGCCCGCTGCGGATTATCACAGTCCGCAGGTCACTGAGATGATCGAGAAAGGGCTTTGCCTCGCCTTGAGCTGCGTTATCCGGCGAGCCCATCTTCGGCTCCTTCCTCGGCGGTCTTGCCCGCCTCTACAGCCCCGTTTTCCGTTTCGGTGTCGTCTTGCCGCAGATCAGTGAGATCTTCAGAAAATTCCTTATTCTCCGGCATCTCAATATCCGCGTTGATAATCTGATCGTGGAATTCCCGGGAAAATCTCTGCAACTGGTCGATAGCCCTCCCGAACGACCTGGCTATTTCCGGCAACCTGCGTGGACCAAAGACAACCAGAAGAACTGCGAAAATAAGGACAATTTCCCATGAACCGATCTGACCCACAAAACCGACAGGAGAGTATAAGGTGAATGAGTCCATTCAAATCTGCCTCAGAGATGCTGGTATCTGCTTATCCAATACTCGCTGCGCAGCAGGAAGACTCGCCGATTTCAGGGCGAGCGGTAAAGAACAAACTCAACCCTTCTGTTTCTGCGCCATGCAGCCTCGTTGTGACCGAAATCAACAGGCTTTTCTTCTCCGTAGCTTCGCGTCTGAATTCTGGAGCTGTTTATACCAAGCCCGACAAGATAAGCCCTGACGGCCAGGGCCCGGTGTTCTCCAAGCGCCATATTGTATTCCCGGCTTCCTCTTTCGTCGCAATGACCTTCAACAATAAGACGCACGTCCCTGTTTTCCTCCATGTAATCTGCGACCTCTTCAATCTTGGGAATCTCGCTTCGTGGTAGCTGGTAACTGTCATAAGCAAAATAAACCCGCCCGAAACTAACATCCTTAACCAGGGTACCCATCTCAAATCGCTCGCCAAGAGCCACGTTTCCTTCCAGTTCCTCGGGATCCAATATATCTGAGGGCATTTCTCCGTCATCGCCGCCCCCCCAGGGAGTTCGACATCCCGAACTCATGATTACTACAAACAAAAGTAAACAAACCAAACCAACACAACGTATCTTTTTTAACATTTTCTACTCCTGAGTATGTTAGCTAACCCGATGGTATCGTCCACTATCTGGGCGACCATGTCGGCGAATGCCAGTCTCCTTTGAATCGGGTTAAAAGTAGTGGAGCGCCCCCCATGGTGTCAAGTATATAGAGATTTGAACGATACCCCGCCGTGCGCGTATAAACAATGTGCCTGCCGTCCGGAGCCCAGGAAGGGTTCTCATGGTCGGCATTACCGGCAGTCAAAACCTCGGGGTTTCCGCCTTCGGGATCCTTCACACAGATCTGATAATACCTGCCGCGTTTGCTACTGTATACAATTTTATCACCCGGGCCCCAGTCGGGCGCAACATTCTGGGACCCCCTGTGAGTCAAACGCCTCTTCTTTCCACCCGAGGCGCTCATAATGTAAATCTGAGGCAAACCCGATTCATCCGCAACGTAGGCAATTTTTTTTCCGCCCGGCGACCATGAAGGACTTGTCTCCACTGCATGTGCCGTCCTTGTAAGCCTGCGCAATCTCCGGTTAGCCATCTCCATTACATAAAGTTCAGGGTTTCCATCTTTTGATAAAACAGCGGCCAGGAAACGTCCGTTCGCCGAAATGGACGCGCCAAGGTTCAACCCTGGATAGCTCATAAGTTTTTTTCGCCTGTGACTGGACAGGTCAATAAGGTAGATGTCGGGGAACCCGCCGTGAAAGGAGGTATACGCCACCGTCTTACCATCCGGCGACCAGGATGGCGCCACACAGACCGCTCCGTCACGGGTAAGCTGAACGAAACCGCTGCCGTCTGAGTTGCACATGTAAAGGTCTTTTTTTCCGCCGCGCAGTCCAACCATGGCAATCCGGGTCGATGCTATGCCGGGCACACCCTTTACCGCTTCCACAATTCTATCGGCAATTTTATGCGCGAGTTCATCGGCGTCTTCCGTTTTGCCGTGAAACGTTTCCCGAAGATAGCGCCTTGAGCCGCTGCGAACAGTGCAGGTAACCCGATTGACGCCTTTGTCCTCTATGCATCGCCCGGACAACTCTATGCTTGCTCCTTCATCGACGACATTGAACCAACCCCAGCGTTCAAGATCGCTTCTCAGCGTTTTCTCGAGAATGCCGGATGACTGGCTTCCATCGGTTTTGAAGCTCGCCATGCCGATATTCGACCGCACCGCACCCGGCTTAACAATCTTTATCTCCGCCGCGCCCGCAGGCAAAACGGCAAACAAAAGAAAAACGCATGAATATTGTAAAACCGCCTTATTGCATTTCATTATTGTACCTCAAAAGCTATTGTTACGTTATTATTCCTCTTCACGAATTCTTCCGAAAGTCCGTCGATCCTGTCAACAGATTCAAGAGCATCCGATACTGAACCGTCCATGGCGGGATTTCCGGATCTGTTAAGCAGATTCGCCGCTGTAACGCGCCCGCCGGGGCCAAGACTGATCCTGGCTTTAACAATAAGACCTTCGGCCCCTTCGGCGCTGGGCTGAACCCAGGCCTCGTGAAATCTGCGGCGTATGATTTCTTTATAGAACCTTTCCCTGTCCGCGGTAACCGGCCGGGTTTGTGGTATCCCCTCCGAAAGAGCTTCCCGGATCCGGTCCTCCGTGATGCGCGGGGTCCGCCTGCGCTCCACATGGCGCTCAACAATCCGGTCGCTGGTTTCAACCGGCGTTCTATTCGATTGTGCCTCCACCGGCTCCGGGTCCCTTTGCGGCGGCGGCTCAGGCTCAGGCTCAGGCGTATCAACGGCCTCAGGCTCTACAGAAGGTGGTGTTTCATCCGCCACTGCAGGCGCCTGCATGAATGTAATCGGAATGTAATCGGGAGATTCATCCTTTAACAGGCCCTTAATCGCCGCAATGCCGAGCATAACCAGCACGATACCTACATGCACTGCAGCCACTATTCTGAAGTACCTGAAAAACTTCGAACCCATGTTACTCTTTACCCGGCTCTGTAATCAAAGCCATGTTTGAAATTTCGACCTCTTTAAGCAATTTGAGAATGTCTACAACCCGCCCGTACACAATCTGTTTGTCGGCCCTGACCATCACGGAAGCCCCGGGGTTCACCGAGCTGACTGCAGCCAGCCTTCTTCTCATGTCAGCCATACTTACGTTCGAATTATCAAAGTAAAGCTCCCCGTTCTTCTTCAGTGTTACGGTATGCGATTTTTCCGGCTCAAGAGGCTGCGCCTTTCCTTCCGGCAGGTTCACGGGAATGCCCTGCTCCAGGAGCGGAAAAGTGATGATAAAAGTTATGAGCAAAATGAAAGTCAGATCCATGAGAGGCGTAAGATTAATCTCGCTTATCTGCTTGAGTGATACAAGTTGTGTTCTTCGCGCCATTCTGCCGCTTCCCGTAAGTTATTCAGAAAGATAGCTTCTTTCTATATTCGAAGTGAGTTCCTGGGTAAAATTGTCTATTTCGACCGAAAAACGCCTGATCTTATCGCTCAGAGTGTTATAGCCTATAGCCGAAGGCAGGGCTACAAGCAATCCTACCACCGTCGTGAGAAGCGCTCCAGATATTCCCGGAGCGACTTCAGACAACATGGCGGAACCTTTGACAACCATTCCGCCAAATGCATCCATCACCCCCCATACTGTTCCGAGCAGCCCGAGAAACGGAGCCGTAGACGCCGCTGTCGCTAGAAAACCCATACTGTTTTCAAGCAGAAGACATTCATCAGCCATCGTTCTTTCCGCTACATTTCTAACAGAGCTGACCTCAACCTTGCCCAACTGCTGACGGTTGGAGTTTATACCCCCCATTAACAAATCCGAAGGATCCACGCCCGTGGTCTCAAACGCAGCACCCAGCGCTGAACATGTATGCTGATAGATGGAATACAACGGACTCCCTTCATATTTCTGCCGCTTCAGAAAAAGCGCCGCAGGTTCCTTTTCTCTTCGATACGCATACAGAAACGCCTGTGACTTTGCTTTCGCCTGCTGAAGCTGGCAGAATTTCGTAATCATAATAGACCAGGCAAAAATCGACCCAACAAACAGAAGTACTACAATTATTTTTCCGGCCGCATTAGACTGACCCCACGCCAGACTCAGATTGGCCAGAAAAAGAAAATCAAAACCCGCAGTAGTCACAAAAATCCCCCTTTAAAAACATTCTATACAGCCGACGCCTCCCTGTCAAACCGGCATAATTCACAAAAAAATGGCGGCACAGAAGGACTCGCCACCTGTAACCGCCATTTGTCTTACCCATGGGCTCTATAGCCCTAACACCGCTATTTCTTCTTCTTCTTCGCTGTCTTCTTCTTTACTGCCTTCCTCGCAGGGGCCTTTTTCTTTGCTGCCTTCTTCTTTGCTGTCTTCTTCTTAGGCGCCTTTTTCTTTGCTGTCTTCTTCTTTGCCGTCTTCTTCTTTGCTGTCTTCTTCTTTGCTACCACTGTCATTCACCTCCTCCTGTCTCGGGTTGTATCACCGAGTTGGTTGACGCGCCATGAACCTTCTTCCATTATGTTGTGTGGCGCCCCTCTCAAGGGCAACCATCACATCTTCCTTGGCTCATCGCGCTTTATACCAGAGCGGCACTTTCGGTAGCGTCTGCATAAGATCAAGAATAGGCGCAGTTAATCGTTTCGTCAATTGCTTGAGCATGGTTTTGCCTCAGCAATTTGAGTCTGCCTATTATTGTAGGCACGCGTGCTCACGCGCAAAAAAGCTGAATGCGAAACAGCAATTCACATTATGCCGCCCCGGCTTCCATAGAGTCAGCCAGGAATGGCCGACATACTGGGATCATTCCCGCCTGTCATCTCATGCGTCAATGGCGATAGTTAGGATTACTGGAATACGAAGTGATTGTTGTAGAGTCGCTCTATGAGATAAAATCTTCGTCCGTAGAGCGCACGCTGCACTTGAATACCATACAGCCAGCTCCATAATGAGAATTCCTCTCTTTTCTTGTGTAACCCCTGCGCAAGTGGTACATAAAAAGTGATTCCCGGGTGCGAAGGATGTGGCAGACGCACCGGACTTTCTGCAAGCGCGAACGAAAATTTTTTCTGCATAAAACAGAATACAACCGATTTTAGGAATTTGGATGAAAGATTATGTTAATATAAACGAGCTGCAACATTACGTCGGAGATACAATAAACATACAAGGCTGGCTGGAAGGCATCAGAAGCGGCGGGAAACTGGTTTTCCTGCAGATCCGTGACGGGACAGGCTTCTGCCAGGCCATAGTCGAAGCGTCTGCGGGCGCAGCATTTGAAGAAGCCGGCAAACTTCGACAGGAATCATCGCTGGCTTTGCGCGGAGAAGTCCGGAATGATGCGCGTGCGCCAGGCTCCTTCGAAATTTCTGTTTCCGAACTGCGCATCCTCCACTATGCAGATGAGTACCCGATCACCCGCAAGTCGCACGGCATTGATTTCCTGATGGCGCACCGCCATCTCTGGCTGCGCTCACGCAAGCCCTGGGCTGTTCTCAGGATAAGACATACCCTTGTTAAAACATGTAGGGATTTCTTTGATCGGAAAGGATTTACTCTCATCGACACACCCATACTGGTGGAGGGAGCCGGCGAAGACGCCCAGACATTATTCCCTGTAGAATATTTCGAAGATCGGGCATACTTGACCCAAACTGGACAGCTATACCTCGAAACCGCCTGTATGGCCTTTAACAAGGTTTACTGTTTCGGGCCCACATTCAGGGCTGAGAAGTCAAAAACACGACGCCATTTAACCGAATTCTGGATGGTTGAACCGGAAATCGCCTTCGCAGAGCTCGACACAATAATAGACATTGCAGAGGAAATGATCTGTGGAATAATTTCAGCCGTGATAAAAACACATGCCGGGGAACTGGAAATCCTCGGACGCGACATTTCAGATCTTCAGAATATATCTGCGCCGTTTCCACGCATAACCTATTCTGAAGCTGTCGAACTGCTGCATGGCGAAGACACCCGCCGCCAGATCGGCCAAAGGCTTGATTCGGCAAAACAGGAGCTCCAGGAGTCAGTTGGCGAACTTGCCGAACTGGAAAAGAAACTGAAAGAAATCAAGAAGCCGGCAAAACGCGAAAATCTTTCTCTGCAAATCAAACAACTCCGCACACGAATCATCGACCTTGAAAGGGAAACTGAAAACCTTCCACAACATCTTGAATCGGCTCAGAATTTCCAGTGGGGAACCGACCTCGGCGGCAGCGACGAGACCATTATCTCCAGAAACTTTCAGAAACCGGTTTTCGTTACACATTACCCGAAGGACGCAAAAGCATTTTACATGAAAACAGATCCCGCAGATCCGCGCACGGTGCTGAACATGGATCTTCTTGCGCCGGAAGGTTACGGAGAGATCATCGGGGGAAGTCAGAGAGAGGAAAACTCCGAAGCGCTGCGCCGCCGGATGAAGGAAAAAAAGATCAACCCTGAAGATTATAAATGGTACCTCGATCTCCGGCGATACGGAAGCGTGCCCCACGGAGGCTTCGGACTTGGCATAGAACGAATGCTTTTCTGGATTTGCGGTTTAAAACATGTTCGCGAAGCAATCCCATTCCCCAGAACCATGGGCCGCATCTATCCCTGAATAAATTGCCACATTTGCGATTAGGCGCTTGACGAATATGACCATAAATGTCCCCGACGTATGGGAACCGGAAAGATTCGGGTAGACAAGTAAATGTGCAAGTACGGAAAGACTCAACAAACATATGCCCGGACACACATATATACTCGACACTGGACATACGAATCTTATAGAGTGCGTTTTTTTAAAAAAGCAGCAGGAGTCTCAGGATAATGGACAACATACCTTTCCACGAAGCGAAACAACGAGCGCAGACAATCCTTTCGGAAATGTCTCTTGAAGAGAAAGTTGATTTTATTGGAGGTTACAAAGGGTTCAATATACGCGGATACCCCTGTCACGGCATACCCGAAATAAAAATGTCTGACGGTCCACTGGGCTGCCGGAACTACGGCAAAGCAACAGCCTTTCCTGCAACTATCGCACTGGCCTCCTCCTGGAACCAGGATCTAGCCTGCCGAATGGGCGATGCACTGGGCCGGGAATGCCGGTCAAAAGGCGCACATATACTGCTTGCCCCCGGTGTCAATATTCACCGCATCCCCCAATGCGGAAGAAATTTTGAATACCTGGGTGAGGATCCAGTCCTCGCTTCGAGGCTTGCGGTTGCATACATCAAAGCTCTTCAGAGCCGGGGTGTAATGGGGACGGTGAAGCATTTCGTTGCCAACAATCAGGAATTTGAGCGTCACAAAATAAACTCTGAAGTCGGAGAGCGAGCCTTGCGCGAAATCTATTACCCCGCATTCAAAGCGGCAGTCCAGGAAGGCAACGTAGGTTCGGTTATGAACGCTTACAACCTGGTTAACGGGGAACATTGCTCGCAGAACAGGAAGCTGCTGGTAGATACACTGAAAGAGGAATGGGGATTTACAGGGTTCGTGATGTCCGACTGGGTCTCGACTTATGACACAAAAGAAGCAATAGATGGCGGGCTGGATATCGAAATGCCCAAAGGTGACTTTCTATCCCGGGAAAGAGTAATGCCGCTTCTGGAAAAGGGACAAATTACCGAAGAACAGATAAACGACAAAGTACTGCGTATATTACGCACCTGCATTAGAATGGGATTCTTCGACCGCCCGCAAATGGACGCCAGCCTGAGCTGCGACGATCCCGAAACACAAGAAACAGCCCTTGAAATCGCGCGACAGGGATCTGTTCTTCTTAAAAACGACGGTCTCCTTCCTCTCGATATGGAACAGATAAAGAATGTGGTAATCACTGGTCCTAACGCTCATCCTCACGTCATCGGCGCCGCCGGAAGCTCCATGACAGAGCCGTTCCGCACTGTAAGCCTCGTGGATGCGTTGAAAAACTATGCCGGTCATAGTGTCAATTTCATTCACATGCCGGTTGCCACCAGAGGGAGAATGGCGCACATCTCAAGACAAACTCCGTTTGAAACAAACGCTCCTAATGGAACCCGCGTTCCCGGCCTTGCCGCACAGTACTATATGCAACGGGATTTGCGTCAAACCCCGGTAATGGAAACCATCGATAAACATCTCGACTTTGAATGGAAAGGGCAAGGTCCTTGCGCACGCCTCGACAACAAGACTTTTTCTGCCATGTGGTCGGGATTTTTTACTCCGGAACATGGGGGACAATACCAGCTTGCCTTCACAGCCGAAGGCGGCCTGAGAGTCTGGATCAATGACGAAATGGTTATTGACGACTGGCACACTGGGGATATTGCATTCCGGGAAGCAATGCTGCAACTGAAAGGGAGAAAAGAATACAGTATCCGGATAGCTTTATGTCGGCACGGAATGAATGCCTCAATCAAGGCAAGCCTCCTGTTCATGGACTGGCCGGCCGTCGAAAAAGCCGACGCTGTTATTGCCTGCATGGGATTTAACGCAGACACCGAAGGGGAAGGCATCGACCGACCGTTCGATTTGCCACAGGATCAGAGAAACTTTATGGACAGGCTTATGGAGACAAACTCCAAAGTCGTCCTTGTTTCTACCGCAGGAGGCGCATTCAACGTCTCGGACTGGGTTGACCGGATTCCCGCGTTCCTTCATCAATGGTACAGCGGACAGGCGGGAGGACAAGCCGTGGCGGACATACTCACAGGCGCAGCTAATCCCTCGGGGAGATTGCCGATATCCTTCGGGAAAAAACTAAAGGACTATCCCGGCCAGGAGGATTACCCCGGGAAAGCCCTGACAATCCAGTACAAAGAAGGAATCTTTGTAGGATACAGGCACTTCGATTCAAATGGCGTAGAACCTCTGTTTCCTTTTGGCCACGGCCTTTCATATACAGACTTTGAATACGCGGGCCTCCAGGTTGCGGAAAAGGTTAACCCGAAAGAAGATAGTGAGATCAGTATAAGTCTGAATGTTACCAACAAAGGGGAACGGGACGGCGCAGAAGTGGTGCAAATTTACGTCTCCTTCCCTGAGTCCGGAGCTGCACGACCGTCAAAAGAGCTTAAAGCCTTCGAAAGAATAGATATTGGCGCGGGACAGACTAAAAGAGTAAACATTAAACTTAGTGTTGATTCGCTGGCGTGGTTTGATGCAAACTCTGATGTGTGGCGGATCGAAGAAGGTGAATACAAGGTTCTTGCAGGAAGCTCGTCGCGAAATATTAAACTGACAAAAGTCCTTGTCCTGGAACAATAACACCCGCCTCATAATTTCATTATGTTCTCGATTGCCTGTGAAGCGCAAAACCTGAAGCAACAACGGCACAAGCCCGTCGATTTATTTTCAGCCAGCAAAAGATATTTCCGGCTCGTAAGCGCCCTTATGCTTTGCTTCGTGCTTACCGCGCGTTCAAACCCGGCAAAGGCCACCGGAGAAACAGACGGAGATGTGCCTCTTGAAAAAGGGCATCGGATCGTGGTACTCCACTCATACCATGCAGGTTTCTCGTGGTCTGATAAATGTTCAGAAGGTATTCTCCAAGAAGTAAACCGGCACGCTGAACCGATCGATGTCTGTTTTGAATTTCTTGACACACAGAGAATTGCTTCTCCGGGGTACCTTAAGTCATTCGAGAAATTGCTTTTAGCGAAATATAAAAATCGACCGGTAGATGTTGTTATATGCTGTGCCGATCAGGCCCTTGAGTTCATCACCAGCTCTGAAGAGGGGATTTTCCCCGGAGTACCGGTCGTATTCTGCAACACAACTTCTTTCGACGGTCGGCTTGCGGAGAAACGCCCAGCAAACGGCCTGACGAGACAGCTCAGTATAAAAGAAACGCTCGAAACGGCTTTGAAGCTTCAACCGTCGACCCGAAAGATCTACGTTATCTTAGACTCGGATCTTGCTGGACAGGCACTGAAAGAGGAATCAAAAGAGGTGTTCGCAGATTTTTCTTCCAACCTGGAATTCATCTTCCTGGAGGATCTGAGTCTGAAAGAACTTCAACAGAAAACATTGCGGCTGCCCTCCAATTCAATTGTCTTTCTCTTCATCTTTAAGAACAAAACAGACGGCAAGGTTTTACCTTCCGAAAAACATCTGAAACTCCTTAAACCTTATTGCCCGGTTCCTATATACTCTGTGTGGGAGTTCTACCTGGGGCACGGCATCGTGGGCGGGAAACTGGCCTGCGGCAAAGAAGAAGGCAAAATGGTCGCGCAAAGAGCCTTAAGGGTACTGGAAGGCGCGAAAGTCTCAGAGATCCCCCTGGCAAAAAGTCCAACCAGATTCGCTTTCGACTACAAGGAACTCAAGGCTTTTGATATACCATTGAGCAAACTTCCTCCCGGCTCAAAAATCATCAATAATCCGTTCTCGCTTATCAAAGAGTACTCCACAGTGGTAATAGTAGCCGCTCTTATATTTCTCACTCTTGGAGCTTCGGTAGCCATTCTTACTGCTTCAGCCCTTATGCGGAAAAGATCTATAAACGCCCTCAAAGCAAGCGAAAGCAAATATTCGAGACTCTTCAACAAGTCAAGCGACGCCATCATCATTCACGATTTGGAAGGCAACATCACAGACGTTAATGAACGCGCCCTGGAACTTTTAGGTTATGAAAAGGACGAAACCCTGAAACTTAAAATAGATGACTTGCATCCGGAAAATGCGTTGGAAGAGTCAAAACAGGCCTTTGATATAATCAAAGAAAGCGGCTCGGTAACTTTCAGGGTTGATATGCAGAAGAAGGACGGCAAAATATTTCATGCCCATGTGTCTGCAGGCACGTTTCGCAGTAATTCCCATATGCTTGTACAAGGCATTATCCGGGATATCTCCGAGCAGAAAGAATACGAACAGGCCCTGGCCGAAAGCGAATTGAAATACCGGACACTGATCGAGACCCTGCCTCATGCCATCGCAATAATACAAGACCGGAAAATTGTTTTTGCGAATCCGGCCCTCCTCCATATGCTCAAAGCGGACAGTCAGGATAAAGCACTTGGTCTCAACTTTCTTGACACGGTTTCAGGCACAGACAAGCAAAAAGTGATTAACTACGCCAGGGCCCGTAAGAAGGGAAGAGTCGATGAAGCGCCAAACCACTATTTTTTAACCCTTAAAAGACTCAATGGCGAATCTTTTCCCGCTGAAATCTTTGCCAACCGTATCGAGTACAAACAAAAACCCGCAACACAGGTGGTAGCCATAGATATATCCAGGCTCAGGGCAAATCAGGCAGAAAGGGCCCGGCTTGCGTCCGCAGTCGAACAGGCTGCTGAATGCATAATGATTACCGATCCGCATGGCATCGTAAAGTACGTCAACCCGTGTTTCGAAGAAATGACAGGCTACTCGGTTAATGAAGTTGTTGGCCATACGCCACAGATCGTAAGCAGCGGCAAACACAGCAAGGCCTTTTACGATAACTTGTGGCAGAGGATTTCCAGCGGTAAAACGTGGAGAGGAAACTTCGTCAACCGTAAAAAAGACGGGACACTTTTTGAAGAAGAAGCCGTAATATCCCCGGTAATGGATAACGCAGGAAATATAGTCAACTACGTTGCGGTGAAGCGTAACGTGTCATATGAAAGGTTGCTCGAAAATCAGATAAGACACTCACAGAAAATGGCGGCCATGGGACATCTTGCCCACCGAATTACCCATACTTTTACAAACGCCCTGACCAGAATAATAGGCAACGCACAAATAGCGCAGTCCAAAGTCGATAAATCCTCTGACATCGCACCCAATCTGCAAGAAGTAGTGCAGGCAGCCAAAGAAGTAACAGGCCTGGCAGCCGAACTTCTCGCTTTTGCCCATCCCTCCCCGCCCAAAATGAGGAATATAGATCTCAATCGTATTATCGATGGATTGGAAGAAATCCTCGGCAAAACACTATCCCCTGACATTAACCTGAAGCTGGAACCAGCCGCCGGGAAACACAAAATCAATGCCGACCCCAGCCAGCTTGAACAGGCACTGACTCACCTCGCCATAAATTCGATGGAAGCTATGCCCAAAGGCGGAACACTGACCATAACTACGCAGGTGGAAGCCCTCTCCGCAGAAGAAATAGCCGCCATACAGGCAGGGATGCCCGAAAACAGACGCCATCACGGAGGTTTCGGGGCGATTATAGTCTCAGATACAGGATGCGGGATGCCCGAAGACGTGCTGGCGCATGCCTTCGAACCTTTTTTTACCACAAAGACAGTCGACAAGAGCGTCGGCCTTGGCCTGTCAACCGCAGATAGGATAATAAGCCAGCATGGGGGCCAGATTATAATAAACAGCCAGCCGGATGCCGGCACCACTGCAAAAATTTATCTCCCGCTCTCCGATAAGGATACTGACAAGTAGCCCAAACCTGTCAGGCATTGCGCATTCCTTACTCAGGCAAACCCTTATTTACGCTTATCCCAACCGTAACATACACTTGAAAGTGTTTAACGGTAAGTTATTATTGAAGTTTTTAAAAAGGTGTGTGAAAGGAAAAAAAGGAGATATTTATGTTCCCGTATAAGAAAATCCTCTGCCCCACAGACTTCAGCGATGCGTCTTACAAGGCCCTCGAGGAAGCAAAGAATATCTCGCAAATCTTGTCCGCAGACCTGCTCGTGCTGCATGTGATAGGTCCTATACCACCGGCAGGCATCTATTCGGACGTAACGCCTACAGGATTTGACATGGTTGGATATGAAGAATCGCTACGCGAAGGTGTAAACAAAAAGCTTTCACAAGTTGTAGAGGAAAAGCTTCGGGATACCAGATGCAGAGCTGTGGTTTCTTACGGCGATCCTGGCGAACAGATTGTTCAATTTGCCGATGACTCGGATGTTGATCTGATAGTCATATCCACTCACGGCATGAGAGGATGGCAACATGCCCTCTTTGGCTCCGTAGCCCAGAAGGTCATGCGTAAAACAGGGCATAACGTACTCCTTGTTCATTCGAAGGAAAAAAACCCATAATCGTCCGAGCCTGCAACGGAGGCATAAGCAAAAATCGGATTTGCGCAATATCAAGGGGCACATTGTTTTTATGTCTGGGATTGAATGCCGCTCCCTACTAACCTAATCGATTTGATTTACTGCAAAATGCGCCTTGTCGGCGTGGGAAAAACGCGACATAACAGGAGAATGATGATCAACAAAATACAAGAGACGCTTGAATTAAAACGTGAAGCCGTTCACGGCCTGTTAAGACGGGTCGAAGCGGAAAAAAGGCCATTTATGCTATCAACCGATTTAAGTGAAATATTTCAGGAGTTCAGCAGAAAGCGTGATGGCCGTTCCTTGAAAGGAACCATAATCAACGAGATTTTCAGACTGGCCCAGGAATCCGCGATACGACCGCCATGGATATACATTTCCGTACGCCGGAGTATAGCAGAATGGACTTACCTGCGTTTTCATACCGAGGAAGTTTTTTGTGATGAGGTCAGCGTCAACGAATTCCTTCAATTTAAAGAACGGCTGATGGAAACCGATCAACATGAAGACCAATGGGTGGTTGAAGTGGATCTGCGCCCGTTTGAAAGAGGCTTTCCGAAACTAAAAGAAATCCGTTCCATCGGCAGAGGTGTTGAATACCTGAATCGTCATCTCTCAAGTCATATCTTCAAGGACCTGGAGAACGGGTCGCGCAGTATTCTGGGCTTTTTGATGACTCACCAGTTAGAGGGCAAGCAGTTAATGCTTAACGACCTGATCCGCAACATCGACCAACTCCGCGATGCCTTGAGACAGGCTGATGCTTTTCTAAAGAGAACCGGAACTAATACAACGTGGAACAGGATTGAAGAAAAAATGGCAAAACTGGGCTTTGCTCCAGGATGGGGAAGAACCGCAGGCAAGGTCCGTAAAATGCTGCAGATGCTTTCCGATCTATTGGAAGCTCCGGATCCCAAGCAACTTGAAAACTTCCTCTCAAGAATTCCCATGATTTTCCGTATAGCAATCATTTCTCCTCACGGCTTCTTCGGGCAGTCAAACGTCCTGGGGAAACCCGACACCGGCGGCCAGGTCGTATATATTCTCGATCAGGTCCGTGCTCTTGAAAAGGAAATGCGCAAAGATCTGCATGACCAGGGCGTCACAGTAGAACCTCAAATCGTGGTTGTTACCCGCCTGATCCCGGAAGCGGGCAATACCAACTGTAACCAGCGGCTTGAGCATATTATGGGAACCCAGAATGCCAGAATTCTCAGAATCCCGTTCAGAAATGAAAAAGATGAAATCGTTCAACGTTGGGTAAGACGCTTCAATGTCTGGCCATACCTGGAAAAATTCGCGCACGAAGTAGAACGGGAAATACCCGCCGAACTGGGCGGGACGCCGGACATGGTTATAGGAAACTATTCCGACGGCAACCTTGTAGCTTCACTTCTTGCACACAGACTGGACATAACCCAGTGTAATATCGCCCATGCGCTGGAAAAAAACAAATACCTTTATTCGGCGCTCCGATGGAAAGAATACGAAAGCGCATATCACTTCTCATGCCAGTTCACAGCAGACCTGATAGCTATGAACTCTGCTGATTTCATCATTTCAAGCACCTACCAGGAAATCGCAGGACGGGAAGACAGTCAGGGACAATACGAGAGTTACGGATCATTCACGATGCCCGGGCTCTACAGGGTTGTAAACGGCGTAGACGTCTTTGATCCCAAGTTCAACATCGTATCACCCGGCGCCGACCCGAAAATATTCTTTCCCTACACAGAAAAAGACAGAAGAATCGAAGGTTTGGGCGCTGCGGTGCATGGACTGGTGTTTGAGCCCGAACAGGAAGAAGCCAGAGGCCATTTCGATAAGCCGGACAAACCCATAATACTGGCAATGTCCAGGCTTGATCATGTAAAGAACGTTTCCGGACTGGTGGAGTCCTTTGCACTGTCTCAGAAACTACAGGATATGGCCAACCTGCTTATCGTTGGCGGAAACATAAATCCCGCCCTTTCGGACGATGACGACGAGCGCGCCCAGATAGAGCGCGTCCACGCCCTCATGGATGAACATAACCTCGATGGTGTCATGCGCTGGATCAACATGCAAAGTGACAAGAATGTTGTTGCTGAAATCTACAGGGTTGTTGCAGACCATGGAGGAGTGTTTGTTCAGCCTGCACTGTTCGAAGCTTTCGGACTTACCGTGATCGAGGCGATGAGTTCGGCGCTGCCTGTATTTGCAACCTGCTACGGCGGCCCGCTGGAAATTATAGAAGACGGCAAATCAGGATACCATATCGACCCGAACCACGGCGAAAAAGTTTCACAGTCGCTCGAGAGATTTTTTCAAAAAGTCAGCAAAGACCCTAAACAATGGGAAAAAATATCGAAAGGCGCCCTGCGCCGTGTGCAGAAACGTTATACATGGGAATTGTACGCCGGACGTTTGCTGTCTCTTTCACGTATTTACGGTTTCTGGAAACACATCTCCAACATGGAACGGCAGGAAACAAGGCGCTATCTCGAAATGTTCTACGGCCTGATGTATAGGCCTTTGGCCGAAAAAGTTCCCGGCAGCACTGAAACACCAGCCACCTGACAGCGCAAGCCGGACAAAGCAAATACAAGGAAATCTCATACTGGAGCAATTCTATTACAGACGCTACCCCTGCCTCTTCAATTCTGTTACAGTAACAAGGTGTTTCCGCTCTTCTTTTCTGAGGTCATTAAGAAGCGCCCTTTGCGATGCATGCCCGGGCGGCACCCACGAAATTAGATCCCCATAGAACAATATCGATTCCTTTTCCATGGAAACAGCCGTATCCAGAAGATTCTCCGTGTCGACTTTCGATACATCAAGATTGCCGAAAATGGATGTCTCCACGTAAGCCGAAGTCAGATAATCTTCATCCAGATAACCGATATCAATATCAGGCGACTTGAATAAGTCGGAATCTTCCGCAAAAAGCTGCTTGAATTTCTCTATATGCTCTTTTTCCTGTCCAATCAGGAAATCCGTCTTTCCGTTGCCGATCTCCTGCTTTATCTGCTCATATATCTCAATGCCCTTCTGCTCTATACCCAGTCCGATGTTTAACACAGCCTCAGACGAAAGAATCATTCCTCTTACCTCCTCCGTTAAATCCCAACTCAACAACTGACCTCACGGCCATAGATCACAAATGACAGGCACTCTCACCCGAGAGATCGCAGCTCCTACCCCGGCGTTTCACCAATTCGCGCCCCCGCAGCAGCACTTTGCACGCTCTCACTGCGAAATCCTATGAGATATGCGGGTTAACAGCCTGCGCAATTCCCTCTAAAAAGCTACTCTTCTATCGAAATAGCCTCAACCGGACAACTCTCCGCGGCCTCCCGGCATGTATCCTCAACTTCGGCCGGGACAACATCCACTTTCGCGCGAGCCACGTCCCCTTCCATCTCAAACACCTCGGGACAAGTATCCGGGCAAAGCCCACAGCCAGTACAAATTTCCTGGTCAACTACAGCTTTCATGCGAATCTCCTTTTTATGTGCAGCCTGATCTATTCACGCACCGATGTCGGCAGCCTCTACTGCCTGTTTTACTTTAATTTGATTTCCTTTGAAGACTGCCATAACCCATGGATGTTGCAGTACGCCATGGCGTATACAGTTCCAGCAGAGCTGGTCTTGATTGATGCTGTTCCCTCATGATGAGCATAGACCGGCCCCTCGTTCGGTCCTTTTGCCGATTCTCCATGAGCCTCAAAGCCGAAGTGCGCCACATGTAAAGGAGCTTTAGCTCCTTCCGGCTGAAAATACAGGTCTATCCACCTGATATGATGCTCGGTAGTGTTCGGATGCGCAACAGCCTTACCAAGCGTAGCCTTTACCTGGAAAAACTCATCGGATTGTACTGTTTCATCACATTCTATTACTGGAACATGCTTCTCCGATTTCCAATCCGCACTCTGAATCTGATCCTTTAATTCCGCCATAATTTTCCTCCTTAAATCCTGCCCCACCCGCCATGCCTTCAACCTGCATAAAAGCTGCCGGGGACACTTAGTTAATTGGAATCCTATCAGTTCCACCCTCCATATACCATAAGGAAAACCCTTACACGACCCCGCCTAAACCCTTATCAGTCTCCCGGAACCTGAAAACAGACTCTTGGTTACGAGCGGAAAACTTACAGGCAGGATACAGCCTGCTCTCAATGACCATTGACTAACGTTACCCTCTTATGTATATATCGAAAAAAACATAGCCCCCGCAAATATATGCAACAGGAAAAATCAACTTTATCAAGCTGGGTCAGAAAGAACCCCCGTACGGTCATTCTCCTCACAGGCATGTTCCTTTTGCTAATGGGTTTCATCTTCATAGGCGACATATTCACCCCCATCCTGATAGGTTTTCTTCTGGCCTATATTCTCGAGCCTGTAATCGAATGGCTCGTCGCCAGAAAGGTCCGGCGAACATTCGGGGTTTCCCTGATCTACATTGTCCTTTTTGCCGCAGTTGTGTCCCTTTTCACGTTTCTGACCCCAAAAGTCATCGAACAGACCCGCCGCCTCTATGGCCAGATCAGCTCACTGAATCTTCAGACTGACATGCAGAAACTGCTTAACAATGAAACATCAACCGCAGAAAAGACCGTGGCGGCATCGGCAGAAGAAGCAGAAGCCACTCCAGACACGGTTGAAAAAGCAGATACACAAGAGCCACCCAAGTCACTAGTCGAAAAAGCTGCCAAACCCGGTGAATCCATGCGCAGACTCTGGCGAACGGTCAGAGAATACACCGCAAAAAACGCAGAAACGCTGGCGGGCCGTATAAGTTCGCTGTTTGTGGCAATCCTTCAGAAAGCAATAACAGGCGTCACTTCTCTTGCGCGTTTCTTCTTCGGCCTGATCGTTGTTCTTGTATTCGGCTTCTTCTTCATGCTCTATTTCCCGCACATTAAAAAAGAGCTCCGCCGGTCGCTGCCTGAACAAAATGCGGCGAACATACTGCCTATCCTGAAAAGAATAGACAACGCAGTCTCAAATTTTTTCAGGGGACGACTGATTGTTTGCATTATATCCGGAATTGTGTGCAGCATTGGCCTGAGAATCGCCGGCATAAACTACTGGCTGCTTCTCGGCCTTGCATCAGGGATTCTAGGTTTCATCCCTATAATCGGAGTTCTGATAACCTTCGTTCCAGCCTGCGCATTTGCCGTCCTGACGCCCAACCCTATGCTTGCCCTGACCGGAGTCGTGTTGACATATGCCATAGTACAAATGGTTGTCGAGCCGCTCATTGGAACATTAATCATATCTCACGAAGTAAAAATGCATCCGGCGCTCGTGATTTTTGCAATGCTCCTGGGCGGACGCCTTTTCGGTCTGCTGGGCGTAATCCTGAGTATTCCCGCGGCCGCCGCAATCAAGGTCATAGTCCTTTACTACACCAACATGGAATTACAAGCCGGAATTCCGGAACCAGCGGAGAAAACAGAATAGATTACAAACTACACTTACAGACCTCAGCACCCTGACTGTTGGCCATAGACCCTCCACCGTAGAACGGTGCTCTGCGCCGTCCCCCTATAATCTTTCGCCTTAACCCGCATATCTCACCGGCTTTATTAATGTCCGTGCTGCCCGAACAAAACCTTAACCCCCAGAAGCAGACCGATGCCCAGTAGAAATGCCAGAAAATGAACAACATTGGTCTTGAACGATTCGGAGTGTTTTATTTCGGGCACAAGGTCCGAGCATGCAATATATATGAAATTGCCGGCCGCAAAGGGCAGAAGAAAAGTGGTATCAAACCTCCCGGCCAACAGATAAGCAACAACTCCGCCCAGAACAACTGTAAGAGCGGAAATAAAATTATAGATAAGGGCGGTTTTTTTCTTCCAGCCTCCATGAACAAGGATCCCGAAATCACCCAATTCCTGCGGAATTTCATGAGCCGCCGCTGCCAGCCACGTAATCAGGCCGGTCTTCACACTGACAAGAAAAGAACCGGCAATTGCCAGCCCGCCAATAAAATTGTGCACCCCATCAGCCAGCAGAATCAGGTATGTGACCGGTTTGTAATGCTCGGAAGGTGTATTATGGCAGTGATGCCAGTTTATGAATTGCTCCAACGCAAAGAAAATCGCAAACCCGGCAAGCAGCCAAACGAAGCTGGAAAAATGCGCCCCTTCCTCATGTATGCTCGCAGGAAGAAGATGAAGAAACGCCCCGCCAAGCAACGCGCCTGCAGAGAAAGCCACAAGCGGCAGCAATATGGCACGCAAATGGCTTTCCTTTAAAGCAAAAGTAAGCAAACCTATCCACGCGAACAGGCTCATTGCAAAAGTAGCTATCAATATCCATGCCAAGGCGCTCACAGTACTCCCCTCAAGTCTATATCGTCCATCGTCCAACCGGATGCTCTGCTGCTTACATCCCGGCCATCTTTT
>CAYSRM010000011.1:0-31356 GCA_964433435.1 uncultured Victivallales bacterium
CCTTCCATAAGGCGGCCTTTGGCCGCAACCAACAAGGCAGCAGGCTGGTTGCTGGTTGCTAGATACTGGATGCTGGATGCTGGATGCTGAAATCTTCTAGCCCGCATATCTCACGGAATTTCGTAGTAGCCTGTCCGCCATCCGGCGGAAGAGCGTGGAGAGCGCTGCTGCGGGGGCGCAAATTGATAAAACGCCGGAGCAGCCGTATAGACATTGCAATCTGGCGTTTTGCCAATTCGTGCCCTCACAGTGGCGCTATCCGCGCTCGCAACAGGAATTCTGTGAGATATGCGGGTTAGCAGCATTATAAAAACTTTTTAAAATGCTTGACCTTTGCCCTTCCGAACTATAGCATCAAACCAAGGCTTAAAGAGTGCTAAAAGACAGCGGTCATCTTAACAGGAGTGGAGGTAAAGCAGATTATGAAACGCTTTTTTCATTGTGTAGCAGCGGTTCTCTTCATGTACGCATTAACAGGCATTGCAATGGGCGCGGAACGATTTGAGCCACTGTTTATGATAACTCATTTTTCCGGAACCTGCGAGGTTAAGACCCCGGATTCGGATTCCTTCGTAGCAGCGGTGCAAAGCAAAGCATATCCCTATGGGACTACCGTTAAAACGGGCGCTAAATCTTCCGCAAACATAGAGTTTTCAAAAAACAACACCTGCCGACTTCTGGCAAACTCAAAAATGGAGCTTACCGAAAACTCCAAAAACCCCAAACTTAAACACCTCCTGCTTGACTTCGGAAAGGTCGAAGTCTCTCTCGACGAAGAACTCAAGGAAACTGGAAATCAGATCCGGATTAAGACTCCTACTGCAATATGCGATGCTCCCGGCACCAGATTCACTGTGGCCGTACAGATAGAACAGGATCTGAAAATTGCAGCCTTTCTCGTAAAAAATGGAGTAATTAAAGTATGGGGCGATCATTTCACTGTACCAGAACTGGTCAAAGACGGAAGCGTATCAATAGCCGCTTCCCGCGATATGAGCTTTATACGCCTGCGCAATCTAAAAGGAAAATACAAGGTTCAAATACGGGACGAAAAAGGCGAGCCGAGGCTCGTAGATACCGAACCCGGAACAACTTTAAAGATACATCAGAGGTGGTCTCCGGACGGAAAATCGTTGATGGTGACAACTGTTCTGGTTTCACCGGACGGAGAATTGCAGGAATCGCTCACGCATACAGTCGACGCCGACGCACTGGCGGATATTCCGAAGGAATTCCTCCCCGAAAGGCCTGAGGTCGATGATGAGGACGAAAAAGAGACCGAAACAACGACTACAACCGTCCCGGAGAAAGTCACTGTAGTGACAACAACAACAAGTACATCCACTACTACGACAACAACTACAGTGCCTTCGGTAACGCCAGTCGGCCGTTTCTAGGCCTACGGTCAGGATGGAAAGCATAGCAACTGCATTCCGGCGTAACACCGGAATGCAGTGTTTTTTTTAGATGAGACATTTTACGAGTCTAGTGCAATGTTATAGTACATAAAGCTGGAATAAACTGCTGCGTCGTGACAACCAGGGTGGAAAGGAACGATAACTCATGTTTATAACTAAATTTAACAAAATGATAAGGAACCGCATTTTGTGGGGCGCTTTTGCCATTATAGTGTGCATAGCTTTCATAGGCGCGTATTCAATGGGAGGCGGCAATCAGCAGGCGGATCGGCTTGCAGGACGAATAAACGGCCATGACGTGAGCCTGGATAAATTCAACCAAGCCACTCTTTATACCATGGAACTCAGACAACCTCGGCAACTGGAACCTGAAATGCAGCAACTACTGCGTAAAGAAACATGGAAACGGCTTGCCGCACTTCAGACTGCAGACGAAATGGGACTGACAACTTCTACCCGGGAAATGGAGGCATTCAAAAGGCAGGATCCCAGTTTTCAGGAAAATGGCGAGTTCAGTCAGAGGAAATTTGAGCAACTTGCCCATCAGCGGAATATTCCAGTCAAACTCTATGAAGGCTATCTCCGGCAACAGATCACGCTTGCAAAACTCAAAGACCTGTTTCAGGCATCCGTGTGGATTTCTCCCTTGGAAACTGATCGCAAGCTGCGCGACTTTACCGACGAGCGTACAGTGAAATGCGCTATGTTTGAGGCTGACAAGTTTACAGAGGAAATCGATTTATCAGAGGAAGAAGTGGAACAATTCTATAATGATAACAAGGATTTTTTCAGGAGCCCGGAAAAAGTGAGCGTGAAATATGTCGCATTCCCCTACTCCAATATGCTGGATCAGGCACAGGTATTGGAAGTCGATCTCGAAACGTATTATACGGACCACCCGGACCTTTATACCAACACCAATGCAGCAGGCGAGGAAATTAAAGTTTCTTTCGACGAGGTCAAGGAGGATATACGACAGATTCTCAAGAAAGAAGAGGCAGCCTATCTGGCTTATAAGAAAGCAGATGAGTTTGTTTCCGCGCTTACCCCTTCGAATCCGTCGGACGAAGTTCCATCTTTCACCGACCTGGCAAAAGCCAGAAATATTACAGTGTCAACCACAGAGCTTTTCAGCGCCGAGTCGCACCCGCCGGCAATAACAAACAATCCTGAATTTGTCGAAGGCGCGTTCGAACTTGATCCTGACGTTCCAATGCGTAGCTTCAGCGAACCCGTTGACGGCAAAGACGCCGTCTACGTCCTTTCCGCTCATACCAGAGAGCCTGAACACACACCTCAGCTTAAAGATGTCCTCGAAGACGTTCGAAAGGTCACTGCAAGACGAAAACAACAGGAAGCTTTCTGGGAAAAAGTCCAAGAGATCAGGGAAAAGGCCGTCGAGTCCCTTGAAGAAAATGGAGATTTTGAAAGCCTCGTTGCAGACATGGGTGGAAATGTAACAACTACCCTCACATTCTCGGCATACAGCGATGAAAGCCAGGACTACACCTATTTCCGGTCAATCCTTGAAAACACCTTAACCCTTGATGCCGGCTCTATTTCCGATCCTATACAAGTTCCTGAAGGAGCGCTTCTTGCATACGTGAGCAACCGCAAGCCGGGTGATATCCAGACTATGGAACGTGCCAGGATGGAAATCCGGGATATGGTTGCCAGATACAGAGCTGAAGGCGTCATGCAGGACTGGAAAGAGTATATAATGAGCAAAACCGATTTAGAAGTAATGCTGCCCCCAATTGCAAGCGATGCCCAGGAAGAGGAAACTCCATCTTCCAGTGGATAACAGCTTGCTGCCGGGACAGTGGATTGTTTTATTGTTAAGCATTAATGAAAGCATATCTCATAGTGCTGGATTCGGCAGGCATCGGAGCCGCACCCGACGCAGCAAAGTACGGTGACTCGGGCGCCAGCACAATACCCCACACTGCCGCTGCCTGCAAAGGTCTGCATCTCCCCTTTATGGAGGCTATCGGTCTTGGAAACATTCCCGCCCTGATCCCCGGAGGTCTGCCGATCCAGGGTGTCAGTCCTGCGGATTCGCCGGTTGGATCATATGGAGCCATGCAAGAAATGTCATGCGGCAAAGACACCACTACCGGTCATTGGGAAATGGCTGGCTTATTCCTGAAGCAGGGATTTACTGTCTTTCCAGCAGGACCGCCTGCGTTCCCCCGTAAACTGATTGACCGGTTCGAATCAGGGACAGGACTGAAGATCCTGGGGAACAAGGCCGCAAGCGGGACTGAAATTATTAAAGAACTGGGCCAGGAACATATGCGTACCGGCAAACCGATAATTTATACAAGCGCAGATTCAGTATTCCAGATTGCCGCACATAAGGAAATTATACCCCTGAAACACCTCTACAACGTCTGCAGTGTGGCAAGAGAACTCTGCAACAAATACAACGTAGGGAGAGTGATTGCCCGACCGTTTATCGGCAAGCCAGGCAACTTCAAGCGAACCGATGATCGAAAAGACTATTCCATGCCGCCAACCGGGGAAACGATTCTGGATAGATTGAGCGCATCAGGCGTAAAAACTGTTACAGTGGGAAAACTCGACGACATTTTTGCGGGACAGGGAATATCAGAAGCCATCCATGTTGAAAACAACTCCGGCGCTATGTCAGCCCTTCAAGAACTTGCATCCCGTGGGGGTAACGCTCCAACTTTTGTTTTTGCCAACCTTGTTGATTTCGATATGCTATACGGCCACAGGCGCGACCCCGAGGGCTACGGACGCGAATTGGAAAAAGCCGACGGGTTCCTACGCGATTTCAGCCTTCTAATCGATGATAACGACGTCATGTTGATTACAGCCGATCACGGCAATGACCCTACATTCCGCGGCACAGACCATACTCGCGAATACACGCCCCTGCTCTGTTACTGCAGAAACCGTGCGCCTGCAAAACTCGGAATACGAAAAGGATTTTATGATATTGCCCAGACACTTACAGGCCTTTTCGGAGCGCCGGAAATGGAAAGAGGAAAAAGTTTTCTCTAAGTTTACTTCACCGGCTCGAGCATCTGCCAGCATGTGTGCCCGTTTATATCTATCTTTTCCCAATCACCAGTGACCGTCGCCTTATCCTTCAATTCCATTTCCACTGTGAGTGTCTCCGCTGCAATATAATTCCCGAAGATTTCCATTACCTGCTCAATCTCCGGCGGGACACAATACATATACTTTATCCTCTGTGAAACCTCGAGATCTTTCTGTTTTCTAAGATTTTGTATACGGTTGACAATTTCCCTTGCGTGTCCTTCTTTCACAAGCTCTTCGGTCTGACTTGTTTCCAGGGCCACGGCTACCTCGCCCTCCGAGGCAACAATCAAGCCCTCCCTCGGGATTCGCTCAATCAAAGCTTCGTCTGGCTCAAGTTGAACTTTTTCTCCATCGATACTTAGTTCAACACTCTTCCCGTCAGCAAGCTGTTCCGCGTCCTGATCACCAAGCAGCTCTATTGCCCCGGCAATTTTCCCTACCTTCCCGCCCCACTTCGGACCCAAAAGCTTGAAATTCGGCTTTGCCTTTAACCTGACCAGCCTTGTTTCATCGGATTCAACTTCAACTGATTTAACATTCAATTCATTAAGCGCTATATCCTTGAGTTCGTTTACCTGCTTTCTGATCATTTCGTTGCGCGAGACAATATGCATGCGAGCCAGAGGCTGGCGCACTTTGATGTTATGTTCAGAACGCAAAAGACGGCCAAGTTTTACAACGAGCATAACCAGGCTCATCTGCGATTCCAGTTCGCAATCCCTCAGGCTTTCATCAGGTTCAGGGAAATCGCAAAGATGCACTGATTCAGGCATGTCTTTGCCCTTAAGATTCAGGTAAATACTTTCGCTGATGAACGGAATGAATGGAGCAGCTATTTTAGATACTTCCAAAAGAACATACCACAAAGTTTCATAAGCCTCGGATTTGTCACTATCATCCTGAGATTTCCAGAATCGACGCCTGCTTCTTCGAATGTACCAATTGGTGAGATCATCTATGAAAGACAGGAAAGGCCTTACAGCTTTCTGAAGATCATAGCAGTCCATCGCAACAGTAACCTTTTCAGAAAGACTCTGTAGTGAACTGAGTATCCACCTGTCCAATATGGCTGTTTTTTTATCAAGACCTGTCCCTTTCTCTAAACTCCACTGATCAATGTTGGCGTAGGTCACAAAGAAACTGTAAGCGTTCCAGAGCGGAATCATAAGATGCCGGAGAACCTCCTTGACGCCGCTCTCAGAAAAGCACAGATCTTCAGCCCGTACCACCGGGGACGAAATCATGTACAGCCTCAGAGCATCCGCTCCGTACGTGTCTATTATGAATTTAGGATCCGGATAGTTCTTCAAGCGCTTGCTCATCTTGCGACCGTCCTCGGCAAGGACCAATCCGTTGACTACTACATGTTTGAACGCAGGTTTGTTAAATAAAGCTGTCGACAACACCATCAGCGTATAGAACCAGCCTCTGGTCTGGTCCAGTCCCTCGGCTATGAAATCGGCGGGAAAATTCTGTTCGAATCGCTCTTTATTTTCAAAAGGGTAATGCGCCTGCGCATACGGCATGGCGCCGCTCTCGAACCAGCAATCCAGCACCTGGGGCACACGCCGGAATTCCCGACCGTCTTCTGCTTTAACGACTATGTCGTCCACCACATGCTTGTGAAGATCCTCAAGTTTCCTGCCCGATGCCTTTTCAACCTCGTCTCTGCTGCCAAAAACCATATGCTCTTCCCCGTCGGGACTCTCCCATATTGGCAGAGGGGTTCCCCAGAACCTGTTGCGCGATATTGCCCAGTCCCGGGCGCCTTCAAGCCAGTTGCCAAACCTGCCATCCCTTATATATGGCGGTGTCCATTCCGTCTCCTTGTTGGCTTCAATGAGCCTGTCTTTGATCTGCTCAACCTTAACAAACCATGTCGAGACAGAACGGTAGATTAGAGCTTTATCGCACCGCCAGCAGTGGGGATAACTGTGGAGGATGGTTGTCTTATGCACGAGTTTCCCCTCGAGTTTAAGCTTTCTTATTATATCCGCGTCCGCTTCTTTGACTTCGCGTCCGACATAATCAGTCACCAGCTCGGTAAAACGGCCTTCCTGATCAACCGGGCATACCGCGGGAATCCCCTCCTGGCGACCCAGAGCCGAATCATCTTCCCCGAAACCGGGAGCAATATGAACTATGCCGGTGCCTTCCTCAGTCGAAACAAAATCAGCAGCAAACACCCTGAAAGCGCCTTCATCTCTCTTTTCCTCAAAATATGGGAACAGCGGCTCGTATTGCAGGCCGATAATATCTGACCCCCGGACTTTCTCGATCTTTTCTATCTGTGATTGATCCTGGTAGTAATCTCCAATCCTGTCCTCGGCAAGATAGTAAATTGCACCTTTCTCGTGAATTCGGGCATAAGTGATGTCCTCCCCTACGGCCAACGCCATATTTGAAGGCAGTGTCCAGGGCGTAGTCGTCCAGGCCAGAATATACTCAGCCTCCGTCCCGCTCACTTTGAACCTGACGGTTATCGCAGGATCCTTTACATCTTCATAGCCCTGGTTGGCTTCAAAATTAGACAAGGGGGTCGAGCACCTCGGACAGTAAGGCAGGATTTTGTGCCCTTTGTAAACCATATCCCGGTCATAGAGCGACTTAAAAACCCACCATATCGATTCCATATAGGTCGAATCCATAGTCTTGTAGTCGTTGTCAAAATCAACCCAGCGCCCCATCCGCGTAACAATTTTCCGCCACTCTCCGGTGTACCGGAGCACAATACTCCGGCATATCTCGTTGAATTTTTCGACGCCCAGTTCTTCAATTTGGCGTTTACCGCTTATCTGGAGATCCTGCTCAACTTCATATTCTACAGGCAGGCCGTGACAATCCCATCCGAATCTCCTGTCAACGTAATGCCCACGCATCGTCTGGTAACGGGGAATTATGTCCTTAATCGTGCCGGCAAGCAGATGCCCGTAATGAGGCAATCCGGTGGCGAACGGAGGACCATCATAAAAAACATACTCGTCCGATCCTCTTCGCTGCTCCAGAGTCTTCTTGAACGTGTCTTGCCTGTCCCATAGAGACAGAATACAGGTTTCCATTTCCGGAAAGTCAGGTTTGTTGTTAACTGCCTTAAACATGTTTTTTACTTCTCCGCTGCAACGGCCCTAAGCTTTCAGGCCCACTAATGAAATCCAGAAAATAGCCCATAAGACGGAAACGATCAAACAAAACTTTATTGCCTCCGATGTTCATTTTCCTTGCCAACTCAGCTCTAAGTGATACCATTCTCTTCATTATGAAAACTCTCCATACATGTGTTGTTCTATTTACTGTTCTCTGCTCATGTCTTCTCTGCGACGCCAGAGCGAAATCATCGCAGGGGACTAACAAGCTGTCTTTCGGCGGTCGCTACCACGCCGAGCAGAAAGAACTTCCAGAAATCCCATTTGGCGAAGGCGACATTGCCTACGGTGTTGCTTACGAATATCACGAACAGGCGGCTGCATGGCAACTGGCGGCTACATATTGCCCTGACGTAACAGGCGGCGACAAGACAGTTGACTACATTATTACCCCGGAGGTCAATCTAATAGTCAAAGACGGAATCTGGCGGGGGGGCATCGGCATGCTTTACAGCTACCTGGACAGAAAAAACGATGCTACTGATGATGATGAGTGGGTCGGCCCTTATTGGCAATTGCTATTCGGCGCCAATATCCCGTTCTTCGGCATAGACTTGAAGGCCCGGGCATATTATGATTTTGAAAAATTCGGCGATTTGGATGAATTCGAACTGGATAAGCTTGATTACGGTGCGTGGTTAAGTTTTTCATTTTAACGCTTGAATTTGTTGAAAAAGCGCCAGAAAAGAAATTTTATACGGGATACAAGGGATACGCTGTTCCACCGGTCGTTCGGATGTCTATTCGGCTTTTTTCTCATGTAGTCTCTGTCATAAATGCCCATACTGGATAATAATAATGCCTGAAAGAAACTGGATCAACTTAAAATGACCCGTTTGCTTAACATCTTTTTAACGCTTTTTGCTTTGTCAGGTACGATCGCAAACATTGGCTCAGCCTCTGCTGTCGAGCCGGCCCTCGGTAAATCAGTAGTTAAGATATACTCTGCCATTCAACGGCCGGACTACTCCATGCCCTGGCAGGGCCACCGGCCACAGAGGGCAAATGGCAGCGGATTCATAATAGCCGGAAAAAGAATTCTGACAAATGCGCACGTGGTGTCAGACACGCGTTTCCTGCTCGTCCAGAAGCACGGAGATCCTAAACGATACCTTGCCGAAGTGCTTTTTGCCGGGCATGACTGCGACCTCGCAGTTCTTGAAGTTCGTGATGATGCTTTCTTCAACGGCACCAAACCGCTGAAGTTCGACAAAAACGTTCCCGATCTGAACGACGAAGTACTTGTTATCGGTTTCCCGATGGGTGGCGACAGGCTTTCGGTCACCAGGGGCATTGTTTCTCGAATCGACTATAGCATCTATTCTCATAGCGGTATCGACCAGCACCTTGTTGTTCAGGTTGATGCTGCTATAAACCCCGGCAACAGCGGCGGGCCCGTAGTGTACAAGGGAAAGGTCGTGGGACTCGCCTTCCAGTCTATGGCATGGGCGGAAAATATCGGTTACACCATACCAGTTCCCGTTATCAACAGGTTTCTGAAAGATATCAAAGACGAAACATACGATGGCTATCCGGAGTTGGGCATAGGGTACATTAACACAAGAAACCCTGCCCTGCGCAATCATCTGGGACTGTCAGACAGTCAAACCGGAGTGCTGGTTCACTACGTGGATCCTTTCGGAAGCGCCCGCGGAATCATAGAGCAAGGCGACGTACTCACAAGCATAGAAGGCCACGACATCAACAACGAAGGTCGTATAGAAATAGACGGCAACCAGATAAATTTTTTCGAAATACTGGAACGACAACAAAAAGGCGAATCTGCCAAACTCCGCATTTTCCGTAACGGAAAATCCAGAAGCCGCTCGTTAACATTGAATGGCGCACCCGACCCTTACACTTTCAGAAACCTCTATGACCGGCAACCGGAATATGTAATGTACGCTGGCCTTGTATTCACTCCGCTTACCCGGAATTATGTGGGAAAAGTAACCTCCGGCTCACTAAACGCAAGAGAACAACGGATTCTGTACTATATGGCAAACGCCAAAATCGATAAGCTGTACAAAGACAGGCAGAAGTTTATCGTGCTCTCGCACAGGCTTGCCCATCCTGTCAATACTTACACAGAAAGCTTTGTGGAAGGAATAGTATCCAGTATAAACGGCACTGAAATACTGGGACTCGAAGACGTCAACAAGGCGCTCAAAAAACCTTCCGACGGCTTTCACATTGTGAAATTCGCCGGCATGCACGATTTCCTTGTTCTTGACGCAAAGGAAGCAGACAAAGCTACAGATATCATCGCTGCAAAATACGGAGTTCAACCCTTGCAGAATATTATACACGAAGAGAAAAAATGAACACTGCCAGACTCACAGCGATTGTTATATTGATTACAGGCCTCGCGGCATTCTCAGGAATGGCGGCGCAACACAACGGACTTGAGAACTCCGTCGTAGAGGTAATTGTAACATACCAGAAATACAACCCCCACCTACCCTGGCAGAAACTAGCGCCCGGTACCAGAACCGGTTACGGCGTGTTTGTCAGCGAGAACCGGATACTCACCAGTGAAAGTCTGCTCCGAAACAGTACACTGGTGGAAATAAGAAAAGTGGACGCAGGCAGAAAAACCCCGGTTGAAATTTACGTTACCGAACCCCAGGTAGACCTGGCTCTGCTCGAGATTGATTCCAGGGAAAGTCAATACAAGCCTCTACCCGTTGCCGTAAGGGCGGAGAAAAACCAGGAAGTCACACTTGCACAATTCTCAGACTCCAACAATATTCAGATCGGTGGAGGGAAAATTCTGGAACCGTCAGTCCAGTCGCTCCCTTTCGCCCCGCATAGCTGCCTTCTCTTCAAGGTTCTGACTGATCTTAACGTGGATGCCCGGGGTGCCCCTGTTCTCAAAAATGGCCATCTTGCAGGCATCGTATTAAGTTATAACCGCGGTTCCCGCACTGCAAAGGTTTTGCCTTATCCCCTCATCAGCAGATTCATTGAGGATGCACAAATTAAACCGTTCGAAGGATTCGCTTCGGCAGGTTTTCTCTGGTCCCCCCTTGTCGACCCGATAAAGAGATCCTATCTGAACTTGCAGGATGACTCGGGAGGCATCCTCGTCCTTGCGCTTCTGCCGGGAACAGGAGTGGATCAAGTGCTCCGTCCCAACGACGTAATCGTCGAATGGGACGGTTATTCCATAGACCGTCTTGGATACTATAAAGATCCTGATTTCGGAAAGATACGTCTGCCGCACTTGATCCATGGCAAAAGAAAAGCCGGAGAATCAGCAAGCGTTGTCCTTTTCAGAGACGGAGATCAACAACACGTAAAACTGCCACTCCAACGCACGAACGAAGAAAAGATGCTGGTCCCTGAAAACTACCTTGGCGAACAGTCCGCCTATGTCATTGAAGGCGGCTTTGTCATCCGGGAGTTAACGGGCCAATACCTCAAATCTTACGGACGAAACTGGAAAAAACGATTACCTTCGGAACTGGTCCACCTGTACATGACCAAGCGATTTACTCCGGAAAAAGTCGGCAACAAAGTTGTTATCGTCTCGCAGATCCTGCCCGATCCGATAAATATTGGATATCAGCAGTTCAGCAACAGAATAATAACACATGTTAACGGAGCCGAAGTAAAAAATATTGCCGATATTTTCAAGGCGCTGGAAGTTGACGGGAATATCACTCGATTCAGGCTGCGTGGAATGAAGATCGATCTGGTATTGGATAAACAGTCAATCCGACAAGCAAATTCCCGGCTTGCCTCAAAATACCGCATCGCCGAACTCAGAAAAAAACCGCCGGGTAAATAAGCGTTCGAATATTCCTTGTTCCTGTATGCAACAAATGTACACATATACTGAATCGTTTATGATCAGCACATTGCCAGATATAGTGCGAAATGCCACACCAGCACTTCCATCTCCTGAGATAATGTTCTGGCTGAGTGTTCTATCGTTATACCTTTTTTCATACTTGTGTATTTCGGCTTTATGTTCGAAGTATCCTCTCCCATCAGCCAGGATATTCCGAAAACATTCTCACTGGTATATTTTCTTTTCGGAACCATTACCGGAATTCCGACCGCGACAGTCATTATACAGAACAGCTACAAAAAGGACTGGAACTGGAAACAACCGCAAATGAATATCCAAAAAAACATTTCAGCAATCGTGAAAACAATTGTTTTTTACGCGGTCCTGGCTGCAATTGGAACACTTTTTGTTTCAGTGGGCACTTCGGTGGTAAAATCAAGTCAGCTTATCAAGTCTATAAAGAAATCCGACTCTTTCCTCATGCAGGACAGCCCTGAAAAAGCTCTCACTGTAATAAAGGACGCCCAACACCTGGCGCCTTCTTATCCATCCTACTTCCGTGCGCTTCACTGCAACGCCGTAAAAGCGTATGCCAGACTTTCAGAGTTCACAGAGGCTCAGGACGCAGCACAAGAAGTCTATGGATGGAATAGCAGCAAATACATGCCTTCTTCGACTCTCCTGGCGCCGCTGGCTTCCCGGGGAGACATGATCGTGAACATTTACCTACAGATTTATGGTACCGGATCGAGCTACAACAAGTGGGCCGGCTACAACACCCTGCTCAAAGAACTCCGGCGTACCGACAATTTCGAGATGCTCGAAGAAGTAGCTGACCGGATGCTCGCTGTTGCCCCTAATAGCCGTCTCGCCAGAAGAACAAAAGCGTATGTGAAGAGTAGAGAAACAATCGCCGCAACTCGTGAAAATAAAATGCGCACAGCCCGAAAAAAAACCGATTCCAGAACACGCCATAAAACAAAGCAAAACACAACATCCACATCGGCAAATAAAACAGAAACATCCTCAAAAAGCAAAGAATCGGGCATCAGAACCGATAATCCATACGCCAAACAATATGTCAAAGCAAAAGAACAATATGTCAAATTCTACAAGACTGTAGAGAAACTCAAAGACAAACGGGATTCGGCAACTGGGCAGAAGCGAATGGAATACGCCAACCAGCTTCACAAAATGAAACATCGGGGCGTCTCGTTGCAGAGGGAATACCAACAGGCTGCCCGCCTATATAAACAATGGAACCAACAAAATCCTTCCGACTAAATCAACGGACACCGGTCCAAAAAGTGAGGAACATATCACTGCTTCATTAGCAAAGAAGTATTTCCGTCCGGTAACGGCCCTGAAAGTGTTCATAGTCCTTCTCTGGCTGTCAACAACCGCCTGGTTAATCCGGTTTGAAGCGTTTCCGCACCTCTTCACCCGAACCCTTCAAGGTTACGAGACCGTGCTGCCGTCAGATGTTTTAGTAGCCGACTCATGGATGAACATCAGGCTTAACGGCCAACCAGCAGGATATTCTCACTACAGTATTCAGACAGAAGAAATAGGCAACGAAACTTATTACGTAATAACTAATACAGTGGAACTCGGACTGAAAATCATGGGCAAAGCTCACCGCATCGAAATCGAGAACTCCGCTAAAGTCGATCTCGGATACCGCTTGCAGGAATTCCATAGCAGCATTACTTCTGCCGCTTTTGCTGCCGGAATTTCAGCCAGGCTCCTGAATAACGAAACCTATGACGCTACTCTTTCCTATAATGGCTCCAGCGAGTCCCGAAAACTGACAATACCAAAGGATGCCGTGGTGTTTTCTCCAATGACCGGACTTAACCTGAAAAATATCAGGCTCGGCCGCCAAATAGGATTGAGAATCTTTGACCCGGTTACAATGAAGCCGGCGCTGATAACGGTGGTTGCCAGGGAAAAAGAGAAAATTACCATCGACGACAAACAGTATAACTCAACATTAGTGAATATGGAATACCGCGGAACGATTTTTAAATCATGGATTGATACAGAAGAAGGCACACTGCTCCGCCAGACCACGCCCTTTGGACTCACCATGCAGAAATGCGACCCGGACAACGCGTTCCTGGCAAATACCAACGTCGCTGTAGCGCCGGATATCCTGCAGTCGCTTGGCAAACAACTCTTTAAGGGGAATTAACCATGATAAGCATCCAAAACCTTACCAAGAAATTCGGCAATTTCACCGCGGTAGATGACCTGAGCCTGGAAGTCCGCGCAGGTGAACTGTTCTGCTTCCTCGGCCCAAACGGAGCGGGCAAGACAACTACAATCAAAGTTCTCACCGGACTGCTTAAACCTACCAGCGGAAAGATATGTGTCGATGGCAAAGACATTGTAACCAATGCCCGGCAAGCCAAGAAGATTATGGGATATGTGCCGGATATGCCATTCCTGTACGAGCGCCTGACACCCGACGAGTTTCTGTCGTTTATCGGCAACCTGTACGACATACCGCGAGACGTTCAAAACGAGCGCAAAGAAAACCTTCTTGGACAGTTCGGTCTGATCAAATACCGGAACTCGCTGATAAAAGATTTCTCTCACGGTATGCGGCAGCGACTGATTTACGCTGCCACATTTCTTCATCGTCCCAAATGCCTTTTTGTCGACGAACCTTTGATCGGTCTGGATCCGTATACAATTCGACTACTAAAAGATATGCTCCGGAAATACGTGTCCGACGGAATGACCATATTTCTGACAACCCATATTCTCGCCCTCGCACAGGATATCGCAGACCGCATAGGTATCATACTTGAAGGACGCCTAATCGCTCTTGGCACTTTCGCCGAACTTCAGATGAAGACGAAAGGCCAATCCCTCGAAGATGTCTTTATCGAAATGACCATCGGCGACGGACCTGACATGGAAGGAACCAGCAATGTCGGTGCTTTCAGCCCTCACACTTAAAAATCGACGTTCCATGGTCAATATCAGACGCATCGTACGCGTTCAATCCCGTTTCAAAATCCTGTTCATATTCTTTTTTGCAGTTCTTTTCGAGGCAGGCCTGTTCATGCTTTTCCTTGATGGCTTTCAACTGATATCGCGACTAAGCGCGGCTGGCCTCATATTAATGCCCAGACTTTTTACTCTCTTCTTCCTTGCTATGGGAATCATGCTCGTGTTTTCGGGTATCGTCAGCTCCTATACAACTATCTTCCGCTCCGATGAAGTGCCCTTTCTTCTGGTACGACCCTTGAGCATGTCCGAAATCGTTGTCTACCGCTTTTTTTCGTCAACCTGGCTTTCTTCCTGGGCATTCCTTTTTATCCTACTCCCTTTTGTCTGTGCATTCGCCGTAAACCATGAATTTTCAGCACTGTTTCCAATCTGGACCACCCTCTTTTCCATTCCCTTTTTGGTTATATGCTCATCTCTCGGCACAGTTATAACCATGGTATGTGTCCGCTGGTACCCGAGAGGCAAAATCACACGATACTTGGCCGCCATACTGGGTACAGGAGTTATCGCGTGGTTTTATGCGATAGGACGTACAGGCGCGCCTCTGCCTATCGAAAGCAACCTCAATCTGTCAAGGCTCGTGCCAGGCATGGCTCTTTCCTCCAACGAACTTCTCCCTAGCTGGTGGATAGCAGAAGGTGTTATGTCTCTGACAAGAGACGAATGGTTCCGAGGAACCCTTTTCTGGCTCCTTCTTTCTTCCAGTGCAGGAATCATGACCCTGTTTGTAGAACTTATAGGGGGCAAAATCTTCTACGAAGGATGGCAGAAAACATCCGCAGGCACCAGCAAGTCCGTCTCAGGCTCTTTTATTGAATCACTTTTAGAAAAGATGCTTTTCTTCCTTCACCGCGATACCAGAACGGTAATCATAAAAGACGTCAAAACCTTCTGCCGAGACCCGCAGCAATGGTCACAGGCATTAATCTTTTTTGGGCTCCTTGCTATATATTTCTCAAATCTGAGAACCTTTAATTACCATACTTATGCCGAGGGATGGCGCAATCTTATCGCATTCCTGAATGTTTTCAGTGTGTCGGCGGTAATGTGCTCGCTGGGCTCAAGGTTCGTCTATCCCCAGCTCAGTCTCGAAGGACATGGTTTCTGGATTCTCGGACTTTCCCCGATTACCTATCTGAAAATAATCATGGCAAAATTCTGCGCGTCCGCCTTTGGTATGAGCATACTCAGTGTCGGACTTATGCTCCTGTCATCCCAGATGCTCCGCGCCTCGCTGATCACACGCCTGGTTTCCGCAGGTATCGCACTGTGCGTCGCACTCGCTGTCTGCGCGCTGTCCACCGGCCTGGGCGCCATATTTCTCAACCATGAAGAAAAGAATCCGGCAGCAATCGTTTCCGGTTTCGGCGGCACTCTCAACCTGGTCTTCTGCCTATGCTTCATGCTGGCGGCAATTCTTCCTTTCGCGTTTATCTTTCACCTGAAACTCGGAGGAATGCTTGGCCGCGGCTATGTAATGGCCGTAACGCTCGGAGCCGTCTGGCTCCTTATCATTACTTCTACAGCAATAGTTGTTCCGCTCTTTCTCGGACTACGCTCGCTTAAGAAGCGGGAATATTGACATCTCGAACTCTGCATTCGAACTTGACATTGTACCCTTTTTTGTGGCATTTGAGTTATGAACAGGAGATAGGTATGGACAATGATCAATGGGTAGAATGGGCGCCGAAAGCCCTCAAGAACATGTCTGATGCTGTCATCACCGCAGATAACAAGGGGTGTATCACTCTCGCGAACCCGGCAGCATCCAAGCTGCTCGACAAGCCTATTGCAGAACTTATTGGTAAATCCCTCAGGCAAAACATTGAACTTGTAGACATGCATTCGAGAAATTCCATCCAGTTGCCCACACAACGCGTCTTCCGGAAAAATTTCTCGCCAAGAATTTTTGCACAGGCAGACCTTGTCTCCGATAACGGACGCAACATACCGGTAGAAGCGATCCTTTCCCCCGTACGAGGTTTCCGGGGCTCGGTCGCAGGGGAGGTATTTGTTCTCAGAGACCGCAGCAAACAGGTGGCAAGCGATCAATTCTTCCTGATGAATAATAAGATTGAGGCCCTTGGAAGCCTTGCCGGCAGTATAGCCCGCGCTTTCAACAACTGGATTGGACTTATCACCTCTAAGGCTTCTTCGATTGCCGACAATCTTACGCCGCGTACACAGGCTCACAACGATGCAATCGCCATTCTGGAAACAAGCAAAAAAGCCAACGCGTTATCCCGCAGACTATTGAGTATAGCCAACGCAAGCGACCGACGCCTGCCTGAAGAACTTGATACAGTATCACTCAGGAAAGCGCTTAACGAAACCCTTACCATAATTAAACCCGAATTCGATAAGCGTGGCATTGAAATTGACATCAAGAATTTGGAACGCTTCCCTTTTGTCAAGGCTGAAGGCGCACAATTGACAGACTGCCTGGTTAATATTTTACTTAACGCCGCCGAAGCCATGCCCGATTCCGGTGGCAAGGTAATAGTCGACGCAGCTGAAAAAAAACTGGACCACACCGAATACTGCGTTCTCAGAATCAGAGATAACGGCAACGGCATGCCATCGGAAGTTCTACAGCGTGCCTTCGAACCTTTTTTCACTACGAAGGATACAAACCGATCTACGGGACTCGGACTAACCATAGTCCAGGGCTCAATACAAGCATGGAACGGACATGTTAAAATCAGAAGCAGAACCGGGCAGGGAACAAGCGTCAGACTGTTCATACAGAAGGGAAAACCGGAAACAGAGGTAGATCAGAACTCGGGCCGTCCAACCGCCTTCATAGCCGATGACAAAGAAGATATCCTGACCCTGGCAACAGACACACTGGAAAATATGGGCTATAGGATCATGTCAGCCGCATCCGGCAGAGAATCAATTGAAACAGTAAGAAAACATAAAGGTGAAATAGACCTGTTCCTGATTGACGTCTTTATGCCCGAAAAAAACGGTAAAGACGTGCTGGAAGCGATCTTTGCGGCCGACCCGACCGCTAAGGTTATTATGATGTCCGGGTTTTCAAAAGATTATGTACGGGCCTACCTGAGCAGAGGTGTCTGGGGATACCTGCAAAAACCCTTCGATGAAGAAAAACTCTCAAACGCTATATATCGTATAAAACCGGAAAAAAACCAATAACCTTTATGGCCCGCATCAGGACTCATACAAAAGCCCCCGTTATTCTGCCGCTTATTTCCCTGCTGCTGGCTTTTTGTGTCTGCAGTTGCACAGAGAAAAGAGGAAAAGAAGAAAAGGACAGCACAAAAGCCAACAACAAATCAAACGCCGGAATCCTTCTGGATGGAATCACGGGAAAGAGTGCAATCGAACGCGGCAAAAAACAACAGGACACTATTCGGGACATCAGCAAAGAACAAGACAAAAACCTCAACCAGGCAATGGACCTGTAATACGGGGGCAGGATTCAGGCATTCACAAAATGCCGCTGCAATTCCAAAAGCATGATCTCTGGTGACGTCATTCCGGATATCATTCGCATAGCTTTGTTTCAAGAGACTGAAAACAGGGTGTGCCGCAACAAAGTTCTGTAAGAAATGCGAGCTGGCGATCATTATCGAGGCCTCTCCTTTACATGCATGCCTCAACTCAAAGTTGCCCCGCGGGAAGCCTTTTTGCTTGCCTGGCAGCGGGCGAACAGATATATAGTGCACAGAGTTGCGACAATAGGCAGCCGCAGAGATTCCTTTTTGACCATTTAATCTTCATGGAAAGTTAATGGCTGATATACATATAGTTTGCAAAGACTGTACTCAAGAATTCCGAGTTTCAGAATTCGTTGATAAGGATTCATTCACATGCCCTGCATGCGGCGCAGAAAACGAAAAACCCGCTGGCGCAGGAACAGTCGAAAAAAAGAAGCCGCTCAAACTCAAGCCTAGACAAAACACAGAGAATACTGTCACTAAAGAAACCTATGCGGAAGCGAGGGAAAACTCGAGCTGGAACGTGCGCGAACAGATAAGCGAAGACCTGTCAAAAGACAAAAAACGGTCGTTCCACTGTGCCGGAAGCTGGATTCTCTTCATTCTGCTCGGGGTCACAACCGGCTTCCTGAGATATGGCGGCTTTCTTCCCGAGGATAACGTCACACAAATACAGGAGTATGGACCATTTGTAATCCTTTTTTTTCATGTTGTTATCCTGCTCAAAGCCTTCAAAGATTCCGTCTTTCAGGGAATACTCTGCCTTCTTATTCCGTTCTACTCAGTCTACTATATTTTCCTTGTCTCAGACGCTTTCTATATGCGCGCCATACTTGGAGGCCTCCTCGTCGGAACCGGCCAGGACACGGCATTTTTCCTTAACGAAAAATTCCATCAGATGATTAATACAGTCAACAATTTCATACAAACCGGCGGCGGTTCCATTCGCTGAGTTCACACCCGCCAATTTCAAGAACCACGCAACAAAACCTACAAGACAAGCTTTTCGATCTGAGATACAATTACTTCGCTTAGTTCCGCTTTTGTCATAAGCGGCAAGTCCATCGTATTACCGCTGGCAAAAAAAAGCGTCGCCTTGTTCGTATCAGATGCGAAACCAGAGTCTGATGTTCCCACAAGATTGCCAACAATTATATCCAGTTTCTTTTTCCGAAGCTTTTGAACCGCCGAATCAGCAAGATTCTCAGTCTCGGCCGCAAAGCCGACATAAATCCTTTTTCCCTTGGAATTCCTTATGGAATATAGAATGTCGGGATTTTTCTTAAGGCTGATGCTATCGCCAATGTCACCCTTCTTCAGTTTTTTCCCGGTTCTTTCCGCGGGACGCACGTCACATACTGCCGCAGCCATTATAAGTGCATCACATCCCTCCACCTCCGCTTTTACTGCCTCATACATCTCCAGGGCAGTCTCCACCGGCAAAACTTTCACACCATCCGGAACGCCAAGACTCACCGGTCCTGAAATCAGAACGGTCCGGTGCCCTCTGTACGAACAGCATTTCGCCAGCTCATATCCCATCCTGCCAGTAGACCGGTTGGTCAGGAATCGCACCGCATCAACAGATTCCCGGGTGGGACCGGCAGTTACTAAAATACGCATCGCCACTCCTCCTCGTTACTCATAATTTACCATTGTGCAAAAAGTCCGACACCGCTACACTATGTTGTTTATCATAATAGCATTAGGCGGGAAGTGAAAATATGCAAATACATTGTTTAACCGTAGGCCCGATACAGGCCAATTGCTACCTCGTTCAAAAAGAGAAAAGCCACCCGGAAGCATTGTTGATAGACCCGGGCGCACAGAAGGAAGATATACTTTCGCTGACGCGTGAGAAGAACCTCCAACCTGTGTCTATCCTCTTGACTCACGGCCACGCCGATCATATTTCCGCCGCTTCAGCGCTATCAAAAGTTATGGAAATCCCGGTAGTTATACACTCTAAAGATCTGTCCTGGGCGTTCGATCCAACCAACAGAATAGATAATCTATATCCTGAACCCGGCACACCCTACTCGACAATCTCTCTGAACTCCAAGCGCGAAAAACGCGAGGACGCAGGACTGAAATACGAGGCCATACTAACCCCCGGACACACCAACGGATGTGTTTGTTACTATTTTCCGGAAGAAGCAGTTATGTTTTCGGGCGACACCGTTTTCGCCGGTTCAGTCGGACGCACCGATCTACCCGGCAGCAACCCCGCACAAATGACCGAATCTCTCAAGAAAATAGCCGTCCTTCCCGGCAACACGGCCATCTACCCCGGGCACGGTCCCAAAACAACTCTCGATACAGAGAAAAAGAAAAACTTCTTCTTCCAGCGCCTATGAATGTAAAACATCCATCCCCGCCCATCACGCTAAAACCAACTCATGCCAGGCGCCAACGGCGGTCTATTTTAACTTTTACCGGTCTTCTGATCTTGTTCCCACAACTCTTATAGTCTAAAGTTCTGCTATGAATGATAATCTGATCGAGATTAACGCGGAAGGTCTAGATACAGAAGAAGTAGTACAGACGATCAGGCAGAGGGTTAAAGATAAACGTGAAAACGGTCTTTATTCAGACCCGGCCCTCGCCAGGGCAGAGCGATATAACCTCGCTAACCTGAAAGACGAAGAAGAATTTCTGCCGTATTATCTTTCCTGCCTTAACGATACAACTGAAGTAGACATAAACGATTTCCAGATAGTCGAACGCAGACCCGTTTTTTCCGGAATTCTGGTTTTCGGCAAGAAACTTGCATGGAAGGCCCTGAAGTTCTATACGTACAGGCTCTGGTCTCAACAAAACCAGATCAATGGACTCCTCCTGGGTGCCATACAAGGCATACACGAACACTACGAACGCCGGATTGGTCAACTCGAAAAAAGAATCTCGCAACTCGAAAAACGTGAATCCTGACCCAGAGCGACCCATGCCTAAAATCGCATTCATCGCGCCCCGCTTTGCCAGAGGCAAAACAGTAGGAGGAGCAGAAACGCTTCTTAAGAGCCAGGCAATGTACCTGAACTCCCAGGGATGGGACGTTTCATTCCTCACAACCTGCGCGGTTAACCATTTTACATGGGCGAACGAACTCGAACCCGGGTTCCGGGAAATAGACGGCATGTCAGTGGGTTTCTTTCCAGTCAACGACCGGGATCTTCCACTGTTTCATTCACTGCAGTCCAGAATATGTTCCGCAAACAACCTCTCAGAACATGAGGAATTTGAATGGATCAAGAATAGTGTAAACAGCACCAGACTATGCGATTATCTTTCAGCTAACAGCAGCCATTTCGACCGGATAGTTGCCGGTCCATACCTCTTCGGGGTGCCCTTCTTCGCTTCAAGGATAGCGCCCGAAAAGACCGTCCTGGTTCCCTGTCTGCACAACGAGCCGTTCGCCAGACTGTCAATCATCAGAGAAATGTTTCAAAATGTCGCTTCAGGAATGTTTAACACCAAAGCGGAAAAAAATCTCGCGATCTCTTTGTTTTCCGAATCAGTCAGTAACTGGCCGTGCGTAGGAGCGGGAATAGAACCCTTCGATGCCCCGACGGACTCTTCCCTTCGCAATCACAAACTCTCAAAGCCTTATATCCTGTATTCCGGCCGTAAGGAAATGCTAAAGGGCACACCGCTGCTCATTGACTATTTCAAGACCTTTCTCAAACGTACATCAATGGATATCCAACTCGTCCTGACCGGCGCTGGGGAAATTGATATTCCAGATGCGGTTTCAGACCACATTCGCGATCTTGGATTTGTGTCTGAAGAGGACAAAAGAGCAGCCATGGCTGAAGCTATTGCTTTCTGCCATCCGTCCGTAAACGAAAGCCTGGGGATAGTCCTTCTCGAAGCATGGATGGTTAGAACCCCGGCATTAGTCCACGCCTGCAGCCCTGTGCTTGTAGACCAGTGCCGAAACAGCGGAGCCGGGCTCTGGTTCAGTTTTTATCCGGAATTCGAAGAAGAGCTTAAACTGCTTGTCGGGAACCGCAACTTCAACAGAAAACTGGGGCAAATGGGTCGCAAATACGTCCTGAACGAATATTCATGGGAAAAAGTCGGTAGCCGCCTTAAGTCAGCGCTTGACTTCTAACCATTTCCTGTATTACCGCATCAAGACAATCTCAACGTCCGCCATATCAGGATTCATCCGGACTTTCTCTCGAATCTATTTCTTTAATGGCTTCCGCAATCTGTGCCAGCGCCTCTCTTATTATCTCTGTCTTTTCCTTGATGGTCTTAAAACATCTCATATTCCGCGTCTGCGAGGCCTCGAGATACTTCCTACGCTCATTGATTTCTTCAAGTTCGCTCTCCAGCGTTGCAATACGCGATTCAGCTGCCGTAAGAGAATTTCGCAGATGCAATATCCTTATTTCCTGCTCTTCTTCAGTGCTATCAATATCCGTAAGCTCCATTCCTTCCGGTATTGGCACCTGCACCTCCATGCCGCAATCACTACATGGTATGGTCAACCCCGCACCACGGTAATCAATAGCAAGGCTCTTGCCGCAGTGAGGACAATCAAAGATTATGTCTGTATCTTTTATGTCCTCAGACTCTGTGATTTTATCAGTCATACCTGCTTTGTAATAACCCTCACCGAAAAGGACACTTGCCCATTCAACTCATTGCACAATCCAAGGTCAGGTCGCGACTTCAAGCTTTATTAATTTTTCCGGATCTGATACAGGAAGCACAAACTGTCTTCCTGACAGCGCCGCCGTTCTCTCTGACCCTGACCCGCTGAAGATTGGGCAGAAATCTTCGCTTACTGATACCCGTGGTATGAAGCCCAATTCCACCCTTGTCCTTGCGCAAACCCTTACGAACAATACTATTGCCCGTCCTTCCGCCTTTTCCGCAAATTTCACAAACTCTCGGCATCTCTATCTCCTTTAACCACCGCCGCAATCATTACCGGCAAATTCCGGCCTTATAAATTTACATCCACTTTCTTAATTTACCCTATACTAAGGTTTTTCTGCAAGACTTTTCGCCAGTACATTTATTTGCACCATCAGAAATACTTCTTCATTGGCCATATCAAGATTTGTCTGTCTCCCCTGATAAAGGTTGTCTGATGTCTTTAAGCTTCATCTGCAGATTAGTATTGCCCCGCCAATCGTTAAGCTCCAACTCGAACAGTGCATCCACTGCCTTGTCGCTCAGCGGGACACGATCGGCCATCCTGAAACCAATAGCATCAATAACAGTCCGCCCGATACGCAGATTGAGTTTCAGATGGTTTTCTCCAACAATTCTCGGTGAGCCAGCCACTATCGCCCCCTTTACTCCCCACAACGGCCCTTCATTTTCTGCTCCAAAAGGCCGTAACCGATCGATCTCATCCACCATATCCATCGAAAAATCAGGTTCACTTAGCCATGCTGAAATCATGACGCTGGGCGCCAGATTCTTGCCATCCAGCCTCCTCCGGCATGCATCATTAAACACGGCACGGAAATCGGCAATCTTATCCTTCTCAATCTCCAGCCCGGCAGCCGCCCGATGCCCCCCGTAAGCCTCCAGTAAATGACTGCAATCATCCAATGCGTCAATCAAACTGAAATCCATGCCGCTCGGACTACGGGCCGAACCCCGACATGAACCGCGGCCATCATCAGAAAAGATCACCGCAGGACGATTGTGCCTCCCACAAAGTCTGGAAGCAACAATGCCGATAACACCCACAGGCCAATCCAGGCCGTCAACCACAATTCCAAAGTCATTTTCCGGATCAAAAATTGATTCAACCTTATTGTCAGCTTCACTTCGGACCCTGTCCTCTATTTTCCGCCTCATTTCATTCGCAGCATTCAACTGCTCTGCAATGGTTCTGGCGGCATCCACATCAGAAGCCAACAACAAATTCAAAGCCCTGTTGGCATCGCCCGTCCTTCCAGCAGCATTCAAACGCGGACCAAGCCTGAAGCCAATGTCATAAGAACTGCAAGACCGGGGTATCCGCGAAACTTTTATCAGTTCGCCCAGTCCAACGGATGGAGAAGCCTTTATACGATCCAGTCCCGCCTTAACGAGAATCCGGTTCTCACCCGTCAACGGTACAATGTCCGCAACGGTACCAACCGCAACCAGGTCAAGAAAATCCCGAAGATCTAATGAATCAGCCTCCTCGCGCCCTTGCTCCATTGCCCTCTTCTGCATCGCATGACAAAGCTTGAAAGCAACACCAACCCCTGCAAGATCCCGCGTTCGGGAGTCGCAGGAGCGCTTAGGATTCACCAGCGCCCTGGCATGTGAATAACCCTCATGGAACTCATGATGATCGGTAACAATCACGTCAATCCCGCGGCTGCACAGCAAGTTTATCTGTTCGTCCGCACAAGAACCACAATCAACAGTCACAAGCGTCTGACAGCGGTGTTCCTCAAGGCAACGCTCAACTGCGGGGGCACTCAGACCATATCCTTCTTCTTCCCTGTGCGGAAGAAAACAAGAACATTCAGCCCCCAGTTTACTCAACACTTGAAAAAGCAGGGCTGTGGCTGTCAGCCCATCAACATCGTAATCACCGAAGATTGTTATCTTCTTTCCCGCGTCAATATCACCCCACAGAGAATCCACCGCATCGTCCATATCCGGCAGATCAAATGGATCGCTGAGTTGTCCCAGCCTGGGATTAAGAAATGCCCGCGCATCAGCAATATTGCCAATACCCCTTCCGCACAGCGATGATGCTATGGCTTCGGAAATACCCAATTCCCTGCATAAAGACCCCACAGCCCGTTCATCCGGACTGTTGCTCACCCAGTTATATCTAGCCTCTATAATCACTGACCTGCAGCAAAGTCGGGCTTCTTGCCTCTGTACCAAAGCAAAACCACTGGTGTTGCAATAAACACCGAAGAATACGTTCCCACAAGTACACCAACAAAAAGAGCCAACGCAAAGTCGTTAATCGCGCCTCCGCCAAACATCAACAGCATTACCACGGCAAGCAGCGTCGTCAGCGATGTAAGCAGGGTACGCCCGAGAGTCTGGTTGATACTGAGGTTGCATATCTCCAGAAAACTCTTGCCCTTCACAAGACGCAAATCCTCCCTGATGCGGTCAAATACAACAATTGTATCGTTAACCGAGTAACCCACAATCGTCAACAACGCCGCTATAATCGGAAGACTCAACTGACGCCCGCACAAAGAATAAATACCGGCTGTAATCAGTACATCATGAATCAACGCAATAATGGCGCCGGCTGCAAACCCGACCTCAAATCTGATCGATATGTATATCACAATAAAGACCAGCGCTATTAAAATGGCCTTAACCGCCCTAACTTTCAGTAGATGGCTGACCTGCGGTTCCACCTGCTCTTCGGTTGATACCACGAATCCTGCGTTCGAGAATTTTTCCTGCAAAAGGTTTTTGATCTGCCCGGATTCACCCCTGGAAGTCTTTATCACCAGGTACCGGTTATCACCGCCCATCTCTTCCTGGTACTGTATTTGCGCGCCGGGCAACCCCTCTGCACCGAGAACCTTTCGTATCTCATCAACCGGCGGAGCCTCATCATAGCTGAGTGAAAGCGATGAACCGCTAACAAAATCAACCCCGAAAATCTGGGCCGGATCGGACATTCCACGATGCGCCATGTAACCAAGAGGAAGCACAATGAGCAACAGGGAAAACACAGCAGCAATCCGCCTCTTACCTATGAAATCAATTGATGTCTCCCCGATAAGCGAAAACATCTTGAGTTTAGTGGAGTGCATCTTCGGGGTAATGGCGCCGAAAAGCAACCGCGTCACAACCAGCGCAGTAAAAAGACTGACCATAATGCCCGCGCACAGTGTTACCGCAAAACCTCGTATCGGCCCTGACCCGAACATGAAAAGAATTACGCCAGTGATAAGCGTTGTCACGTTCGCATCCATAATCGTAACAAAAGCCCTGTCATACCCGGCGGTAATTGCGCTCCACAACTTTTTGCCTGACCGGAATTCTTCTCTCATTCGTTCAAATATCAGCACATTGGCGTCAACCGCCATGCCGATGGTAAGCAGAATACCCGCAATACCCGGCAGGGTAAGCACCGGCAATATAAACGGGTTCCCCCCCGTTCTCGTTCCAAGAAAAGTGCCCATAAATCCTGCAGCAAGGACCATCCCCAACGGCAGCAGAACAAGATTCAAAACTAAGGCAATGTCCGCAATAAGACCGCTAAACAGATAGTAAGCCGCCATGAAAATAAGTACAGCAGCGCCTGCCAGCACAACGGCAGTAACGCCGCTCCTCTTCGAGTCTTGCCCCAATGTAGGATCAACAATGCGCTTCTCTACAATCTCAACCCCGGCAGGAAGCGCTCCGGTCCTTAACACCATGGCAAGTCGATCCGCTTCTCTTCCACTGAAATTACCGGTAATCATAGCATTGCCCCCGGAAATAACGTCATTGATCACCGGAGAGGAATAAACAACATCGTCCAGAACAATAGCAAGCTGACGGTCTTTGTGCTTGCGGGTAATATTCTCGAATTCATTGGCGCCTTCGCGGTTCATCTCAAGAGTCACATACCTGCTTCCCATGGAAGCAACTTCAACCTGGGCGTCTTTCAAAGCATCGCCGCTTAGTTCATAGCGCCGCTTAACAACTGCAGGCCTGTAGAGGCGGTCTTCCACTCCGGGTACTCTCACCCTTTCAAGAAGATACTTGTAACCAAGCGGCGGATCCAACTGTTTGAAGGGCTCCTTTACAACATCATCGTTTAACAGGTCTGTTGTCTTTCGATAGTATAGATCCTGGCCGACCCGAACTATCTCGTAACCCTCCGGCGTAATACCTTTGCTCAAAAGTTCTTTCGCGAGTTCAGAGTTTTCAAGGTGGACAAGATGAAAAGCAAGAAAAGCAACGCGCTTGATCTGGCTAATGGCCTCTTCACGCTTTTCCTTGTCTGCCCCGGGCAACTGAATAACTATGCGATTGCTTCCCTTCTCCTGAAATATAACAGGCTCAGCTATCCCGAGTTGATCAATCCTGTTTCGAATTACCTCAAGCGCGCGTTCATGAGAATCTGTAACCGCTTGACGAATCCTTCTCTGCAGTTTTTCCCCGGTCAAACCTTCAGGCGCCTTCTCCCTGACCTGCGCGGCAACATCAGCGTCATCCACCGCAACAATAAGACTGGTCCCGCCCACCAGATCCAAACCCAGACGGATCTTTTCTCCCGGAGGCCAGACCAGAATGCCTGACACGGCAAGACAAAGAATAACTATAACCCATTTCCATTTCGTTTTCGTTTCCACAATGTCAGCTCCCTCAACTATTTCTTATCAGTCTCCGCCGGCTTCTCTCCCTTCTCAAGAACTTTGGAAACAGAAGCCTTTGCTGCCTCAATCTTCACGTTATCAGCTATTTTTATAACAAAAGTGCTGTCCTTTACATTGGTTATTGTTCCAAGAATGCCGCCACTGAACATAACCCGGTCTCCCTTTTTGGCATTCTCTATCATCGCTTTCCGTTCCTTTTCTTTCCTCTGTTGCGGCCGGATAAGCATGAAATAGAAAATGAGAACAAGAATAATTATGGGAAACCAGCTCATCAAAGGGGAACCTCCCTGCCCACCTTCTGCCTGCGCCATATAAATCATGTTCTGTAAATCCATACTGCAACTCCTCCGTTTTAAATACAATCAGACCGCCATAGCCGCACTGAACTCTTTCATAAATTCCGCAAAGTGTCCGCCGCAAATGGCTTCCCTGATCTCTTTCATAAATTCCATATACCTGTGAATATTATGCAGGGTCAACAAGTGAACCCCGAGAATTTCGTTCACATTAAGCAAATGCCTTATATACGCCCTCGAAAAATTTTCGCAGACGTAACAACCGCAACCTTCTTCAACCGGCCCGGCGTGACAGATATATTCTCCGGCTTTAACCGCGACTTTTCCCCGGCGGGTAAAAGCCGTGCCGTTCCTGGCAAACCGGGTAGGCATAACACAATCAAACATGTCCACCCCTTTACTCACAGACCAGAGTATCTGGTCCATCTTGCCAAGACCCATCACGTATCGCGGACGCTCCCATGGCAAATGCTTCACCGAAGCTTCAATTCCCTTTCGAAGCTCCGACTCGGGCTCGCCCACACTGACCCCTCCGACCGCGTAACCGTCAAATCCTATATCAATCAGGCCTTCGACACAATGCCGACGAACTGCCTCAAATTCACCGCCTTGTACAATCCCGAAAAGCAACTGACCTTCAGATCTTTCCTGTTCCGAACAAGAAGCCGCCCATGCTAAGGTCTTGTCCACAACTTGACAAGCGTAATCGTATCCACACGGATAAGGAGGGCACACGTCGAAAGTCATCGCTATGTCAGATCCAAGCCGCCGCTGTACATCCATAGCCTCGACAGGACCAAGAAATAACCTCCGACCGTCAAAATGAGAGTTAAACTCAACGCCATGGTCAAATATCCTGCGCAATTTTGCAAGACTGAAAACCTGGTACCCGCCACTGTCTGTGAGAATAGGCCGCGACCAACCCATAAAATTATGTAAACCGCCCATTCGATCAATAATATCTATACCCGGACGAACACAGGCATGATACGTATTCGCCACGATAATTCGGGCACCGGCTTCCTTAAGGTCGCGTGGCGTCAGCGCCTTCACGCTCATTTGAGTGGCAACCGGCATAAAAGCAGGCGTCGCCACAGCGCCATGCGCAGTATGCAGCGTACCCGCCCGGGCTTGTGACCCTGGGTCCGAGGCTCCTATCTCGAAAGTGCCCGTCGAGTGCATGTTATTTAACTCATCCGCGCCATGTCAGCAAAGACAAGAGCCGCCATAGACTCCACAACAGGCACAGCCCTCGGCACTATGCAGGGATCGTGACGCCCCTCTAACTCAAGATCACGAACATTGCCTTCGTAGTCGGAACTTCGCTGCCTCTTTCCTATGCTCGCAGTAGGCTTGAATGCTACCCTGAACACTACCGGTTCACCATTTGTGATGCCCCCCTGCACTCCCCCGCTTCGATTCGTCGCTGTACCAAACCTGCCGGATTTCATTGTGAAAACATCATTATGCTCCGATCCCTTCATACGGGAAGAACCGAATCCAGCGCCTATCTCAAAACCCCTTGCGGCAGGAATCGAAATCATTGCCGCAGCAAGCCGGGAATGGACCTTCTCGAAAACCGGCTCGCCCCAGCCTGCGGGCACTTTACGGCATACACATGAAACCGTCCCTCCCACCGAGTCGCCTTCGGATACAGCTTCCTCTATAAGCTGAACCATCCTGCCAGAAGCATCTTTGTCTGGACACCGAACCACCGATCTATCAACCCCGTCCCTGTCAACGGAGGCTGAATCTACCTCGCCACACACACATCCGATCGAACTCACCCATCCAACAATTTCAATCCCATAAAGGGATTCAATGTACTGCTCGCCAATGCTTCCGGCTGCAACTCGAGATGCAGTCTCGCGAGCGCTGGCCCTGCCACCCCCGCTGGAGGCAACAATGCCGTACTTCGACCTGTATGTGAAATCCGCATGCGAAGGCCTCGGGGCCTCCATGGTTATGCTGTAATCAGAGGGTCTGGTGTCGCGGTTCTCAATAGTTAAAGCTATAGGCGTTCCCAGGGTGACGCCTTCACGCATCCCGGAAATTATACTGACACGATCCGATTCGGTCCGCGCAGTCGCAAGCCTGCTCTGACCTGGCCGCCGCCTATCCATCTGAGCCTTTATTCGCTCTTCCGAGATTTTAACGCGCGAAGGACAACCGTCAATCACAGCCCCTATGCGCGGTCCATGCGACTCCCCAAACGTCGTTACCCTGAAAATCCGACCAAAACTGTTAGACATTCAACATACCTCCGGAATTCCTTATCAACCAAACCTGCCAACCGACAGCGGACACAAGATTAGCCCCATACCGGATTAAATACAAACTCATTTAATATCCTGTGAAGAAATGCAGGGCTAAATCTGAAGCGTGTCTGTAAGGGACATAATGGGCATTAAAACAGAAATGGTTACCAGCAACACAAAACCACCTATGAGGAGAATCAGGAGAGGTTCCAGCAGACTCAGGCTCCGGTCCACAAATCTGTCCCACGCAGTGCTGTACCTGAAGGCAGCGCTGTCCAGCATTCCAACAACATCCCCGCCCGCCTCGCCTACCCTCAACATGCCGGGAAGACTCTCCCGAAGAGGCGGAATGTTGGCAACAGCCTGAGACAGCGATCCACCATGCTCAATGGTATCAGCCTGTTTTTCGGAATCCGCAATAATGCTCGCGCTTCCTGTTGATTTAGATGCCAGCTTGAAAGCATCAATCAGGGGAACCGCACTGTTCAGCAAAGTTCCAAGAGTCTGAGCAAAACGCAGATTAGCCACTATCCTGTAACCACGACCAAAGACGGGCAGACTGAAAAGCTTTTCATCCACCAGACAACGAAAATCCGCATCTGATGCAATCTTCCTCCGCAGGAAAATCACAAGCAGAACCCCTGCGCCAAGAACAGGCATACTCCAAGCCAGGACAATATTACCGACTGCTATCATAAAAGACGTTATAGCAGGCAGATTTCCGCCGGTGTTTTCAAAAAGCCCTTCCACTCTCGGTATCAATAGACCAAGCATCAGAATTGCAACACAAATGCCCGCCCCCATCACTATCGAAGGATATATCAGCGCGGTCTGCACCCGTTCACTGACACGTTGCTGATTTTCAAGAAAAGCGGCAGTTCGATCAAGAGTGGCAACCATCGTGGCAGACCGTTCCGCTGCTTCAAGAATGGCTTTTTCATAAGGAGTAACAGCGGGACTCGCATCCGAAAAGGCCGCAGCAAAACCCTCACCGTTTCGTACGTCATCGCGTACAGCCGCCAGAACCGATCTGACAGCCGGCTTTTCCTGCGAATTGATCAGCAAGTCAAGGCCACTGGCCAGCGGAACACCCGCAGATAAAAGGGAACTGAGTTCCCGGTAAATTACCGCCCTGGTGCTTCGCCGGATTCTGATTCCCCTTCTGGTCTCTTTCAACCTCTCGGCCAGTACGCCCTGCGCGGCAAGCCTCTCTCGGGCTTCCTTCAGATCCGACCCGTCTATCAAACCACTCTGCGCACCACCCCGGCGATCATATCCCTTGTACTCAAAAGTCTTCATAAAAAATGATGTGCGGCCAAGATGCATCCCGGCCTCCCCGCTCCTTCATCATTGAACATTCCATGCTGCGCCCGCCGAAGCTACCTGAGCGAAGGCTGGGCTGCGCCCGCCGAAGCTACCTGAGCGAAGGCGGGTATTTCCTGGTCAACTCTTCTCGTCCTCCCCCACCTAATGACACCCCGAGCGCCCCAGCGCCTCGGGATAAATGACGCAAGCAAAGCGAGCCAATGACGCGCCGCCAGGCGCCAATGACCAATCCCCAATGACGCGCCACCAGG
>CAYSRM010000012.1:0-30566 GCA_964433435.1 uncultured Victivallales bacterium
TTTAATGTACGGGTCGACGGTTCGAATCCGTCACGGCCTACCATCCGGTATTGAGATGAACCGATATGCTGTACCTTGCAGCTTCTGCCGCAACATTCCGGAAGTGTTTCCGCATTATGCAGGAGATATATGAGAAACAGCAAATTCAGATATTCCTGGGAAACAATGATTTTCCGGTTTGCGCGAGCAGTTATTCCTCATTTTCCGAGATCCGCTATTATCGGGCTTTCGAGTGTCATGGGCCGAATAGGCTATTCTGTGGCAGGGCGGGATCGAAGGGTTGCTCGAGCAAATCTGAAAACGGTTTTTCCAGACGCTTCTGAGCGCTGGGTTCAAAGTACCGGTATGAAATCGTTTCAGACCTTTGCGCTGGTTTTGTTCGACCTGTTCTGGTTTGAGCGGCACAGTAGTCGCCGGATAGAACGCTATGTCGATTTCGATAGCTCCATGAAGTCAATCCTGAATACTGAACCGGTGGTTGCGGTAACAGCGCATCTTGGCAACTGGGAGGTTTTGGGGCTTGCGGTGGCTTTGCGGGGGAACTCCCTGGTAAGTGTTGCCGCAGACATTGACAACCCGGCAGTGAACAGACAGCTTAATCTTATGCGGCAGGCAACCGGGCAGAAGGTTTTGCCGAGACGCGGCGCGGTTAGAGGGATGCTCAAGTCACTGAGGGAGGGAGAAAGTGTGGCGCTGTTGGCTGACCAGAATACGCTTCCTGAAGATGGCGGGGTATATGTCGATTTCTTTGGATTGTCTGTTCCTGTAACGAGGGCGCCGGGGATTCTCGCCTGCCGGACCGGTGTGCCGGTTGTTATGGCATTCTGCGTACCTGGCAATGGAGGTAGGTACCGGGCTTATGTTTCGGATTCTTTTGATCCGCGGGCAGAGGGGATGAACGACCTGGACGTGGCAGCGAGAATAGCCTCGACAATGGAAAAGGAAATATCATCGAACGCGAATAAATGGTTGTGGAGTTATAAACGGTGGAAGTACATTCCCCCTGGAGCGGTCGGCGAACTCTATCCGTTCTATGCCAGGAATACTGCGCAGCAATCGGCATAGATTCGTGTGCGGCAAAAGTGAATAGTTAAAAAATGGAGGCGTTTATGAAGCTTGGTGTTATTGGAGGTAGCGGACTCTATGAAATGGATGGGCTGACTGATGTTAAAGAGGAGAAGCTCAGTACCCCTTTCGGGGAAGCGTCGGACAGTTACATCTGCGGCAAAACAGGCGATATAGAACTTTGTTTTCTGCCTCGTCACGGGCGCGGGCACAGGCTTTTGCCTTCAGAATTGAATCATCGGGCAAACATATTTGGATTTAAGGCTCTGGGAGTAGAGAGAATCATCTCGGTTTCGGCGGTGGGCAGCCTGAATGAGGATCTGCGCCCTAGAGATGTAGTGCTTCCCGATCAGTACTTTGACCGTACAAAGCGTTCGGCCGACCATACATTCTTCGGGCGGGGCGTTGTGGCGCATATCGGGTTCGGGGAGCCGACATGCCCGGACCTGAGAGGAATTCTTCTGGAAGCCAGTGAGAAGGTTGTGGGGGCAAGCGAACAGACGGAGAAGATCAAAGTGGTCGACGGCGGAGTGTATGTGAATATGGAGGGACCTGCATTCTCAACAAAGGCCGAGTCGAACACTTACCGGAAGTTTGGTTTTGATGTCATAGGCATGACGAGCCTGGCTGAGGCCAAGCTGGCAAGAGAAGCGGAGATATGCTATCAGGCGCTGGCGATGGTGACTGATTATGACTGCTGGAAAGAATCGGAAGAAGCAGTCAGTGTTGAGATGGTGGTAGAGAACCTGAAGGCGAATTCAAGCCTGGCTAAATGTATTATAAGGGAGTTGATTCCGGAGCTTGCTTTTGAGCGCAAATGTGACTGCCAGGATGCTCTCGGATCTGCGCTGATGACGGCGCCTGAGGCTATTTCTGAGGAATCGAAGTCCAGGTTGGGTCCGATCCTTGATAAATACGTCTAACCTCAATTATCCACCCGGAGAGGGACAACCACGGATGACACTGATAACACTGATAAATGTGGGAATAGAATGGACCCGTCCCAAAAATCCGTTTAATACGTGGTAAGTGTTTCCCAATGAGTGCGTTGTGTCATGCTGCGCATGAGTTGATGAATAGATCAGGCTAAACTGGAGAATGAGGCAATTTGTATACAACCTTCTGGACGTTATCTTTCCTCGCTACTGCGCATCTTGCAGTAATAATGTCGGCGCAGGGTCTGGACATATATGCTGGCAATGCAGATCGCAGTTTGCGCTGATAACCGGAACTGTGTGCATCAGATGCGGGGATCCCGCTGGCGGTGAGGTGTATCACGAATACAGGTGTTCATGGTGCAAGCGGGAGGATGTTTTTTTTAACCGCGCCAGGTCGGCTTTGCGGTATTCCGGTCCTTTGCAGAGGGCTATGCACCGATTCAAGTATAATGCGTATGTATGGCTTGCCGATGATCTTTCGAAGTATCTGGAGGCCTGTGTCAAGGTTCATTATGACCAGGCAGGGATTGAGGCGGTCGTGCCTGTGCCGCTGTTTGGGCGGAAAGAAAGGGAGCGGACGTTTAATCAGTCCTCGCTGCTGGCACGGCGTTTAGCTGGTGCGATTGATGCGCCTTTTTACGGCAACAGCGTGGTCAGAACCAGGGACACCGGCAGCCAGGTGGAACTAAATGCGAGACAGCGAAGAAAAAATGTTCGCAATGCCTTTCGTGTAGTTTGCCGGGAACGAATTGACGGAAGGTCGATTATGCTTGTTGACGATGTTATGACGACAGGAGCTACGGTAAATGAGTGTTCGAGGGCTTTGAAGGAAGCGGGAGCAGTCGAGGTTAATGTTGTGACCGTTGCCCGGGGGTAGGGGGTAAAGTCATTGGTCATTTTCGCCCTGTGGGCGAGTCATGTGCGCCTGACGGCGCGTCATTTTCGCCCTGTGGGCGAGTCATTTACGGCCTTCGGCCGTGTCATTGGCAGCCTGGCGGCTGCGTTATTGGGAGGGGAGAATATTCAATATCCAGCACGGAATATCCAATGATGAAGGGAAGAGAGAAGAAGAGAAGTGACCTGTGCTACGGGGTGTTTTGTCTGTGATCTGCAAGTTGTAGTCTGTGGGATGTGAGAAGATTGAGGAAGGGGAGGGCGGGAATGTGAATGATTATGACGAGAATATGAAGCGGCTTTATGCACGACGAAGTCTGGGTATAAGGCCGGGGCTTGAGGCAGAAGAGACTCTTCTGGAGGCGCTTGGCAATCCTCAACGTAGTTTCGGGGTTATTCATGTAGCTGGAACGAACGGCAAGGGATCGGTGTGCGCCATGCTCGCCGGTGTTTTACAGGCAATGGGTTTGCGCACGGGATTGTATACTTCCCCGCACCTTATCAGGTTTGGCGAACGTATCCGGGTGGACGGCAGGGAACTTAGTGAGAGTGATACCGTGGAGTTATTGAAACGGTTGGACGAGCCTGTTGCCTGTGTAGAGCAGATGCTCGAGCGTGGCATTACTTTTTTTGAACTGGTAACTGCCATGGCATTTGAACATTTCCGGAGTCAGAAAATCAACATTGCAGTTATAGAGACAGGAATGGGTGGGCGCCTTGATGCCACTAATGTGGTAAAGCCGCTTGTTTCCGTCATTACCGGGGTATCGATGGAGCATGCCAAATATCTTGGCAACAGTATTGAAAAGATAGCCGGGGAAAAGGCAGGCATAATTAAGCCCGGCGCGCCGGTAGTATATACCCGAATGAAGCCTGAGGCTGAAGCAGTTATACACAAGAAGGCTGAAGAAGCCAGTGTTTCCGGGGTTTGTGTTGAAGATGTTTCTTCGACAACCGTTGTCAGTAGAGAAGGATTGGGACAGAAAGTCAGGGTTGAGACTGGGAACAGGTCGCCGGGGGTGATAAAGTTGCCGATGGCGGGAGATTTCCAGGCCGGGAACCTTGCATGCGCTGTTGTGGCTGTCGATCAGCTTGAGCGGGTGCTTGACGTAGCGATTCCGGACGCGATTCTGAAAAAAGGCATTGAACAGACAAGATGGAAGGGTAGATTTGAAATACTTTCCGAAAGTCCGCGTGTAGTGCTTGACGGGGCCCATAATCCTTCTGCCGCGGCTGCGCTTTGCAGGGCGATAGCCAGTCGGTATGGCAAAGCTCCGGTATTTATGGTTCTGGGGATGTGTGACGACAAGGATGCCGGGGGCTTTCTAAGAGAGTGGAAGGGAAGCATTGCCCGGATCTGGTGCGTTGATTTGCCCAATGAAAGATTCCTGGATAAAAGCGCGCTTGCCGGTATTGCGCGAGAGAAGGGATACGACGCGCTGACATGCGCATTGGATAAGGCTGTTGCAGACGCAGTAGCGAGCGCGAAGGCACAAGCAGGTGTTGTGTGTATTTGCGGTTCATTGTTTCTGAGCGGGTGGGTTATAGCAAACAGGGATAGGCTTTCCCTGCTATCTAGAGGAGATGTATAAATGGGCAGCATGAGCGAAGGTGCGGGCACGATAGAAGTGATAAGCAGGGCAGTTGTGACCGACAGCCATAAGGTGTTGTTGTGCCATACCAGGGGCGCGTGGAACACGTATCTTCCAGGCGGCCATGTTGAATTCGGGGAGCCTGCCGGGGTTGCGCTTGCCAGGGAGCTGAAAGAGGAACTCGGAGTGGACGCGGAGGTAAGGGGTTTTCTCGGCGGGATCGAGCACTGTTACAAGAGAGACAGAGAGACCTGCTGTGAAATAAACCTGGTGTTCGAGGCTGTAGTCCCTTCGCTTTCAAGCATTTCAAATCCATTATCGATGGAAGACTACATCGAGTTTATTTGGGCGGACATCAACGACCTGGAGGCGCAAAAGGTTCAGCCCGATGTGCTGGCTCAATGTCTGGGCGGCTGGCTCAGCGGCGAAACCCTTGCGGCCAGATGGATATCTTCAGGGTTGCTTACTTAGCACGCGTATCTCACGGAATTTCGTAGCTGCCTGTCCGCCATCCGGCGGAAGAGCGCGGAAAGGGCTGCTGCGGGGGCGCAAATTGATAAAACGCCGGAGCAGCCGAGACATACTGCAATCTGGCGTTTTGCCAATTCGTGCCCTCACAGTGGCGCTATCCGCGCTCGCAGTAGGAATTCTGTGAGATATGAGGGTTAGCATATGGTGCCGGGGGTGGGATTTGAACCCACACGGTGTTGCCACCGCCAGATTTTGAGTCTGGTGCGTCTGCCGTTTCGCCACCCCGGCCGTGCATGTTTAAGACTGTGCTTATTTCGGAAAAGAGACATATAGCATTCGTCAGAATAGAGTTCAAGAAACTTGTTATGATAAAAAATAATGAATCCGCCATTTTTTTGTTGTTATGCGGACAATGATTTCGTAGGTTTTGAGGCTCTTGATTTCATGACTAAGGGAAACAGGGTTTTAACATGACTATACGAGGAATCATAGTAGGCCTTATCATGGCTGTTCTCATGGGGGCCGGCGGAGCTTTTGCGTCAAAGCATGTCCCAGGGATGTGGGGGCTGGTTCGTGGAAATCTACCGGTCAGCGTTTTTGGCGCCTTGATTGTGTTTGTTGCCGTGATAAATCCGCTTCTCAGGCGGATTCATAAAAATCTTCGATTCAGCGCGGGTGAGCTGGCGCTGATCCTTTCCCTTACCTTGATAGGTTGTGGCATTGCGGACGCCGGGCTGATGAGATATTTTCCCAAATCGCTTATACATCCAATGCAGCTTGAGCGAAGCCGGCCCGGCTGGCAGCAAAAAGATATTCTGGGGTATGCACCTGATTCAACTTTGCCCAACAAAGGCGAAGACAGCCCCGAAATTGTAGATAACTACATCAGTCCTATGGGCAGTGAAGGCAATCCTATCGGGCTGGACGAGGTGCCGTGGTCGGCATGGAGCGCGCCGATTAAAGTGTGGGTCAGCATTATTGCATTTATGTTTGTAGGCGTGATATGTCTGGCCATGGTTGTACACCGTCAATGGGCGGAGAAGGAACGAATTCGCTATCCCCTTGCGGAGATAGCGTCATCGCTTCTGGAGCGTGATGAGAAAGGCGACACCAAACTGTTCAAAAACCGGATGTTTTGGATAGGCGCTTCAATTCCGTTTACATTAATGATGCTAAACGGCTTAAATTCCTGGTACCCGGATTTTCCGAAGATTCCTCTTTCGTTTGATTTTTCGGCATTGTCGGCGAAGTTTCCGGAACTGACCAAAGTCACAGGGGCTCAAGCGCTGACTTCCCCGGAAATCATGCCTGCTGCGTTGGGTTTAGCATTTCTGTTGGCTTCTGATATAGGGTTTACACTTGGAATATCGCCCGTGATATCCATGTTTGCCGTGTTCATCATGATGCAAATCGGGGTAGATATTTCCGGAAGCAGAATGGAGGGTGGTTTTGTTCAGTGGCAGAATTTCGGCAGTTTTCTGGCCATGGCTGTCATGTTGATTTATGTTGGGCGAAGATACTATTGGCATACACTATCTGAAGCGGTTACCTTCCGGAGGCGGGAAGAGACCAGCCGATACAGCGTTTGGGCCTGCAGGGGTTTCATAATCTGTGTTGTGGGCGCCACCGGTGTCTTGATGGCTGTTGGTCTTGATATGGTTATCGCTCTTCTTGCAGTGTTGTGCACAGTGCTTCTTTATCTTGTTTGTGCCCGAATGAATGCCGAAGCAGGGACTTTCTTCTTTGTGCCAAACTGGACAATGCCTGCGGTGATTGTCGGGATATTCGGAATGACTGTGCTTGGACCTACGGTCATTATTGTTTTGGGTCTTATGTTGTATATGCTTATGTGCGACCCTTTCGAAACGATGATGCCTTTCATTTCCAATGGTCTCAAGGTTACCAGTGATACCAAGCTTCCGGTGGGTAAAGTTGGAGGCCTGATGATAATTGCTCTGCTTCTTATGCTTGCTGTGGCAGTACCTCTTTCCATCTGGGCCGATTACAATTATGCTGCTCCCATGCGCCGAGGGTATAATACCGAGGAAATTTTTGTTGCGGCGGATAAGACTGTGGAAAAACTTGAACTTTCCGGGCAAAACGAGGAAGTGGCAAACTATGGTGCATTTGAGAGAATCGGCAATATGCTGCCGGACAAACAGTTTCTTGTTGCCACCGCGATAGGTTTCGGGTTGCTCCTGTTGTTCAGTTTCCTTCGGCTCAAATATACCTGGTGGCCGGTGCATCCAATTCTTTTTCTCGTATTCGCATCAGGTATGTTTGTCAGGTTCGCCCCTTCGTTTTTTCTTGGTTGGGTGTTGAAGTCGGCGGTGACAAGATTCGGGGGGGCGGCGAAGTATCTTTCGATAAAGCCTTTTGTTCTCGGTGTTATCATGGGCGATTTGACGGGAGGCTTCTTCTGGCTGGTTGTCGGGTGGGTTTACAATGGCGTAACCGGTTTCCGTGCGCCGAGTATACTGCTTTGGTAGTAGTTTTTAACAGGTGATTGAGTGGAGGTTAAATATAACCGGACTTGCTGGCAGGGGATACATATTGAACATCCTGCCGACTGGGAAATATGCCACGCCAGCGGAGACAGGGAGAAGGGAAGCATATTTTTCGGCGATCGCAGAAGAAAGCGCCTTAAAGTTTTCTGGAGAAAGCTGGACTATCGGCCGAATCTTGAAAGGCTGATTGACAAAGGACCGATCGAAGACGAGGAAGAAGCTGTTGAATGGCGTAAGGTCGCGTTGAAGGACGGGTGGGTTGGCCTGCAGGAAAAGAAGGGTGGCGCGTCTATTCTTCATTGTGGAGGCTTTTTTAGAGAAAGCGCCATGCTGGTTGAGGCAGTTTTATTCTGGCCTCACGGCAGAAATATAGAAGGTGAAAGGAAAATACTGGGTTCCATAGAGGTTCATGAGCCTGAAGACGGAAAGAATGAATTCTGGCAGGCGATGGGAATTACCGCGACTATTCCCTCGGAGTACAGTTTCAGTGGCTTTGAATCCCACGCGGGGAAAACGGTTTGGAAGTTTGTAAAGAGAGGGAACAAAGGGACATTCCTTAATATTGAGAGACTGGGGGTTCCGGATTACTGGTTGAGGGCGAGCCTGACGAAATGGCTGGAAGCGAGACTTGAGTATGGCAGCGAGATCAGGAGCCGGAGGAGCGTTGAGTGGAATGGACATGACGCGGTAAGCATAGTGTCCACAGCCACTGCAATCGGCTTCAAGCGATTGAAGGGAATGTACAGGGTTAGTTTGAGTTTAGGGTGGAGATGCGAAACAGAGAACCGGGTTTACCGGATATACAAGGAGACAAATTCGAGAGATTACCGGATATCTCTGCCCGAAGGTCTTCAGGTAATTTGTTGCAAGAAACCACCGGTTCTTGAACAAAGCATATAGGTGATAAGTGGTAGATGAGTTAAGAAATCAGGATATTGCGGATATCAGAGTTCTTGAGCTTGTGCCGTGCATAAATGAGGCCGCAGAGCTGGATTACAGGCAGGACGGAGCCGTGGTTGTGAGTATCCCTATGAAAAAACCAAGGTATCTTGTGGGGCCAATCAGATGGATTGTACCTTTTTCGGATAAAAAGCGGGTTCGTGTGGATCTGTTAGGCAGGGATGTGCTGGAGATGTGTGATCAGACAAAAAAGGTTGAGAATGTTATTGAGCAGTTTGCGCGCATGAACAAGCTCTTTTTCAGAGAGGCGCAGGTTGCAGTTCTTGGATTTATGCAGGAGATGTTGAGGAGAGGGGTTCTTGTTTTGGTCTCAAGCGATATCATTGGAGTCAGAAATTGAAGGCTTTTGAAATTCATGACCAGGTTAGGCTTCCTTTTTCGCGATGTGTCAGCATCGTAGTGAGCGGCATTCAGTTTCGACTTTTCAGGGCGGCGATCACCGTTTCGATTGTGGCTCTGGCGGTCGCATTTCTTATGACTATTCTTAGTGACAGTCTTATAGGGAAAAATGTGGCCAGCAGCGTGGAAAAACAGATTGGGCCACGGCGGACGTTTCTGTTCTGGGTTGACAGGATTTCCAGCCCGATGACACCGGGTGAATTGAGTTCTTTGCTTCGCAATGCTGAAGAGGGTGGAAACAGGTGGCAGGAACTGAAACAGTGGGGTGATTGCAACAGCTCTGAACTGGAAGTTCTGGTCGAATTTGCTGAGCGCGAAGAGAGGTATCTGCGCTTCTTCAGAGGGTTGAGCGAAGGCGACCGGCGCCCGCTTGTGGGGCGGCTAAGCGGCCGTAAAATTTTCCGTAGACTTGCTCAACCTGGTGAATTAGACGAATTTATACTCAAAACCAGAGAAATGGGCATAAAGATTCCGGGTAATGCAGAAGAATTTAAGGACCTGCTTGATGACTGGGAAAAGACGCGCAGCTTGAGAGAATCGATTATGAACGGACATATGGAGGCGGTGGGTAAACTTGAGAAACAGACACCACAAGACAATGTACAGGAGTTGCTTGCAACCCTGGATAGTACAGAAATTGATATACTTGAAAATCTCGGGTTTCACATGAGCGAATCCGATATTACCATACTAAGAGAAGAAGCTAAGGCAAGTCTTGACCTTGAATCTGTACTTTTTGCGTTGAACAGCAGTAGTTTTAAACAGAAATTTGCCTTGAATCAGGGAATCGACGACCTGAACCAGGTTACATCAGAAGTACTTCTTGAATTTCTTACTTCCCGGTCAGCGGCCCGCTGGTATAAGAAGACAGTGGAACAGATTGAGATTCCTTCTGAATTGAGTGTAGACAGAATAGTTGCTGTAGCCAGAAAACAGATCAACGACAGTAAGCTGGCGGAGGTCGAAGCTGGTTTAGAGGCCGAAATGGCCGAAGGCACAACGCTAGGGTTCAGTAATCGTGTGATGTGGCTGATTATCGTAAGTATGGTTGTATGTGTAGTGGGTATTGCAAATGCGATGTTGATGAGTGTGACCGAACGTTTTAACGAGATCGCAACCATGAAGTGTCTGGGGGCTACTGACGGATTTATAATGTTGAATTTTATCCTGGAATCAGGCCTCCAGGGCTTTTTCGGTGGTATAGCCGGCGCCTTGGGCGGACTGTTGCTTGGAACGTTGCGTTCAAGTCTTGGGTACGGCTTTATGGCAATCCAGAATATACCGATTGCTGCGATATTGGCCGGGATTGGTATTGCTATTGCCAGCGGAGTCATCATATCTGTAATTGCAGCGATATATCCGGCATTTGTGGCGGCTAGATTGGCGCCAATGGAAGCGATGCGCGTGGAATAGTGAAGGAGTAACCGTGTCTGAAGTAGCAGCAGATATTGCAGATCAGCCCTCGGGCGAACAGACAGAAGAAAAGCCTGTCATTATCAGGACAAGGAATCTGAAAAAGACTTATATGATGGGAGATGAGGAAGTACATGCACTCCAGGGTGTGAATGTAGAGATTTACCGCGGTGAATTCATGTGTGTTATGGGGCCTAGCGGATCCGGGAAAAGCACATTTTTCAACATGATAGGCGGGCTTGATTCGCCGAGCGGCGGCAGGGTGTTTATTGATGAGGTCGACGTGGCGCAGCTTAGTGCTGTAGAGCTTGCGTTTTTGCGGTGCCAGAAGATTGGTTATATATTCCAGTCGTATAACCTTGTTCAATACATGACTGCTCTTGAGAATGTGACTGTGCCCATGGCTTTTGCCGGCGTTGACTCGGAAGAAGCGCATGACAGGGGTATGTCTCTTCTGGATATTGTTGGACTGAAGGAACGGTGGTTTCATAAGCCGATAGAGATGTCCGGTGGTCAGCAGCAGCGGACAGCGATAGCGAGGTCGATGGCGAACAATCCAAGTTTGCTTCTTTGCGATGAACCTACCGGAAATCTTGATTTTAAGACAGGGGACGAAATACACCACATTATCAGAAGACTGAATCTGGAGAGGGGAGTCACCGTGATCTGTGCAACTCACGACCATAGGTTGATTGACATGGCTGATCGGATTACCTGGGTTCGGGATGGAGCAATTGAAAAAATCGCAGACAGAAAAGACCTTGAAATAGACACTGGAATTGTTGAATGAATTCGGTCATATTTCACGATTTTAAATTTCAGAAACAAGAATCAATTGGAAAGATGTTCATGCGCATGATGTTTTTAAAAGAGAGGAAGTTCGCCGGCAAGGCAGCAGCAGGGATTGTTGCGGCATTTTGCCTGTTATGCGGCAGCATAGAATGGTCTGAGGCAGCCACGAATGATAATAACCTGAAGACTTTTGAGAATGATGTGGCGGAACTTACAACCAACAGGCACAGACTAGCTGGATGGGCTGAAGGAAGCCGTGCCGCTGCAGCTTATATTGAGAGGCGGCTTGATGATTTAGGATTGGACGATGTGCTTATCCAGGAATTTCCGGTTGTGCAGAATCGTTCTTTGATGTGTGAAATTGAAGTCGATGGTGAGACCTTTCCCATGCAGGCAGCCCGGCACAATATGCTACAGGCTGCGATTACTCCAAAGGACGGCCTGACTGCCGAAACGATATACGCAGGCAATGGGTTGCTTGCTGATTATGACAAGAAATTCCCGGAGGATAAAATCGTTGTCATGGATTTCGATTCTGACGACAACTGGCTGAATGCCTTTGCGATGGGGGCGCGTGCAGTTATATTTATAGGCGGACCGGATGATGTGCCACTTCCAAGGCATCATGTTAATCTCCCAGCCAATCTGCCCCGGTTTTATGTGACTCAGCAACTGGCGGAAAAACTGAGACTGAAGCAGGAGAGCAGGAAGGTGACATTGCGCGCGTTCTCCGAATGGGAAGAGGTTGAGGGACGGAATGTGTTCGGTATATTGCGCGGGACCGATCCGGTAGTGGACGAAGACGATGAACGGCGAGAGACGATAGTTCTTGGGGCGCCACTAGACGCGCTTTCCGAGATTCCCGAACTGTCGCAGGGGGCTCGAAATGCGGGTAATTGCGCTGCATTGCTGCATCTTGCCCGGCATTTCAAGGAGAACCGTCCAAGGCGGGATATTATTTTTGCATTTTTTGATGGCGAGGCACAGAATCACCTTGGCGCCAGAGCGTTCTACGGTGCTCTTTACCGGGTGGCCGGTGACAGGCCAATAGCGAAGTATACGCTCAAAGAACGTATGGCCATGATTGAAGAAGAAATCGAATACATGGCGTTAATTCAAGAGGTGCTGGAAACAGACGACGTTTTTTCTGAAGAAGCTTTGGAGATGGAAGGGTACTCCGATTTTTCTTCCATGTTGCGCAATTACGTCGTGACTCTCGGAAACGTAACAATGCAGGAACTTGCCCCTCTTCGTGTGCGATACAGGAACCTCAAGAGCAGTCTCAATGATCTTGATGCAGATAAAGAAAAGATACGTCGTGAAATGGACGAGCTCAAGCCGGAGACGGGCGAACTGGGGACAATTGACCGTCTCGCGATGGAAGATCTGGCATGGAATTCGATACTTCGTTTCATTAGCGAACAGGGACGACCGGGCAGCCGCCCAGAAGTTAAAGCCCTTGCGCAGGAACTCATAACCGAATCTGATCCGGAAAAAAGAATAAAGAAGCGTGAATACTTTGTTGAGTCACTGTTCAAGAATGTTGACAGTGTTGTGGAATATGCACGTGACTTAGGACGCCAGCGTCAGAAAGAGCTCGTACGCACCAAGAAGCATTGTGTCCATTCACTTCGACTTGCTGAAGAGATTGGAAGAGAAGAGAGTGATATTGTTCTTCACCTGAGTCTTAACCTTGGTGATGCGCGGAAGAAGTGGTGTTTCGCTCATGGTGATGACAGCATGCCATTCTTTACTGAGGATGAGGAAGGCAACTACAGAACTATTCTCTATCGGACTATCCGGAACCTGGCAGACGAAGTTCCTGCTTCTGACAAGCAATGGTTGGACTTGAGATCGGTTTCAACCATGTATCCTTCAAGCAGAATGTTTACGCCTGGGCTTCACACGGATAGCGGCGTAATTGCCGGCATGTTCTCGCGTTTCAATATGTCGTTAAACACAGTGTTTGATCCATTGCGCAGGCATGGTTTGCCTTCAGACACGTTGGAAAATCTTGACGTTGGGGCCATGTATGCCCAGTCGCAGGGAATAGCGGGTTTTTTGAGTCACTTTGTAGAAAGAGAGGAACTCAGCAGACCGTACTTTATTCGCGTAAGAGTTTTCTACAACGAAACAAGATGGTCAAAAAGTCGCAGATTCGGCCATGCTATCAAACAGTCAGATGTTGGCGACCCTATGCGCAGCGCTTCTGTGCCGGGTGCGGTCGTGGCTCTTTTTCCGCGCGGCGGTTCGGCGAGTTCGGAATGGAGCAGCGGAAGCGTGAATAAAGTGCCGCCCGGGTTTTCATGGCCTATTTTGAGAATGAGCCAGTCAGACGGGATATTCGAGTTGCCCCCTATTTCACGCGAATATCAGAGAGCTGGGATTAATCCCGGCTACTTTGCTGCCAGGTTTGACGCTGGTGAAGTGATGGAGAAATTCATTCGTGCCAGGGGCGCTCAGGCAGAGGGTATCATCCTGGCGTGCACCACTAAAGAATCCATGAGAGCCGGCAGAATCAGCCAAAACGTGCCTGTTGAGATTGCCAATGTGAAGCCTTTCACGCTGGTGGGCTATGGCTATGATCGTCTAGTCGCTACAACTGTTATGCGGGCAGCTTCTACCGCTGAACTACGGGCTGACCGACACCTTCTTTGTGAATATGATACTATCCTGACACTGTTCTCTCCCCTTTACGCCAAGGGCGTGAAGCTCTTTAATCCCTATGGCACGGTGCTTCTTCAAAATTCTCCTACAAAGAATGCATACCAGGGAGCTGGATACAGCCTGGCGGATCCTTTCAGCCATCCCGTTGCCTCTCGTACAACTGCTGAGGATCTTTATACTCTCAATGAGTATCGTCTGAACCTGCTGCGGGAAAATAAGATTGGGCAGGAATCGCTGGAAGTAATTCATGGTTCCGCCTCTGATCTTAACGCTGATGCGAAGTCTCAGGAGGATTCAAGCCGCTACATGGGAATGCTGGAGGGATCGTCCTCTCTGTCAAGAAGGGTTTACGATCCGCTTATCGGAGTGATGAACGACCTTGTGACTGCGGTAGTTTTCCTTCTGGTGCTTGCGATACCGTTTGCCTACAGCATGGAACGATTATTGATAGGAACGCCCAACATTTACAAGAAGATCGGCTGGTTTGTCTGCTTTTTCCTTGTAACTTTCGGACTACTTTATCTTGTTAATCCGGCCTTCAAGCTTGCGGCAACCCCTTTAATAATTTTTCTGGCATTTGCGATTATACTTCTTAGCACGCTGGTTATCTTCATTATGACCAGGAAGCTCGAAAGCGAGATAAAAAAGATGCAGGGTGTAAGCGCATCGGCGCACAGCATGGATGTATCACGGCTCAGCACCATGACAGCGGCCATTGCTATGGGCATTTCTACGATGCGCAGGCGTCCGTTGCGAACGCTTTTGACGTGTATTACAGTTGTTCTTTTAACGTTCACTATTTTGAGTTTCGCGTCTTTCGGCAGCAGCTGGGGCAATCGTCGGACTTATGTCGGACCGATGCGTTATACGCCTTCGCGTGTGCTCGTGCATAATCCACTATGGAATCCCATAAAGGAAGATGTGACTGGATTTCTTGCGGGCTTTATGAAGGGTACAGCGGAGGTTGTGCCTCGATACTGGCTTTCTCCTGAGGCCAGGGATATTAGCAGTGCGATGGAAACGGGTGGTTCGGTTGATCGAATCGTCTCGACTGAGGATGGCGAGAAAAGCGTTATTATATCTGCTGCCATGGGCATGGATATAAGGGACATAGAGATGCAGCCGCACCTTCGCAGACTGTTGCAGGACGAAGCTAATGTCGAACTGTTGAAGGGTGATGGAATGCTTTTGGCGAATAGTGTCAGCAAGAGCCTGGGGCTGTCTAAAGAAGATATTGGAAATGCCGGGATTATTTTGGAAGGACGGCATTTCACTTATGCCGGCACTATAGCGACGGAGTTCGCATTTCTGAATTTCATGGATGGTTCAAGCATGCTTCCAGTAGACTATAAGGCTTCCGTGAGCCGTGATGCTTTGTCTAGAATTGCGGGCGCTTCTGCCCAGGAAGCCAAGGCTCAAGAGGGTCAAGCAGCATCTTTTGTAACATACAGTCTCGACAGCACGCTGATCATCTCTGCGAAAAATGCGGCAAAACTCGGCGGCAAGATCCGTGCGATCACAGCTTATCCTAAAGATTCCCGTAATACACAGGAAGTAGGTGAGAATGTTGCAAAGGCGTCAGGACTGCCTACGTTTGTGGGAAACAAAGGTGCGGTTCATCGTCTGCTTTTCGGTACGCTGATTCAGGCGAGTGGCTTGAAGGACCTTGTAATTCCTGTCCTTCTGGGCGGCTTGATTGTATTTGCTACGATGCTCGGAAGCGTCGCGGACAGGGAAGGTGAGATTTACTCATTCAGTGCCCTGGGGCTTGCTCCGGCTCATATTGCAGGTCTCTTTTTTGCTGAGGCTGCAGTATATGCTGTTGTCGGTGGAATGGGCGGGTATCTGCTGGGTCAGGTTGTAACAGAGGTATTATCTTTGTTGAGCAATTTGGGATGGTTCTCGGTGCCGTCAATGAATTTCAGCTCCATGAACGCAATTGTGACCATCTTTACTGTGATGGCGATTGTCCTGCTGTCTACGGTTTACCCTGCGATTAAAGGAGCAAGAGCGGCCAATCCGGGCATCCAGCGAAGCTGGAGGATCAGCTCTCCTGTGGGAGGCGTCTACGATATCGCGTTTCCATTTACAGTGTCGGAATACGACCTTACCGGAATCGTGAGTTTCATTGAGGAGCACTTCAACAACTACAGGGATACATCGGTAGGGGATTTTGCGACGATGGAATGTCGAGTTATCCGGCAGAAGGAAAACGACATGCTTGGAATCGAAGGGTACATTGCGCTGGCGCCATTTGATCTTGGCATCGAGCAAAATTTCATTATATTGAGTCGTCCCAGCGATATCGAGGGGATAGATGAAATCCGGGTTCTTTTGAAACGGAAGAATGGGGCATACGGCGACTGGCAGCGTGCCAACAAAGTATTTATCAGCGGGTTACGAAAGCAATTTCTCATTTGGCGGACGTTCGGCAAAGAGCTCACCGACCATTATCGGGAGATGACACATCGTAGATGGGATGAACTTGCAGTAATAAGCAAAGCCGATATTGACAAGCAATTCAGTCAGGAAGAGACCACATGACCAAACAGGATAAAGATGCTGAACAATACAGAGACCTGATGCAGGTTCCTGATAAGTTTGAAAACGGGTTTACATGGACCTCACTCTTTGGGGCCCTTTTTGTGGCGCTTTTGATGGTGCCCGGAACGATGTATATGCAGCTTCTTGCGGGGTTTGGCGTAGGTTCAGCAGCGAGATGGGTAACGGTAATTCTTTTTCTTGAGGTAGCAAGGCGGGCAAATAAGACTCTGAAGAAGCCCGAAGTTTTCGTCTTGTTTTACATGGCTGCAGCTGCCATGGGCGAGCCGTTTTCGGGTCTCTTGTGGAATCAGTTTTTTGCGCAGAGCCGTGCTGCAGCAGGAATGGGGATAACTCAGACGCTGCCGCACTGGTTTGCGCCGACCGACCCGGAAGTGCTTGACAAGCGCAGTTTTCTGCAGATCGAATGGTTGCCCGCTATCGGGGTTATGCTTTTTCAGATTGTTGCATCAAGGATCAACTACTCTTTTCTCAGCTACGGGTTGTTCAGAATGGCCAGCGATGTCGAAAATCTTCCTTTCCCTATGGCTCCCATCGGTGCACAGGGGATTATGGCCCTTGTGGAGCAACAGAGCGAAGAGGGCAAGGAGGGTAAGAAAAAGAAGGAGCGTGGCGAAGAGAGCAAGGGAAATTGGCGATGGCGAGTTTTCAGTATAGGTGGAGTTCTTGGCCTTGGTTTTGGCGCTATTTACATGGGGCTTCCTGCTGTATCCGGCGCTTTACTGGGAGAAACGATCCAGATATTGCCCATCCCTTTTGTGGATTGGACTCAAAAGACCGGCGAGTTTCTGCCTGCGGCCGCAACTGGAATAAGTCTTAATATGGCACAGCTTTTAGTGGGGATGGTTCTGCCGTTCACCGCGATGGTGGGAAGTTTTATCGGGCACATGTGTACGCTGGTCATTAATCCTATGTTGTATCATTTTGATATTCTGACGAGCTGGGAATTGGGCGACGATACAGTTCAGACGGTATTCAAGTGCAATATAGATTTCTATTTCAGTTTTGTGATTGGCACGAGTATAGCTGTTGCTGCCGTTGGCGTCTACAGAACGGTCAAAGGGGTCAGGGCGAAGATGTCTGAACGAAAACAGATGAAGGAGGTCCATAACGAGAAGATGGATGTGACTCCAAAAGGTCGCGGCGATGTTCCGGTATGGGTTTTAGTGGCAGTATACATCACCACATCAATGTTATATGTGATTATAAGCGGCTGGCTGATCGACTGGCATACCGGTGTTATGGTTGTTCTGCTTTTCTTTGCGCTGTTTTATTCACCCGCGCTGAGTTATGTTACTGCCCGGCTTGAAGGTATGGCAGGACAAGTTGTACAGATACCCTATGCAAAAGAGGCTGCTTTTATTCTATCCGGGTATACGGGTGATGTGAAGGTCTGGTTTCTGCCGATCCCGCGCATGGATTTCGGACAGCGTACAGTGTTCTGGCGTCAGGCTGAGTTGACAGGCACAAATTTCCGTTCAATCTGGAAGGCGGATATTATTCTTATACCGATCATCCTGGTTTCATCTATGGTGTTTGCCCAGTTTATATGGTCCCTCAATCCGATTCCGGGGCCGCAATATCCTTATGCTGAACGAATGTGGGAATTGCAGGCCGGTAACCGTTCAATTATTTACTCTGCGACCCTTGGGCGATACAGTACGTTTGAACAGGCTTTTCGTCCGGACTATCTTTTAAGTGGAGCGCTGGTTTGTTTCGGCCTTTTCTTCGGTCTCAACGCTCTGGCCGTGCCAAGTATGGCATTTTACGGTTTCATCCGCGGATTAAATCAGACATTTCCGCATGTAGTGGTGACCCAGTTTATAGGCGCTCTTATAGGACGTTATTACTTTCAGAGAAAGATGGGATTGAAATGGAGAGAATACGTGCCGGTTGTTATGGCGGGTTTCTCATGCGGGATGGGGCTGATAACTGTATTCGGTGTCGGGCTTAATTTCCTTTCGAAAGCTGTGATAAAGATACCGTTCTAGCTTGGACTCTTTATTGATCCACGAAATGTACTGAAATTAATAATGTATATGACTGAAAAGCGCGATGTCGCGCGATTTGGCGCCTGGCAAGGGTTTGGTTTGATGAAGTCCGGTGCCTAATTACAGAAGGCTAGCAATAGAGGCAGAAATGGCAGATAATAAAGAAGTTTCATCACAGGAAGTTATCGTGGAATGCGAGAACCTGAGCAAGGTCTATAGTATGGGCGGACAACAGATTTATGCGCTCCGAAATATGGACTTCAAGGTGTTCAAGGGAGAATACCTTTCAGTAATGGGTCCCAGCGGTTCGGGAAAAAGTACGCTTTTTAATATGATCGGAGCCCTGGACAAGCCGTCCTCAGGTAAGGTCAAGATCGGACAGGTCGATCTTACAAGTCAGACGAGCAAGCAACTGGCCTATTTTCGCAACCACCATATTGGATATATTTTTCAGGCGTTCAACCTGATTCTATCTTTGACCGCGCGGCGAAATGTCATGCTGCCGCTGATATTTTCGGGCATGTCAAACGATGAAGCCGATACCAGGGCCGCAGAAGTTCTTAGTTCGGTGGGGCTTGGCGATCGACTGGACCACCGTCCTTCGGAGCTTTCAGGCGGGCAGCAACAGCGGGTGGCGATTGCCAGAGGGCTGGCCATGAATCCGACCATAATGCTTGCCGATGAACCGACGGCTAATCTGGATCTGGATACGGGCGCTGAGATCATTAACATTTTGAAAGAATGTTCCAATAAGTACGATACTACTGTAATTACAGCCACTCATGATCAGAAGATGCTTGCCACCTCTGACAGGATTTTATGGATCAAGGACGGTGGCATAGACCGGCTTGAACGCCGTGAAAATGTCAATATCCGCATAGGCAGCATAAAGCACTGACAAGGCGCTATCCTGATCTATTCATGAAAAAATGCCAAGCTCTCCCATTTGATGTGGATCAAGCCACACATGTTAAAAACTACACGCAACGCTGCAACTGCGTATAACGTCCGTTCCGAACAACTTACAACTTGCTTGGCGTTATTCATGAATAGATCAGGCTATAGCCACACTGTCCGCCTGATTTTTTCATCAGCCAGCCTTGATCTGGCCAGATCCATGGCATATTCACGGAAAGTTTTGCCTGACTTTCCAGGGTCTGAGGCCATTCGCTCGAAGATCTCTCGAACGTTTGCAGATACTGTTCGGTAGACGAGTTCCTCGAGATAAACTCGCCCGTTATCTCCGCCATTGAGGACTTTACGCCTGTATTCCGGGTCGGCGTCCATTTTGAGTTCTACGGCGCAGCCTATCACGCCTCCCGCATTTACAATCCAATCGGTAAGGGAAAGGGTGTCTTTACGTTGCTTGAGGTAAAATTCGATGATGCCATGTGTGGGATTGTTTGCCCCTTCCAGTATCACTTTTGCCTGGATATTGTCTGCATTCGCGCAGGTTATTGCATTCGGTCGGGCGGCAGGAACGAGTACATCGCACGGCATTTCGAGGAGCCGGTCAAGGTTGCCGTGAGAAAAATCTTGATCGAACTTTCCTGTATACAGGGACATTCCTTCAGGCGTGCCGAATAATGTTGAAACTTGATCAAGGTCTATGCCGTCAGCGTTGTAGAGTCCGCGATTAATGTCGCTGGCGCCTACAATTATGGCGCCATTGGAAGCCAGTTTACGGGCAATGTGCAGGCCGACATTGCCAACTCCCTGAACAATTACCCTGGATCCGTCGATTTTGAAGTCGTCTATACATTCCTCGGCCACGTGCGCGGCCGCAAAAAGACCGTGGGCAGTAATGCCCCATTCGTCTATCGGCAGTCCGCCGTTCTCGGGCGGGCGGCCAACGCCTCCTCTGCCGTGTCCTTTTCTTCCGGACAATTCCGTAAAGACCTCGTATAGAACCTGCATGTCGTTTTCGCATGTTCCCATGTCAGGGCCGGGCACGTAGTCGGGGATATCGTACAAAGCTTTGCCGAATGCCTTTATAAAGTTGCGTTTGGAGTCTGGATTCTCGGGAAAAAAAGCAGGCGAGCAAATAATTCCTGCTTTGCCGCCGCCAAGCGGGAGCATGGCCGCAGCGGATTTCAACGTCATTGCAGCCGCGAGGTGGTAGACTTCCTGTGCGGTAATATCCGGAGCAATCCTTATTCCGCCGAGTGAAGCGCCGCGAGAAAGATTGTCCACAGCCACATATCCCCATGTCCGACTTGTAGAAGGGTCATAAATCCGGACTATTTTTTCAGGACCCAGGTCGTTGTGCCGGATCCTGAACTCATTGAAAATATCCTTTCCGGTAATAATTTGTGTTTTAAGGTGTTCTGGAACGTGGACATCTTCTTCGCTGGAATGTGCAACCATATGAGCCCCCACTTTCTCCTGACATTATCCGTTTTTCCGTTTTGCCTTGCGGGCTGAAGCTGATACAGCTAAAATCAGCCGGAAGCATAGCTCGAATTTTGTTATATGTTCATGCAACGGGTACAAAATAAGGGGGATTATTGAATGAGACAAGCCTTAAAGCACACCGTATCCTGTTTTGTAAAAAATCAGCCTGGCGTATTGGCCAGTATCGCGGCATCTTTTGCGGGTAAAGGTATAAATATCATCAGCCTGGCTGTTGGGGAACTTGAAGATGAAACAATGTCGAGGATGACTATTGTTATACGGTGCCATGAAGAGCGGGTCAGAGATGTTGTAGCTCACCTGAAAGACCTTGTCGAGGTGGTAGACGTAGAAGACCTGGACTCAAATACTATGATTGCGAGGGAACTGCTTCTTATCAAAGTCAAGGCGGAAGGCGAGGACATTGCCAGGGTAATGCAACTGGTCGAGATTATGAAGGGGACAGTGGCCGGAATGGAAGAGCAAACCCTGACTATTGAAATGTCGGGTCCGGAAAGCAAAGTGGACGCTCTTGTAAACCTGCTGAGACCTTTTGGTATAGTTGAGATGGTAAGAACTGGAAGAATCGCAATCGAACAACACGGGGAAGTTGAAGTATAATGAAGATCGAACGGGTTGATGCTCTTATTGACGCAGTGAAGCAGAGCGGCAGGACATATCGGCTTTCAGTTGCGGCGCCCCATGATACAAGCATAATACAGGTTGTTGATGAGGTATGCGGGTTGGGCTTTGCTGAAGCGGCGTTTTTTGGTTCCGCGCGACAGATCGAGCAAGTATGTGAAGCGTCTGGGCTCAAGCTGCCTGATTCAGTTACCATAACGGAGTGTGAGTCTGAAGTAAGCGCTGCTCAGGCTGCGGCTGAGTATACCCGCGAGGGCAGAGCAGATGTTCTGGTGAAAGGCTGTATACCCACAAGCACACTTATTCGCGCAGTGCTTTCGCGAGAAAGAGGAATCAGGGCCGACCGCCTTCTGAGCCATGTCGCTGTTTTTAATGATCCCGTAAGCGGACGAATTATGTTTCTGACCGATGCTGGCGTCAATATTGCCCCCAATATTTACAGAAAGTTAAGGATCGTCAAAAATGCGGTTGCTGTTGCAAAGCAGTTTGGCTGTGAACGTCCGAAAGTCGCGCTGCTGGCGGCTGTCGACAAGCTCAATTATCCCGCCATGCCTGCAACTCTGGATGCCGCGCTTGTGACCAAGATGGCCGGATCAGGCATGGTTTCTGAAGCTGATGTTGAGGGACCCTTTGCGCTTGATAACGCAATGTCCAAAGAATCCGCTGATAAGAAAAACAAGCGGGGTGTTGTTGCTGGCCTTGCGGATGTTCTCGTTGCTCCTGAGATTGAGACTGCCAACGTCTTGTACAAGGCGTTGCAGTTTTTCAGCAATGCGACCTTTGCCAGCGTAGTTGTTGGAGCTTCTTCGCCCATAGCTGTACCGTCGCGGGTGGATAGCATGACAACTAAAATGATGTCCATTATGTTGTCCTGTTTTCTAGTCAAATGAAGATAAAGAATGGAATTGTTGCAATAAACGTCGGTTCTACTTCGGTGAAACTGGCCGTATTCGAAGAAGAGAATTGCCGGGATGAATGGTTGCTGCACCACAATGGCGCAAATGATGAGCACGCCTGCAAGCAAATCACGGAAGCTACTGTTGTTAAGCTGGAAAAAGAGCAGTACAGCCGGGACGATATTGCCGCAATATCAGCAAGAAGCGGGATACTTAAACCGGTCACCGGCGGAACCTACAGGATAACCGCGCAGCTTCTTGCAGACGTAAAGGAATCGAGATTCGGATGCCATGCATCAAACCTGTCGCCACAGGTAGGCTACGCCCTTGGCCGGAAATTTGGAGCGCCTGCATACGTGGTGGATCCGATTACCACTGATGAGATGGATCCTTCGCTGAAATTGACCGGAGTCCCCTGGATTGAGAGAAAAAGCCTGTTTCATGCATTGAGCCAGAAAGCTGCCGCCAGGAAGGCTGCCCTGGACATGGGGATGGAATACGGCGAATGCAACCTGGTAGTAGCGCATATGGGAGGGGGGATCAGTGTGGGCGCGCATAGAAAGGGCAGAGTCGTGGACGTTGGCAATGCAATTGGGGGTGATGGACCCATGGCTCCTGAGAGGGCAGGAACAGTCCCCGCTGTTTCGCTCGTGGAGGCTTGTCTTTCCGGATTTCACAGCAGGGACGATCTGATGAAGGCTTTTGCGGGAGGAGGCGGAATTCACGCACATCTCAATACACGTGATATGAAGAAGTTTGAAAAACTAATAGGGGACGGAAACGAATACGCCGTCATTGTGTTCAACGCAATGTTATACTCCATAGCAAAGGCAATAGGCGCAAGCGCTGCAGTGCTTGGAGGCCAGGTCGATTCGATTGTAATGACAGGCGGCCTGAGTTCCTGGCTCCGGCTGGTCAGTGATCTGGAGAAAATGATAAGCTTCATAGCTCCGGTCAAAGTTTACACTCGCAACCTGGAGATGGAAGCCCTGGCGGCAGGCGCTCTGCGTGTGCTGAAAGGTTTCGAACAGCCTCTTGAGTATCCCGCAGATTGATCCTGCGCTAAATCAAGCGTTACGAAACCTGTGCGATGGCTTCGGCTATGGTGTCCCCTGCCTTTGAAGCTTCCTCGGAGGAAAGGTTTAACGGAGGTTGAATTCTTACTACGTTCTGATGAACTCCTCCTACGCCTATCAGGACGCCATTTTCGCGGCATTTGGTTCTAACCGCTTTGGCCTCTTCGCTTGCAGGTGTCTTGGCATCGTCCTTAATCATTTCAATCCCGATCATAAGACCTTTGCCGCGCACATCTCCGATCAGAGAGTTCTTGGCCTTGAGCGCGTTGAAACGCTCCCGCAGTTCACTGCCGCGTTCAGCCGATGCGTCCGGGAGTTTTTCATTTTCCATTACGTTGATGTTGGCCAGTGCAGCGGCGCAACTTACCGGGTTGCCTCCAAATGTGGAGAGATGATCGCCCGGAGTGAATGCTTGAGCAATGTCTTCCTTGGCTGTAAAAGCGCTTATCGGAAATCCGTCTGCTATTCCTTTTGCCATTGTCATAATGTCGACGTCAACATCGTAGTGATCAATCCCGAACATCTTTCCGGTGCGGCCGAATCCGCTTTGCACCTCGTCGCAGATAAACAGAATGCCGTTAGCGTCCAGGATTTCCTTTAAGGTCTCAAAATAACCTTCAGGCGGAGTAATAATGCCGCCTTCTCCCAGGAGCGGCTCGGCTATGAATGCGGCAACGTCTCCATAGGTATGATACTTGATTATATGTTCGACATGCTTTGCGCATTGAAGTCCGCATCTTTCGGGACCACTGTACCCGAACGGGCATCTGTAACAGTAAGGGGCTGGCGCAAAGGAAACCCCGGGCATATACGGACCGCCGCCTTTCTTCCTGCTCCAGTTTCCCGTTATGGAGAGCGTTGCATAGGTTCTTCCGTGGAAACTGTGCGTAAGCGCAATAATCTCTTTTTTACCGGTATGCTGCTTTGCCAGTCTGAGTGCGCCTTCAATGGCTTCGGCTCCGCTGTTTGCGAGAAAGCTTTTCTTCAGCTTTCCCGGTGTGATTTCGGCAAGTTTTTGTGCCAGCTCTCCGGCCCTGGGGTTGTAGTAGACGTAAGTGCAACAGTGGATAAGCTTATCCATCTGTTCCTTTGCGGCCTGGACTACATCCGGGTGTCCATGGCCCGCATTGCAGACAGCTATGCCTGAGAAAAGGTCAATAAATTCCTTGCCGTCGTGACCGGTTACAACACACCCTGATGCCTTATCGACCTGAACGGGCTGAAATCCGGCTACCATGCTTGTGATCATATAATCGTCGTAAAGTTTTTTTGTGTCCATTTGTGTTTTCTCCAAGTTTCGCGATTCCGTAGAGCGCGGTATAAAGCAAGCCAAAGTTTCTACTTGCCGAATTCTTTCCAGTGATCGGCGAATATTTTTTCCTCATCCGGCACGACAGGTTCAATCGGTTTTGAAACCCAGGTTACATTAAGAAAATGTCTCCATGCTATATTTTCCGTAGTGATGTTTCCTCCCCATGTTCCGCATCCAAGGGTCATGGTAAATGGCATGCCGTTGTCGTAGTTGCCGCTGTTTGCATAGCACTGCGGTTGTCTAACGATCATTCGACTCACATGGCATTTTAGTGCTAGATCCATGATGTGATTTTCTTCGGTGCTGTGAATGCCGCATGAATGTCCATAGCCGCATTTTCGCGTGATCTTCTCGACATATTCGATGGCTTGTTCGAACGTGTCGTATGACCACAGCGTCAGTACCGGGCACAGTTTTTCAGACGCAAAACAATCGTTTTCAACTGGAGCCTCGCCTTTAACCATAAGGAATTTCACGTCTGCGGGAAGTTCAAAACCTGCCATTTCGGCGATTCTGGGAATTGGTCTGGCGACGATCTTGGCGTTCAGCGCATGGCCATCCGGCCACATCAGCTCTTGTAGTTTATTGCGTTCTTCCTGGGAGCAAAGGTAGCCGCCATTGGATTTCAATTCTGAAATCATTGATTCTTCCACATTTTTCTGAATAACAAGCGAGTTTTCACTGGAGCAGGATGTGGCATTATCGAATGTCTTGCTCAGGAAAACCTTGTGGGCGGCATCCGCGATATCCGCGCTTTCGTCCACCACGACAACTGCGTTGCCTGCGCCGACACCGTAGGCCGGTGTGCCGCTGGAATAAGCAGCTTTTACAAGGGCTGCCGATCCAGTGGCGACTACAAGGTCGGCGGCGGCCATTAGTTCCTGTATTCGTTCCTTTGTCGGTTTGGGCAGTTCCTGAACCAAATCGGGCGGCGCGCCGATCTGTTCGAGCGCTTCCCGCATGAACTTAATTGCCAGTCCGGTTGTTTTTCTGGCAAACAGGTGTGCTCCGAATATTACCGCATTGCGCGTTTTCAATATTGCCAGCCCATTGCCGGCCGGTGTGGATGTTGGATTAGTCACCGGCGTTATGGCCGCGACAACGCCTACAGGTTTGGCGATTTTGATCAGTCCTTTTGCCTCGTCTTCCTCTATAACCCCTGTAGTTTTGAGGCCATGCAGGTCGCGAAGAGTGCCGAGGGTTTTTTTCTTATGCTTAAGGAGTTTATCTTCGTAGACTCCCATTTTGGTTTCTTTTGCAGCCATTTCCGCGCAAGCGACGGCATTTTCTTCTTTATAGAGCGCCCAGCCAACAGCGGCGACCATGCTGTCAACCTGTTCCTGCGACCAGAACTCTATTACCTTCTGGGCCGCGCGCGCTTTTTCGATAAGTTCAGGAATGCTATCTGCCATAACCTTGACCTCCACACTGACAACTGTTTCACGTTTTGGATTTTTTTATTAACCTGACCTGCTTGTTCCGCGTACAGGTCAGGTTAGTATTTAACAATTCTTCGCAGTCAGTCAAGAACTGTTGAAGTACCTTGCTTCTTATCGCGACTAGCTTCGTTTTTCTCCTTAACTCTTTTGTGTGGGCGGCTGAAAGTCAGCGTACACTTTGAAGGCTTTCTTCCTGGTATTTCTGTCCGAGTCGACCAGCCCCTTGACATTGAAACCTCGCTGGTACTTATTGTACCGTGGCGCCCGGAAGTCTATCAGAATCCAGGGAGTAAGCCCCTTAATGCTTTTTCGTGTTTTAAGGGCCTTAAGCTGCTCTTCGTATATTCTTTGCTGGTATTCCTCTGTAAAGCGCTCAGAGCCGTGATATCCGGCTCTGGCACCTGCGCCGAACTCGGAAACGATAACCGGTTTGCCGGGATCCATGAATTTCTTCATCTTTGAAGGTTCTTTAGGATCGCTCGGCCCGTACCACCCAAGATATTCATTGATTCCTATTACATCGATTTCATCAGCAAGGGGGTCATCCACATGGAACTCGCCGTTTTTATTTGCGATGAACATAGCGGCAGTTCGCAAACGCGAGGGATCGAGCCGCCGGGCAATGTGGCTAAGCTGCGAGAGGAATTTTGTCCTGCCAGGCGCGTTTGCCGGTGTCTCGTTTGCGATGGACCAGAGAATGACCGAGGCACGGTTTCTGTCTCTGAGGATCAGCCCCTTAAGCTGGTTTGAGGCGTCATTATAAGTGTCTCTGTTCTGCCACTGAATTCGCCAGTACACAGGCACTTCTTCCCATAGAAGGATACCTCTCTCATCGGCCATTTGAGCCATTCTCCTGCTGTGCGGATAATGGGCCAGACGCAGAAAATTGCATCCCAATTGTTTCGCATGCCGGAAGACATCTTCTCTATCCTGATCCGTCAGGCTGCGCCCCCGGGTTATGTGATCCTCGTGAACGGATACCCCTTTGAGATACACAGGTCTGCCGTTCAGCAGGATATTATCTTCCTTTACCTCTATGGTCCTGAAACCAACCTTGTCCTTGACTGTGTCGTTTTCGAAGGAAGCAGTTACATTATACAATTTGGGATTGGAAGTATCCCATCGTTCGAGTGAAGCTGGCGCCGGTACAGCGAAACTCCCGGAGTGGGTTTTGCCAGAGATCTTTACCTGCTCTATAATCTTCATCTCGGGTATGCGTATTTCGGCCGTACCTGCGTGCGATGCGCTTATCCTTCCGCGGATTCGTTTACCGCTCTTGTCAAGATATACAAAAAAATCAGTCAGACGCTTAGACGGCCTGTTTTCGATATAGACATCGCGATAAATGCCTCCGTAAGTGAACCAGTCGGTTGTGACCGTAGGTGCGCGGTCGGGCAGGCGCGTGGCATCAACCATTACAGCAAGCACATTGTTTTTTTCGAGAACGTCCGTTATGTCGAATTCAAACGGCGTAAATCCCCCGAGATGCTCTCCCAGTTTTTTGCCGTTCAACCATACCTTTGTCTTGTAGTAGGATGCTTCAAAACACAGAAAAGATCGGCCGGACTTCATGGATTCTGTTTTCTGAAACTTCTTGTAATACCACAGATTATGTTCGTAGTACTTAAGTTCAGGGACAGCCACGTTCCAGGAGGATGGGACTGTAATGGTATCTACATCCTCCATGTTGTGGTCTACCGGCAGACGACCTGGCACTTCGCTGTTCTTGCCTACCGGCGCCATGAATTTTCTTTGTTCTCCTACTTTATACTGATCGAGTACGTAACTCCATTTGCCATTGAGTGATTTGCGTCTTCTTGCCATGTTTCCTCCTTATGTTTCAACAGAAATAATAGAAAATAGCTTCTATAGGACGATCCGTCAAGCTGTAGCCATTATCGTTTTAGGCCGCATATCTCACAGAAATCCCGCTGCGAGTCTGATTGATCCATCAACTGGGCGAGTTGATGGATCAATCAATCTGGTGCAACGTGTTGGGCCAGAGACTTGAGGCAGCCTGATCTATTCACGCGCCGAGTTTTGGCGCAGTTACAAGGCGCAACGGCTTGAACGGCTCGCCAACCTGGCGAGACCCCGTTTGTTCGCGGTAGCGCCGCGAACATCACGGCTTTCGCCACCGGCGAAAGCGGATTATTCGCTTCCCCGCAGCAGTACCTTTCACGCTCTTTCGCTGGATGGCGGACAGCAGATGTATTTCGAAAGAGCACTGGAGAACCGGTTGAAAACTCTTGTCAGAACAACATCAGGGGACTAAAGTTTGAAGGGAAAGAGCAACATGTAATCGTGGCTCACTGCAAGAAGGTTATGTATGAATGTAAAAGAAAAAATTGAACAAATGACTCCCGACCAGAAGATCGGGCAGCTTATAACATACGAATTCGTGGGTTTCAGAATTCGTTCTGACATTTACCGGAAGATCGAGCAGCTTCAGTGCGGCGGATTGCGGATTACACCACACGTACATGAAGCGATTCCTTACAAAGAAAGGTTTGAAAAAGGCGAAAGTCAGCAGAGACTGGCCTATCACTGTCATCCCGACAGTTACGCTGAAGTGATAAGGTCAATTCAGGCGCTGGCAAAGAAACGGCATCTGGGTATCCCGCTCCATATTTGCATCGACCAGGAAGGCGATTTTTCCGGCGACTTTGCCCGCGGTGGTGTTAACCTGATGCCCTCCGCAATGGGCGTTTCAGCAACTGCCGAACCGGATCTTGCATTTGAAGCATACCGGGCCGTGGCAGAGCAGCTTCGGGCTATAGGAGTTACAATGGTCCATTCGCCGGTGCTGGACGTAAACACTAATCCGCGCAATCCTGAGATCTGCACAAGATCTTTTGGCGACACGCCCGAGCGCGTAGTGGAATTTGGACGTGCCTGTATGCGTGGTTTCATGGCTGGAGGCATTACGCCTACTGCCAAGCATTTCCCCGGAAGAGGGGCCAGTGAAGTTGATCTGCATTATGCGCTCGACACAAACGGACAGACGCTTGAAGAATTTGAACAGGTAGATCTGAGGCCCTACCGGGAATTGATCAGTCAGGGGCTGCCTGCGGTGATGACCGCACACCAGGTGTGTCCTGCTTTTGGCGACAACCGTCCCGCTTCAGTGTCGCTTTCGGTCTACCGTTATCTTAGAGATGAACTTGGATTTGAGGGTGTGGTCACCACCGACGCCATGGGCATGAAGGGCGTGGTTGACATGTTCGGATGCCTTGGCCAGGCATGCGCCGAAGCGGCAAAGGCCGGGGCAGACCTGATCCTGGCAAAGTGCAATCCGGACCTCGAACTGGAGGTTTTCGATTGGATTAAACGGTATGTTGACGAAGGAGAGATAGAAGAGTCGGACATTGACGCCAAACTGTTCAGGATCCTGAGCATGAAAGACCGGCAGAATCTGGATTCCGACTATTTCGATCCATCGCAGGCAGAAGAGACACTGTGGAAACCCGAGATAAAGGAGCCGATAAGATCGGTGGCTGAGAAATGCGTGATGGTTGTGCGTGATGAGCAGGATTTGTTGCCTTTCGATCCTGAAAGCAGCGTATTGGTTGTCGAGCCGATATACAGGGAGTGGCAGAGCAAAGGTTACGACAACTTCTATCATCCCGGTATGCTTTCGCTTTTCATGGAGCGATGGTCGCGGAGGATCACTCTATGTGAGACAGAGATAGATGTCTCTCCAGAGGAGCATAATGAAGCCCTGGAACGGGCTTCGGAACATGATATAGTTATAGTGAACAGCTTTTTCTGGCGAGGCTGCCCGACCAATACGCACCTGGTGCGGGATCTTATAGAAAAAGGACACAAGGTGGCAGTGGTTGCGAATGCCCCGTACGAAAACATTTGTGACCCCTGCATCAAGACCCTTATCATCAACTGGGGGCAGACTCCGTACTGCCAGGAGGCTGCCGCAAACGCGCTTTACGGCAAGGCGGGAAGCCTGGGATCCTGGCCGCTGCAAAACTACAAAATTCGCGGTGTCTGAACAGGATGGCGCTAAGATAAGCTCACAGCGGGCAAATGGAGACGGCCGTTCCCGGCCGTTTACCGGACCTCGGCGAGCTAAGTCGAGCCGCAGGGGGACCGTCCGAAGTAACGACGGGATTGTAAGCCTGCCTGCACACGGAGTGTTTGCCAGGACCGTCGATCCGAAAAAGTAACGACGGGGCTTAGAACCGTCGTCAGGAAAAGACTGCGGTTCACAGCCCCGCAGGTACTGGGGGAAGTAAAGACGGGATTGTAGACCGTCGATCTGAAAAAGTAACTACGGGGCTGTGGCCTGCCTGCACACGGAGTGTTTGCCAGGAACCGTCGTAGGCAGATTGAAGAGAATAGTTAACTACGGAATTCTCTTCCGCGTTCGCAGGGCGCCTACGGCGTGACAAGTCGGCGGGCGCAGCCAATGGCCAATGACACGGCCGAAGGCCGTACATGACGCGAGCAACTTGCCGCGGCCAAGCAAAGCAAAGGCGGGCGCGGCCAGTGACTGATTCCAAAGGAGAATAATATAACATTGGAAAGTGGGATTTTTTTTGATA